>NZ_JANSIP010000006.1:0-175007 GCF_047462175.1 Synechococcus sp. OH30 | reverse complement strand
ACTGGTCACTAAAGTGTATTGGGAAGGGCTAGGCTTTGGCATGATTTGCTCCCTAGAAATTGTGAAGCAATACATCCAGAATCAGTCAGAGGGTGCTATCCATCCCCACCGTATAGACGGTGGGGAATTCCGCACCTTACGTTAAGGGCCCTGGATCCTTCCCCAAGAGCTCAGGTTTCCTGTTGTACACTGGGTTCAAGTTGGAAAATGAGGGATCCCCCATGCACTTTCAACCCGACGGCGCTCTGGACGACAGCTTGCCAGGAATAGCTGCAGAGGCGGCGGTTTGGAATGCGCTGCGGCAAGCCCTGGCCTCTGATCCCGGCTACCTCCTCCATCAGTTCAGCATTTATGACCCTCAGGGCCGCCCCAAGGCCAAGCCCGACATTCTCTTGATTCATTTTGAACTGGGCTTTTGGATTTTCGAGTGTAAGGGCTGCAACCTTTACAATATCGAGGCCATCGACGGCAGCGAGTGGCGCATGCGCGAGTGGCATAGGGAAACCGAAACCCCTCTGGCGCAGGCCGATAACCAAATGTTTCAGATTAAGAATTGGCTGCAGCAAAATCTGGAAACTCGGCCTCTCCAAGCGCGCGTTGCCTGGCAATATCGGCTGGCTTTGCCTCGCATTCGGCGACAAGAATGGCAGGAGCGCTTCGGGGATCCCCCTTTTACCGGCGCGCTACTTTTTGCTGACGATTTGGAAAACCCAGAGCAGTTGCGGCAAACTCTGTATGCGGCCAAGCAGGTCAATGGCGCTCCTCTCAACGCCACAGAATGGGAAGTGATCCTCAAAACGTTGGGGATAGGGCTGGGGGATCCCGGCGAAGACCCAGTATATGACTACGATCCGCAGGCGGTGATCCGGCGCGTCCAAGAAGGGATCTTCAAACTCGATGAAGACCAACGCAAAATTGCCACCCAATATCCTGAGGGGCCGCAGCGGTTGCGGGGCCTGGCGGGGACGGGCAAAACCGTAGCCTTGACTCGCAGAGCAGCCAAGATCCACGCTGACCACCCGGATTGGGACATCGCCGTAGTTTTCTACACCCGCTCTCTCTATGAGCAAATTCGCAGGCAAATCTCAGAAGTCTGTCAGAGCAAGTTTGACATCGACCCAAATTGGCAAAAGCTTCAGGTGATGCATGCCTGGGGATCCAAACATCGGCGTGGTTTCTATCGCTTGCTCGCCGAAGAATGTGGCTTGCTGCCCAAAAGCTTGGAGCAGGCAAGGGCAGAGCTGAGGGATAAAAATGACTATACAACGGAGCCCTTTGACTACGTCTGCCAAGAGTTAAAAAAAGAAGCCAAGGAGATCCCTCAACTTTTTGACGCCATCTTGATCGATGAAGGTCAAGATTTGCCGCCCGCCTTTTACCTTTTAGCCTATCAAACTTTACGGGATCCCAAGCGGCTCTACTGGGCCTATGACGAAGCCCAGGGCATTGGCTCGTTGACGGTGCCGGGGGCAGCCGAGCTATTCGGGCGCGACGAGACGGGCAAACCCAAAGTGCGGTTGGGAGGGCGAGCCATCGTACTGCGCCATTGCTACCGCACTCCAAACATCATCCTCATGGCTGCCCATGCCATCAACATGGGTCTTTTGCGTGGAGGCCAGCCTTTGCAGGGGGTTACTCAAAAAGACCAGTGGGAAAACTTGGGTTACGAAGTGGTAGAAGGTGATTTTCGTAAGCCTGGATCCCCAATTACCCTCACCCGCAAGGCTTGCCACCCCGTCGATCAAGAAAGCTTTGAGCCCAAGGTGGATCCCCAGTCGCTGCTGGTCTGGCGTACCTTTCCTTCTGAGGAAGAGGAGCAGAATTGGATTGCCCAACAGATCGAGCGCGACCTGAAGCAGTGGAGTTTTCAGCCGGAAGATCTTCTAGTGACAAGTGTAGCCAGCTTCAGCGCGAACAAACCCTACTGGGAAAGCCTAAAGGCCAGGCTCAAACAAAGAGGAATTAGCGCCCTCATTGCCGGCGAAGATGCCGATCGGGATATTTTCCGCTTGCCGGGGCACGTCACCCTGTCGGGGATCTTCCGGGCCAAGGGCAACGAAGCTTGGAAAGTCTACGTCTGCCAGTTTCAAAACGTCACCGAGCCGGGGCTAAGTGTAGAGGAGCAACTGCGCCGGCGCAATCAAGCTTTTGTGGCCTTGACACGCACCAAGATCTGGTGTGTGGTTACAGGGATCTCCCCCAAAGATCAATTGGCTCCCGCCTTCCAAGAGCTGCGGCAGGCCAAGGAGCAGTACCCCTACCTACGCTTCCCGGCTTTTAACAAGGGATCCCTGCGGCGGCTTCTGGATCTGGAGGCAGAGGGTGCCTAAGAAACTCACAAGCTATCGCTTAAGGTCGGCTCTGTCACTATCCCCTAGGTTGCAAAGGTAGCCAAGGGTGGAGGTGGCGAGAGGCGAAGGCTTTGACAGCCATGGGCAATTGCTTAGCAAAGTTGCAGGAGGTTGTCGGTTGACGAGCTGGATGTACAGTTTGAGCGGAGCCCATCGAGTCTAGTCATTCATAGCGTGATAGGTAGCCACTGCTGATGGCGATACACGGTTTAAGTAGCGGAAGATCCAGTACTTAAAGAGCGTGTCTAGAAAGACTGGAAAGGTAGCGATAAAGCCGTAGATGAAATTGCGGTTTTCAGGCAAGCCCAGGTGCTCGGCCAAACTACTTAACAAGACTTCCCAACCATGGGGAGAGTGGTAGCCAACAAATACATCGGTGAAGAGAATAATGATAAAAGCCTTGGCACTATCGCTCAGGCCATAGATTAGACGATCTAGGAAGGACTTAAGAACCTCAATTTCTTCACGGCCAACAAAGACTAGCCAACCAAATACCGCCAGAGATAGCAGATCAGCCAAGATATTCTTTAGGCCTTCTGAATTCTTACGGCTGTATTTTTGTAATAGCTCCTCTGCTTTCATGGAAAGTCGATCCTTTAGCTCTAAGTCCATATCTTCTGGGGATTGGTGGTGTAAAGCCCGCTCAAACTCTATTTTTTCCCTGAAAAAATCAAACTCTGAAACAGCTCTTTCTTGAAATTCGTAGCTCAAGGCCACGAGAGTAGGCTGCTGAGGCTGCAGCCGATCCACCAATGGCCCAAACAGAAATTGCTTCGAGAGAATCTGGACAAGCAGTGGCAAGATGGCCAGTAGTAACAAGAACCGAACTGCCACCAGTGTTTGTGTGCGTTGGCTGCGGTACTCCTGGACCAGCTCTTCTTCTGCCTGCGAACTTAACTCTCGGAGGATTTGCTTAGCTGTGGACAAAATGGAGCGAGGCAGGAGGGCCGTTTTAGAAGCAACTGGGACCCCGTCATCGGTCAGATTGGTCTGAGCGGGGTTAGTCTTGATGCTTTGAGTTGAAGAGATTGACTCAGCTTGCTCTTGAGGTTTAGGTTGGGTGACGCTGGGCTTGGGTGGAGTGGCAGGGCGCTTGTAGCGAGAGATTACCTGATCGATAAACTCTAGTTTCTCCAAAATTGAAGGATCCCGACTTTGCCGTCTATTTTCAGACTCTTTGCCCCTGTCTTTTACTTCTGCAGGAAAGTGAGGGCTCCTGCCATCTGATTCGGGATCAGGCAGGCGGGAAAAGATACTACTGGCTCTAAATTCTGCTAGACTAAGGTTAATCTGACGCAGGTTCTGGCGCAGTTGGATTTGGAAGTAGTGGCTAGTAACTTGGCCGTGGCTGCCGTTGCTACCGATGGATCCCCCCTGAAAGTAGCGGTCTTCAATGGCTTTGATGCGGAGGGCAGCCTGATAAGCCCGATCAAGAGAGCGAAGGGGAGTATTCGAGATCCACTGGCCGAGGCTGCTCAATACGGATTCCCTCATTGGTGGTTTTTCTCAGGCTTAATCTAAGTCTATTAAATTGTATAGGCAGGGATCTTTGGATTGGAAACGCATCCAAAGGAGCATCGTTCAGGATCCCTTGAAGTGCTTGAGGGCAAAGGCACAGATCTGCAGCAGCCGCAAGCCATCGCGCAGATGGTGGATATTGGAGCGGCCATAGGTTCTGGGGAAATAGCGCACCGGGATGTCCAGGATCTTAAGGGTGCGCTTGGCAGCCCCTAGCAACAGGTCAAAATCGCCGAAGGGATCGAAATTCCCCCACTCTTGCCGCAGCTTGGCAATCTGACAGTAGTCCTCCCGCCAGAGGGCCTTGGTGCCGCAGAGGGTATCTTTGATGCGGATGCCAAGGATGTAGGAAAGAAGAGCGGCAAAAAAGCGGTTGGCCCACTGGTTTAGGCGGGGCATTGCCTCCGGCTTTAGAGGGTAAATCAGCCGGCAGCCATTGGCAAAATCACAGCGCCCGGAGGCCACCGCCCGGAAAAACTTGGGGAGGTCTTCCGCTTGGACAGTTAAGTCGGCATCGAGAATGATTACCACATCGCCGCTGGCTGCAGCAAACGCCTGGCGCACAGCATCTCCTTTGCCCTTCCCCTCCTGTTGCAGGGCGCGGAGGGTGCAGCTCCCCTGGTATTCGGCCTGAGTGCGCTGGATCTCGGCCCAAGTATCGTCGCTAGAGTGCCCCTCCACAAAAATAATCTCAGTGTGGGATCCCATCAGGGGCACCTGCTCCACGCAGCGGCGAATGTTGCCGGCTTCGTTGCGAGCTGGAATGATCACTGTGCAAGAGGGCTGTTCCGCAGGAGGCGGATCCCAGTTGGGATCCGGCTGGAGACGGGCAATGGTGTATTCCGTTAGGCAGAGGGCGTTGATCCCTGGCAAGGGGGCAATCAGGCGGTTAACCAGCGTTGAAAGCAGCGGGATCCGCCGCGGCAACAACAACCGCTTGCCCTGCTGGATAATCTCGTACCCCGCTAGGTGGAGCAAATTGGCTACATCTGCTGCCGAGAGCCAGTTGGCTGCCGGCAGGGGCCTGCGCTGCTTCAGAAGGGTTGCTAGGTTCAAAAGTGGCTCCCAAAGGGGATTGTGGTGGGAAAGAATGAGGCGAGTGCGCGGAGTGCAGAAACAGCGCAACTGCTCAAGAACCTGTTGAATATCCCTCAGGTAACTGAGAGTATTGACAAGCAAAATAGCGTCAAAAGGCTGGGCCAGGACTGGATCCCGCCTGTCCAACTTATGGAGGTCCTGCACGCGAAAGTGGAGGTGGGGAAATTGCTGCTGGGCCTGGGCAATGACCTCTACGTCTTGGTCGATCCCTACCCCGAAACTAGGCTGCAAAGCGTTGAGCAGCGCCCCTGTACCACAGCCAATCTCCAGAATACGGAGACCCGGAGGCAAGAAGAAGCGGTGCAGCCGCTCTAGATCCTCGTAGTAGTAGCGGTTCTTCTGTTGCCAGTAGTAGAGAGAGTAACTAGGGGCTGGCAATAGACTCCTTACCACCTCCGCTGCAGCAGTTTGCTGGCCGTCGAGTACGGGGATCAGCAGGGGGATAATCTTTGGCCAAGGCTTTAGCGGCGACGCACCCTATCTCTGTAGCTAACAATCACGATGGCGCCAAAGAGAAGACCCAGCACTACAGCACCGTATACCAAGCTCCAGAGGAAGCTAGCTAGTGAGGGAGTCATAGGAGAGTTTCCTCCGCGGGCAAACAGGCATTTCCAACTGCTTTTCGATTATACCCAGCTTTCTCCTAGCCATTACGGGCTAGGCTCGGTATTCTAGAGGGACCTCCTCTAGGGTTTGGCTGGTGCCGGCCAAGGGGTTGTCCGGAGTTAAAAAGAGCATACAGTGACATTCTTTCCGCTCCCGCATGGGTACGCAGGGACAGTTCCAATAGCCAGCCTTCACCTCTGCTTCTTTATCTTCGTAGAACCGGCAAGGACAGAGGGGAGCGCCTAGTTGCTCTTTGTGTAGAGCTAGGCCCTCAATTACTGCGGTTGTAATTGTTGGGTCAGAGCAGAAAAAGGTGCCGGTACGTCTAGCGTAGGTTTCTGCGAAATGCCGCATTAGATCGAAGGTTTTCTTCGAAGCCTTGTTGTAGCCACGACTTTGACTTTCCATAACAATTCCCAAGAGTGTAACCAGTTAGCTGCTGTCAGCCATTGGGTCTATCCTGCTCTTCGTTGTACAGCAGCCTTCTGGTCAATACAAACAAAAACGGCCCTACCGTTACACAAGGCAACATTTTGAGACAACTTCAACACATTCTCCTAGAGAAGGCCGACTCTTCAGGGCACCACCAGCACAGGGCAGGGGGAGAGGTCGATGACGCGGTGGCTGACGGATTCGTTTTTCCGGCCTTCGGCTAGGGGATTGCCGCGGGATCCCATCACAATCAGGTTAATCTCTAGCTCGTCTGCCACGTCGCAGATGACAAAAGGAACCTTTCCCTCGCGATACTCGCTCTTGACATTTTGGATGCCGATCTGCTGGAGACCAGTCTCAGCCTGCTTGAGCAAGTTGTGGATACTTTGGCGGGCTTGCTCGACTTGCTCAGGGGTTAGTTCTGTAGTGTCTAGGACGGAGAGCAGATATACCTGGCTCTTGTAGCGCTGCGCTATGTCGGCCACCAGTGGCAGGGCGTGGCTGGTCTCCCGCGAGTTGTCGATGGGAAAGAGTACTTTTTCAAACATAACTACAGACCCCCCTTCCCCCTAGCTTCTCTCTGGGGCCGGAACACCTTACCTAATTCTACTTCCACTGGGGAGCTGGGTGGCCTCTTTCTTAGAGAGCCAGGCGGGATCCCTGGCGCTCCACCAGCCTGGGCCGAGTCAGCCGTTAAAGTTTTCCGGAAGCCAAAGGGATCCGGGGGCGAAAATCCACTACTCTATTGGCGATCTGACCTTGGCCAGAGCTGTCTAATTGAGGTGCAACTGTGGAAACGGCCATCGAGTGGATTACCGCCCATGAGATCCTCGACTCACGGGGGCAACCGACCTTAGAGGCGTTGGTGGGCTTAGCCAATGGGGCCACCGGCCTGGCCCAGGTGCCCAGTGGCGCTTCGACCGGCACTTTTGAGGCCCACGAGCTGCGAGACGGGGATCCCAAGCGCTACGGCGGCAGGGGTGTGCTGAGGGCGGTGGAAAACATTCTTGGCCCCATCCAGTCGGAGCTACAGGGAGAAGATGCCCTCAACCAGGCCCGCATCGACCAGTTGATGATTGATCTGGATGGCACCCCCAACAAGTCGCAACTGGGAGCCAACGCCATCTTGGCGGTCTCTTTGGCCACGGCTAAGGCGGCTGCTAGTGCAGTGGGTCTGCCCTTGTACAGGTACCTGGGTGGACCCTTTGCCAACCTGCTGCCGGTACCCCTCATGAATGTGCTCAATGGCGGTGCCCACGCCGATAACAACCTCGATATCCAAGAGTTCATGCTGGTGCCTAGCGGGGCACCCAGCTTTCGCGAGGCGCTGCGCTATGGGGCGGAGGTGTTTGCAGCGCTCAAACAACTGCTGCGGCAGAAGGGGCTGTCCACGGGGGTGGGGGACGAAGGCGGGTTTGCCCCCGATCTCCCCTCCAACGTAGCGGCTTTGGATCTGTTGATGACGGCTATTGAACGGGCGGGCTACAAGCCGGGGGAAGACATTGCCTTGGCCTTGGACGTGGCCGCCAACGAGCTGCTGCAGGATGGACAGTACCACTTTGAGGGCAAAGCCCGCAGCGCTGAGCAGATGGTGGACTACTACGAACAACTGCTGGCCAACTACCCCATCGTCTCTCTAGAGGATGGGCTGGCGGAGGAAGATTGGGCCGGCTGGCAGGCCATGACCGCTCGGCTGGGATCGCGGGTGCAACTGGTGGGGGACGACCTGTTTGTAACCAACCCAGCCCGGCTGCAGAAAGGCATCGACAGCGGCGCCGCCAACGCCATTTTGATCAAGCTCAACCAGATTGGCACGCTGACGGAGACCGTCTCAACCGTGCAACTGGCCGTTCAGGCCGGCTTTCGCACCATCATCAGCCACCGCTCCGGCGAAACAGAAGACACCACCATCGCCGACCTGGCGGTGGCTACCCGCGCCGGCCAGATCAAGACCGGATCCCTCTGCCGCAGCGAGCGCATTGCCAAGTACAACCAACTGCTCCGCATCGAAGACGAGCTGGGGGAAGCAGCCGTTTATGCCGGTCGGGTGGGCTTGGGGCCTAGGGCTGTGCCGGCGCAGCATCGCTAGTCTGTCTGGATTCCCAGCACCTGCACCAAAAAGGCCCAGCGGTCGGCGGTCTCTTCAATGAGCTTGCTGGTGGGCTTGCCAGCCCCATGGCCGGCTTTGGTGTCGATGCGAATGAGGATGGGCTGGGATCCCCCCTGGGCCGCCTGCAGGGCAGCAGCAAACTTAAAGCTGTGGGCCGGCACCACCCGGTCGTCGTGATCCGCGGTGGTGATCAGGGTGGCGGGATAGGCGGTGCCGGGTTTGAGGTTGTGCAGGGGGGAATAGGCGTAGAGGGCCTTGAATTCCTCGGGGTTGTCCGGGGATCCGTACTCCGAGACCCAGGCCCAGCCAATGGTGAACTTATGAAAGCGCAGCATGTCGAACACCCCCACAGCGGGCAGGGCTGCGGCAAAGAGATCCGGCCTTTGGGTCAGGCAGGCCCCCACCAAGAGGCCGCCGTTGCTGCCGCCGGCGATGGCCAACTTGGAGGGATTGGTGTAGCCATGGGCGATTAGCCACTCAGCCGCGGCAATGAAGTCGTCAAAGACCTTTTGCTTGTTGAGCTTGGTGCCCGCCTGGTGCCAGGCTTCCCCATATTCGCCGCCGCCGCGCAAATTGGGCTGGGCGTAAACCCCTCCCATCTCCAACCAGGCCACCAGGCCCACCGAGAAGCTGGGGGTTAGAGAGATGCCGAAGCCGCCGTAGCCGTACAGCAGGGTGGGGTGATCCCCTGTCCGCGCTAGGCCGCGGCGGTGGACAAGGAACATGGGAATGCGGGTGCCGTCTTTGCTGGCGTAGAACACCTGCTGCACCTCATAGGCGTGGGGATCGAAATCCACCTGGGGCTGGCGAAAGAGGGTGCTCCTGCCAGTGGTGAAGTCGTAGCGGTAGATGGTGGGCGGGGTGGTGAAGCTGGTGAAGGTGTAGAAGGTCTCAGTGTCGTAGCGCTTGCCAGCAAAGCCGCTGGCGGATCCCAGCCCTGGCAGGGGGATTTCCCCCAGGTAGGTGCCGTCTAGGGCAAAGGTCTTGATCTGGGTGTGGGCGTCTTTGAGGTAGAAGGCAACAAATTGATTGTGGATGAGGCTAACCCCTTGCAGGGTCTCCTCAGCCTCAGGGATCACCTCTTGCAGGTGCCCTGGGTTGTCGAGATCAAGGGCCACCAGTCGCCGCCGCGGAGCCTGGAAGTCCGTCAGCAGCCAAAAGCGGGAGCCGTCGTTGCCAACAAAGCTGTACTCGGCCTGGAACTCGCAAATGAGCTCCACCACCGGCGAGTTGGGATCCCGTAGGTCTTTGTAGAAGAGGAGGTTTTTGGGATCCGTGCCCCGCCAGACGGAGATGATGAGGTAGTTGCCATCTTCGGTAACCCCGCCAGCAAAGCCCCACTCTTTTTGGTCGGGGCGGTGATAGATCAAGACGTCTTCCGATTGGGGGGTGCCGAGGCGGTGGTAGTAGAGCTTTTGGAAGTAGTTGGTACTTTCGTACTCGCTGCCGGGGGGTGGCTCGTCGTAGCGGCTGTAGAAAAATCCCTGCCCATCCAGTGTCCAGCTGGCCCCAGAGAACTTAATCCAGCGCAGGTGATCCGGCAGGTCTTCTCCAGTTTCGATGTCCCGCACCTTCCACTCCTGCCAGTCGGAGCCGGAGCGGGAGAGGCCATAGGCTAGGTAGCGCCCGTCGCGGCTGATGGCAATGCCTGAGAGGGCTACAGTGCCGTCTTCCGAAAACGTGTTGGGATCCAGCAAAACCCGGGCTTCGCCCTCCAGGCTCTCTTGCGTATAGAGAACGCTCTGGTTTTGCAGGCCGTCGTTTTTGAAGTAGAAGTAGCGGCCGCCCTCTTTGAAGGGCTGGCTGTATTTTTCGTAGTCCCAAAGTTGCCTCAGGCGCTGCAGGAGCCGCTGTCGCGCCGGGATGCGTTGCAAGTAGTCAAAAGTTAGCCGGTTTTGCGCCTCGATCCAGGCCCGCGTCTGCTCAGAATCCAGATCCTCCAGCCAGCGATAGGGATCCGGCACCGGCTGCCCATGGTAGACATCGACAACGGTGGGATCCGGATGGCTAGGCGGGTAGTGAAGCATAGGGACGGAGCAACAAAGGGTTAATTCCACTATGGCAGAGAAGCCCAAGACCTTGACCCCTAGGGGGGCAAGCCCCGCTATAGTAGAAGCCAAGTTATAGAGTGGGTTCCGTGCTTTCCCCTCCAGTTAGACGGATTGGCGCCTATCCCTGTGGCCAGGACCACTACCGCTTCTCGGTGTGGGCGCCCTTAGTCGAACACGTGGAGCTCAAAATCATCAGCCCTTTCCAACAGGTCATCCCTCTGGCCCAAGATGAGCAGGGCTACTGGCAGGGTGAAGTGGAGGGGATCCCGCCGGGGCCAGTGGACTACCTCTACCGCCTACACACCTCAGGGGGGGTGGTGGAGCGGCCGGATCCGGCTTCCCGCTGCCAGCCCTACGGCGTCCATGGCCCTTCGCGGGTGGTGGATCCCCACTTCGACTGGCAGGATCAAGCCTGGAAGGGGATCCCGCTCTCCCAGTGGATCCTCTACGAGCTGCATGTAGGCACCTTTACCCCGGAGGGCACCTTTGCCGCCCTGATCCCCCGCCTGCCGCAACTGGTGGAGCTGGGGGTCAACGTGCTGGAGCTCATGCCGGTGGCCCAGTTTCCGGGGGAGCGCAACTGGGGCTATGACGGCGTCTACCCCTATGCCGTGCAGGTTAGCTATGGAGGAGCAGCGGGCCTGAAGGCGCTGGTCAATGCCTGCCACCAGCAGGGCTTGGCTGTCATTTTGGATGTGGTCTACAACCACCTGGGGCCGGAGGGGAACTACCTGCGGGACTTTGGCCCCTACTTTACCGACAAGTACCGCACCCCTTGGGGGGAGGCCCTCAACTTCGACGACCGCTATTCCGACGGCGTGCGGGAGTTTTTCCTGCAAAATGCCGAATACTGGCTAGAGGAGTTTCACCTAGACGGCCTGCGGCTGGACGCCGTGCATGCCATCTACGACTTCAGCGCCCACCCCTTTTTGCAGGAATTGGCAGAGCGGGTGGAGGCCCTGGAGGCGCGCACGGGCTGGCCCAGGGTTCTGGTAGCCGAAAGCGACCTCAACGACGTCCGCCTCATTACCCCCCGCGAGCAAGGGGGCTACGGCCTAGATGCCCAGTGGTGCGACGATTTCCATCACTCAGTTCACACCCTGCTTACTGGAGAAAAGACAGGCTACTACCAGGACTTTGGCCAATTGGAGCACCTGGCCAAGTCCTACCGCGAGAGCTACGTCTATTCCGGCCAGTACTCCCGCTACCGGGCCCGCCGCCACGGCAATTCCGCTCTCGCTAGGCCAGGCTCCCAGTTTGTAATCTGCATCCAAAACCACGACCAGGTGGGCAATCGCCGGCTGGGGGAACGCCTCAGCCAGCTCACCTCCTTCGCTGGCCTGAAGTTGGCCGCCGCTGCTCTGCTGCTGGCTCCCATGCTGCCACTGCTGTTTATGGGGGAAGAGTATGGGGAGGTGGCCCCGTTTCTCTACTTCATTAGCCACGGGGATCCCGACCTGGTGGAAGCGGTGCGCCAGGGACGCCGCCGCGAGTTCAGCGCCTTTGCCTGGCAGGGGGAGGTACCGGACCCGCAAGCGGAAGAGACCTTCCTGCGCTCGAAGCTCAACTGGGAACTGGCCACTGCTGGCCACCACCAGGTCTTGCGGCGGTGGTACCAAACCCTCATTCACCTGCGCAAGACCCTGCCGCCGCTGCAAAACCTGGAGCGGAGTTCGGTGGGGGTGGAGCTGTTTGCTCCAAGCGGCCTGGCCCTGCACCGCCAGCAGGGATCCCAAGCCGTTCTGGCCCTGTTTAACTTCAGCTCCGACCAAGCAGCCACCTACGCCCCATGGCCCAACGGCCGGTGGGAGAAGCTTCTAGATAGCGGCGACGCCAAGTGGCTGGGCCAGGGATCCTCCCTGCCGGCAAAAAACCAAGGGGATCCCGTTGAGGTGCCGCCCTATGGGGTGGTGGTCTACAGCCAGTAATCCCGACCGCAGCCGTAGCGCCAGGCCTCGCGCCGCCGGTTCCAGAAGTAGTCTTGCGGGGCCCCTTCCAGGCGGTCGGCTAGCCTTTGCAGGAGCTCGTAGAGGCCAAGGGTGGCAAAGTGGCCCGCCCAGGCCACCAGCTCCGGCAGCCCTAGCCGGGGCAAAAGCGCGGCCACCAGGGCTGGATCTTGCCTCATCACCCCCCACAGTGCCTGGGCCAAGCCGCCAAACTGCACCACATCCTGCAAAAAGGGCCGCACCACCTGGGGGCCGGCGGCAACCATGGCTGCAAACACTCTGCTCAACAGGCGGTTAATGCTGTTGGGATCCCAGTTTTTCTCTCCCAAGGGAGGGATCATCGCCTTTTGAAAAAGCCAGGTTACCGCCAAATTGGGCTGGTAGGGCTGCAGCAGGGCCAGGGCCGCCTGCTCCAACTGCCGCTGCACCAGCGCCTCGTGGATCCCCTGCTGCAGGCGATCCAGATGGCGCAACATCGCCCCAAAGCCGCCAAAGCTCAAAGGCGACTGGCTGCCGCTGCTGTCTCCTACCGCCAAAAGGCGATTCCAGGGCAGTTGTAGCGGGCTGCGGCGGTAGGCGGGGAAGACGCCACACAGCTTGCGCACCCAGCGGATCTGGGCCAGCTCGGCCCCCTGGTAGGCAGGGAGCAGCCGGCAGTAGTCCTGCCAGAGCTTCTCCAAACTGGGTCGGCGGGGATCCCGGTCGCAGTAGGTAAAGAGATAGGTGGTGCGGCCATCGCGGGCGGGGAAAGCCTCCCAAAAGGGCTGGTAGCCCTCCTGGGCGGGGGTAAAGCTGTAGAACAGATCCCCAGTGGGTTGCTCCGGCAGCCCCTGGGCGCAGGATCCCACCACCAGACAGACACTGTCCGGCGGCTGCCCTTGGCGGGCCTGGGCCGCAATGGGGGAGCGGTGCCCCATGGCATCCAGCAGCAGTTGGGCGCTGAGCTGGCCGGTGGTGGTCTGGATGCGGATCCCATCGGGGTGGACCGTGGCGCCTAGAAACCCGGTCTGCTCCCACACTTGGCCCCCCCAGGCCAGGAAATGCTGCTTGAGGAACTCCAGCAAGCTGACCGGATCCACGCCTACGTTCAGTACCCCTTCCACCCACCAGGTGGGGCCCTCCCCAAAGCCGATGCGGCCGCGGGGGTAGTGGGTCACCTGCACCGCCTCCCACTCGGCCGGCGTCAGCAGCTCCAGCTCCAGCAGCACCTGCAGCTCCTGCCGGGAGGTGTTCCACTCCTGCTCCCGCCCCCGCAGGCTCCCCCGCTCGATGAGGATCACCCGCCAGCCCCGCTTGGCCAAAGCTGCCCCCAGGAGAATCCCCAGGGTGCCGCCGGCAATCACCACATCGGCATCCCGGCTGCCCAGGCGCTCAGAACAGCGGTGCACCACCGCCGGAGGCAACACCGTTGGCCCCTGCCGCAGGGATCCCCACCAGGCCTCCAAGGCAGGCAGAGCTTCAGGGGGGGAGAGGAGTTCAGCCATGGTGATTTCCTCCAGGCTAGACCAACCCGCGGCTGTGGAGGCGACGGTGGATTAAAACCAACGTATCCGCCTCGCCCACGTTGCCCGGAAACAGCACCACCGGCAGGTTGGGAAAGCGGGGGTGATCCGCCGGCGTGAGCACCATGGAGATCCCTGGGTAGATCTGCCCCAGCAGCCGCACGGCCGGCAGATTGAGGCCGAGGCTGAGGGTGTCGTTGGAGGTGATGCCGCCCTTGCTGACGAGGTAGCCAATCCCCTCCGGCAGCCCCTGCACAATGGCCACCAACAAACGAGAAACCCTCTGCCCAAAGGCCAGGCGAGCCTCTGGGGTGGCACCGTCGAACCTCACTTCTTCTCGGCTGGTGTAGACCACCGGCGTCAGGCCCTGCTCGTAGGCGCGCTGGACTTGGCTCAAGAGGGCCGGCAGCAGCTCCGCTTCCCGCCCCGGTTCCAACAGGCGCTTTACCTCCACCTCGATGCCCTGGATCCCTGGCTCCTGCAACAGGCGGGCCAACTGCTGGCTGGACTTTTGCACATGGGATCCCACGATCACCACCCCTGGCCGGTCGGAGCGGACAAACTGCCCCATCTGCTCTGGCGGAACCGGCTGCGGCGGCAACTGGGCTAGAGCCGTCAAGAGGCTGGCGGCACTGCGGAACAAAAAGCGCTTCCCCTGCTCCAGAGCCGCCCAAACGTCTTGGGCAAAACGGTCCAGATCCGCTTGAGTTTCTCCATCCACCACACAGCAGACATTCCCCTCTAGACCCAAAAGCTGCTCCAGACAGCCGGCGCGGATCTGCTCCAGCGTCAATCGCACCACCTGCTCAGCCCGGATCCGCCCCTGGGTTTTCTCCTGCACATAGTCGGGCAAATAGCTGTGGTGGTAGCCGAACACCGCATCGCGGGCAAACTCCGTTTCATGCACCGGCACCCAGCGGCCCTCCACCCGCAGGTAGTGGACGCTGTTGCGGGTGATGCGCCCTCCCTCAAAAAAAGCCGGCACCAGAAAATGGGCATCGAAAGGCCCCAGCTCCGCCGCCATGACATCGGTTTCCAAGGGGTAGTGCCCGCGCAGCGTCGAGTCGGAGCGGCTGACGAAGAGAGCCCGCTCCCACCCCAGCTCCCCCATGGCCTGCTTGAGGGCCCGGCAGACCGACCGCGTCACCTCGGCAGCCTTGGCCGGCGGCAGAGAGCGCGTGTTGGTGAGGATGAAGCGAATTGGCGAGCTATCCTGCAGCCCTAGCTTGAGCGTTTCCGCATCCCAGCGGGTCAGCAGCAGGCAACTGTGCACAGTCTGGGATCCGGTGGGATCATCATCCAGCACGACAATGGGGGGACGAGTCATCGGAGTCTCTCAGTCGAGAACAACAGCACAGCCCTCCGCCTCCAGACGGAGACAGCCTTGCAACCCCCCCACCCGCCTGCAACTTCTCTCCCAAGTTGGCTGCTCCCGCGATCCCTGCTCTGTTTTTTCTCTAACTTTTTCAATTTTTTTCCAGTCTAAAAGAATTTGCCATGATCGAGATCTAGGGGTGAAATCCACGGGCTTTGGGCGCTGCCAACGGCAGCAGCCCTCCTCTCCCATCTCCATCCATGGGGCAAGCTGAGCTGCAACTTCAGATCAAGCGGATCCAGCAGGACGTACTGCGCATGGGGGCGCTGGCGGAAAAATCGCTGATCTTGGCCCAGCAGGCCCTGTTTGAACAGAACTTGGCCGCCGCCGAACAGGCCATTGCCCAAGACAAGCAGATCGATCGCTTCTATCGCCAGATTGAGAAAGACTGTATTGACCTCATTGCCTTGCGCTCACCGGTGGCGCGGGATCTGCGCTGGATTAGCACCCTGATGCAACTGGTGCGGGACCTGGAGCGAATTGGCGACTACGCCAAAGACCTGGCCGAGGTGGCCCTGCGCCTAGCTCTCTACCCGCCGCCGCCGGAGCTAGGCCGCATTCGCGTCATGATGCAGCGCTGCCAGAGAATGCTCAGCCATAGCCTGGCGGCCCTGACGGAGTTGGATGCCGACCTGGGCCGGCAACTGAAGCGGGAAGATGACGCCGTTGATGAAGACTACACCAACCTCTACAATACGTTGGCGCAGCAGTCTGACATCAGGGGATCGATCGAGCCTATCCTGTTGATGTTGCTGGCAATCCGCTACCTAGAGCGTCTGGCCGACCACTGCACCAATATTGGTCAGCGCGTGGCTTTTATCGTTACCGGCCATCGCGACTAACGCCGACGGGTTGGCTCTTGTGATGTCTTGCCTCCCTTTTGCTAATACCCCCGATGGACTTCTCGCGGATTTTTCATCATTTTCTCTCTCAACCTGCCGAGCAATGGACCGACAAGGATACGTTGCTGGCTCTCTTGCCGTCCTCTGATCCGGAAGCGCCGGAAATGCTCGAGATTGCCCTAGACGGCCTAGTGCGGGCGGGGTTTCTCGAACAGACAGGGGATCCGCCCCGCTATCGGCGTAAGCCGGATGAATCTTTGGTAGTAGGGCGCCTGCGCTGTTCCAGCAAGGGCTTTTGCTTTGCCGTTCGGGATGAGCCGGGGGCAGAGGATGTGTACATCCACGGCAGCAACCTCAGCGGCGCCTGGAACGGGGATCAGGTGGTGGTGCGGATCACCAAACCAGGCAATCGCCGCCGCAGCCCGGAGGGGGAGGTAGTAGCTGTGGTGGAACGGGCCAATCGCACGCTGGTGGGCCGCCTCAAGCAGACGGAGGAAGGTTTCCGGGTAGTGCCGCTAGATGATCGGCTGCTGTTCGAGCTGGCTCTAAGCGAGCCGCGCCCTTCCGCATCAGGGCTGGCAGAAGGTCAGGTGGCCTATGTGGAAGTGGAGCGCTACCCCCTGGGGGATTTGCCCCCCCTGGGCAGGGTTCGCAAGATCTTGGGCCATGGGCCGGAGGCCTCCATCGATGTGGATTTGGTCTGCTGCAAATACGACCTGCCGCAGGAGTTTCCTCCAGCCGTGCTAGAGGCGGCGGCAACTCTGCCCAAAAAGCTGAGCCGCTCCGACCAAAAGGGCCGTCGCGATCTGCGGGATTGGTTTTGCATCACCCTGGAGCCGCTAGACTTGCAGCACCCCCACGGCCTCGAGCCCAACGTGGCTGTTTCCTTGCAGCGGCAAGAAGAGGACAGTTGGCTGCTAGGGATCCACATTGCCGACGTGGCCTACTGGCTGGATCCGGATCACCCGCTGGAGCAGGAGGCCCAGCGGCGCACTGCCACCGTTTACCTGGATAGTGCGGTGCTGCCGCTTTTCCCGCCGGAAGTCCACAACCGCCTAGCTCTGTTACCGCACCAGGAGCGCTTGGCCTATTCGTTGCTGTTGACCCTCGACGCTGAGGGAGTGGTGCGGAGCTTCGAGATCCACCCCAGTCTGGTGCGAACGCGGGCTCACCTCTCCTACGGCCAGGTGCAGGCTCTCCTAGCCACCGCCGCGGATCTGGACCCCGATGAGAAAGTGCCAGAGTTGATGGTCCTGCTGCAGAACCTGCTCCGCCTCAGCCAAGTCCTGCGGGTTAGGCGCCACCAGGCAGGCGGGTTTGACCTGCCCCTGCTGGATTTGCTTACCCCCTACTCTGCCGATGAAAGCGGCTATGGGCCCCTGCTCATTAGCGATCGCCTGGGCGCCCACGCCCTCATGACGGAGGTGCTGCTGCTGGCCAACCAAACCCTGGGCCACCACCTGCGCCAATTGGGGATCCCTTCTTTAGCTCGCGTGCAGCCGCCCCCTACCGCCGAGGCCCTGCAAAACTTTTTGCGCCTGGCCAACGCCATGAAGCTGGATCTGCATTTGCAGGATCCGGAAGCCGTAAGCTTGGCTGATTGGCAGCGAATTTGTGTTCGCATTACCGCTCCTGACGTGCTGGCTTCGGGGAATAGTCCAGCCTTGGTGGCCCAGTTGTTATCAACTTTGCCCCCCGTCGAGTATCGCCTCCAGCCTCTGCAGGAACCCCTGGGGCACTTCGGCCTTGGCCTCCTAGAGCCCTATGCCACCTTTACCGCCCCCTTGCGCCGCTATGCTGACCTGCTCAACTTGCGGGCTCTGGATCTGGCCCTGCGCAAAGGGCGCAATCGGCGTAGCCCCCGCTCCAAAACCGTGGTGGATCTGCACGGCCCCAGCGGCTACGGCCACATCGACTGGCAGGTATTGCCGCCAAAAGTGCATGAGGAGTGGCAGGCCTTTCTCCAGGCGCAACTGCCCAAGATCCAGGCGGGGTATCAGCTCCATCAACAGGCAGAGCGGGAGCTGATGGGCTTGAAGCGGTGCGAGTTCCTGCAGAAACACCTGGGGGAGACCTTCCCCGGCCTGATTGTCAGCGTCCAGAACTACGGCTTTTTCGTGCTGGTGGACCCGATTTTGGCAGAAGGGCTGGTGCGGGTGAGCACGCTGAAAAACGATTGGTACGAATACCGCAAACAAGCCCTGGTGGGGCGAAAAACCCGACGCCAGTTCCGCCTGGGGGATCGGGTGGAGGTGCAGGTTAAGAACGTGGATTACTACCGCCAGCAAATTGACCTGGCGGTGATTGGTGAGGGCCGCCCCTCCGAAGAGGAGGAATAAGGCGGGGATCCACCCATCAATTGTGGGGGGAGAGGACGGTTGTTGCGAACTCTGGCGCTGGCAAAATAGGCGATACCTGGCTATAGGAGGCCAGGAGGGCTTCCTCAATTCGGCAGCAAGGGCTAAGGGCCTCTTGCCTGCCCTCTATGTGGTCTTCCTGTACACTAAGAAAAAACTTCTGCCAAACCCCTATGCAGCCCACCAATCCCAACCAATTTACCGAGAAAGCCTGGAGCGCCCTTGTCCAATCCCAAGATGTAGCCCGGCGGCACCAGCAGCAGCAGCTGGAAACCGAGCACCTGCTGATTTCCCTCCTGGATCAGGAGGGCGGGCTTACCCAGACCATTTTGCAGCGGGCTGGCATCGATCCAAGGCTGGTGCGGGATAGAGTGGAAAGCTTTATCAACCAGCAGCCCAAGCTGGCGCGGGTGGATCAGCTCTACCTGGGCCGCGGCCTGGAGACTACGCTGGATCGGGCTGAAGAGTTTCGCAAAGAATACAAAGACGACTTCATTTCGGTAGAGCACTTGCTTTTGGGATCCCTGGACGACGAGCGGGTAGGCAAGCGGGTTCTAGCGCCCCTCGGCCTCACTGTAGAGCGCCTCAAGCCCGTCATCCAGCAGGTGCGGGGCAAGCAGCGGGTTACCGACAAAAACCCCGAGTCCCGCTACGAGGCCCTAGAGCGCTATGGCCGCGACCTCACCAAGGCTGCTCGTGAAGGGAAGCTGGATCCGGTGATTGGGCGGGACGACGAGATCCGCCGCGTCATTCAGGTGCTCTCCCGCCGCACCAAAAACAACCCCGTGCTCATCGGCGAGCCGGGTGTGGGGAAAACCGCCATTGTCGAAGGTCTCGCTCAACGCATCAACCGGGGGGATGTGCCAGAGTCCCTGAAAAACCGGCGGGTCATTGCCCTGGACATGGGCGCCTTGATTGCCGGCGCCAAGTACCGCGGTGAATTTGAAGACCGCCTCAAAGCTGTGCTCAAGGAGGTTACCGAATCAGAAGGGCAGATCATCCTCTTCATTGACGAGCTGCACACGGTTGTCGGGGCGGGGGCTGCCGAGGGGGCGATGGATGCTGGCAACCTGCTCAAGCCCATGCTGGCCCGCGGCGAATTGCGCTGCATTGGCGCTACCACCCTAGATGAGTACCGCAAACACATCGAAAAAGACGCCGCTCTCGAGCGCCGCTTCCAGCCGGTGTATGTAGATCAGCCCTCTGTGGAAGACACCATCTCCATCCTGCGCGGCCTCAAAGAGCGCTACGAGCTGCACCACGGGGTCAAGATCAGCGACTCGGCCTTGGTGGCGGCAGCCGTTCTCTCCAACCGCTACATCTCCGAGCGCTTCCTGCCCGACAAGGCCATCGACCTGGTGGATGAAGCGGCGGCCAAGCTCAAGATGGAGATTACCTCCAAACCCGTTGAGCTGGACGAGATTGACCGGCGCATCATGCAACTGCAGATGGAGGAGCTCTCCCTCAAGAAGGAAGACGACCCCGCCTCCAAAGAGCGCCTGGGCAAAATTGAGCAGGAGCTGGCCAACCTGATGGAGCGGCAGCGGGAGCTGAGTGCCCGTTGGCAGATGGAAAAAGACGCCATCGAGCGGCTGCAAAGCCTCAAAGCTGAGCGGGATGCCGTCAAGCTGCAGATTGAACAGGCAGAACAAAAATATGACCTCAACCGCGCTGCCGAGCTCAAATACGGCAAGCTGATGGAGCTGGAGCGGCAGATCCAAGAGCAGGAGGCCCACCTGGCCAAGCTCCAGGCCAACGGCGAGCCCTTGTTGCGGGAGCAGGTGACCCCCGAAGACATTGCCGAGATCGTCTCCCGCTGGACCGGGATCCCGGTCACCAGCTTGATGGAGTCGGAAAAGCAAAAGCTGCTGCGCCTGGAAGCCCACTTGCACCAGCGGGTGGTGGGCCAGGACGAAGCGGTAGCCGCCGTAGCCGCTGCCATTCGGCGGGCCCGCGCTGGCCTTAAGGATCCCAATCGGCCCATTGGCTCCTTCCTGTTCATGGGGCCCACCGGCGTTGGCAAAACGGAACTTGCCCGCGCCTTGGCGGAGTTCCTCTTCGACACCTCCGAGGCGATGGTGCGCATCGACATGTCCGAGTACATGGAGAAGCACGCTGTCTCTCGCCTCATCGGCGCCCCGCCAGGCTATGTGGGCTACGAAGAAGGCGGGCAGCTCTCGGAAGCGGTGCGGCGGCGCCCCTACTCGGTAGTGCTCTTTGACGAGGTGGAGAAAGCCCACCCCGATGTCTTCAACATCCTGCTGCAGGTGCTGGACGATGGCCGCATCACCGACTCCCAGGGGCGGACGGTGGACTTCAAAAACACCATCATTATCATGACCAGCAACATTGGCAGCGAGCTGATTCTGGAAATCGGGGGCGATGAGAGCCGCTACGAGGAGATGAAAAGCCAGGTGCTGGCCATGCTGCGGCAGCACTTCCGGCCAGAGTTCCTCAACCGGGTGGATGAAATCATCATCTTCCATGCCCTCACCAAAGAGCAGATTCGCCAGATCGTCAGCCTGCAGATGCGGCGGGTAGAGCAGCTGCTGGCGGAGCAACAAATTGAGATTGTCCTCACCGAAGAGGCCAAGGACTACCTGGCCGAGCTGGGCTACGACCCCCTGTTTGGAGCTCGCCCGCTGAAGCGGGTGATCCAGCGGGAGATTGAAAACCCCCTCGCCACCAAGCTGCTGGAAAACGAGTTCCTGCCCGGCGACCGCATCCTGGTGGATGTGGCCAATGAGCGGCTGGTCTTCCGCAAGATTGGCTCTCAGCCCAGCCAAGAGCCGCCTGCTGCCGTAGCCGTCAGCTAAGTCGGTTAGAGGCTAATTACCTGGTCAGGTGGGTTGTCTTTTAAGGCCGCGTAGAGGTCGGGAAAGCAGCCCACCTGTACGCCTTTGACCACATTCTTGGGAACGCAATAGCCTGGCTCCTTGCGCCCCTGGCCCTTTGAGTCGCACCACTTGGGTTCCCCTTCCGCCAGGTTGCGCTCCAGGGCGCACATGTCACACATCATCAGCAAAATCTTTTGCGCTTCGGCAATCTTGGCCAGACGCTCGCCAATGGGATCCCCCTGCCGCAAGACAAAGCAGTTGTCGTCAAAAAAGAACATGCCCACCACTTCCGCGCCGTGTACCCCTGCTTCTAGCTGCGGCAGGATCATCTGGCCCAGCTTGTAGGTGCCGCCGCGAGGGGTGATGAAGACGTAAGCAACTTTCATACCTGTCTAAAGCTGCAATTATCACTGATTATCACTTTATCACTCAGGTAAACTCCCCACACTGAGGCCAGCCCAGAGAGCCCAGTAGCCTCCTGTTGCCCTGGGTTGACTCCCAACTCCAAGCGCCCATAGAGTCTGCCTCCCTCTGCCAGCTTCGCCTTAGAGGGGGTAAAGCGCCCAACTGTTGAGTTGACGCTGCTCAGTCTAAGTCAGGGCTGCCTTTCCCCCAGGCTTGCCCTCAATCGGCAGCCGCTTTTGGCTGGAGGAGAGAGGCGCTAGGGCAGAGATCGGCCAGGAAGCACTGCTTGCAGAGAGGCTGGCGGGCGGTGCAGATGGCTCGTCCGTGGTCGATAAGGCGAAGTGACCAATTCTCCCAATCCCCCTGCGGCAACAACTGCATGAGATCCCGCTCAATACGCAGGGGATCCTCGTGCTTAGTAAGGCCAAGGCGGCGACTGAGGCGCTTGACGTGGGTATCGACCGTTACGCCAGCGTTGATGCCAAAGGCGTGGGCTAGGACCACGTTGGCCGTCTTGCGGGCCACTCCTGGCAAGGTCAGCAGCTCCGGCATAGTGCGGGGCACCTGGCCGCCAAAGTCTGTCAAGATCTTGCGACACGCCTCCTGGATGTGTTTGGCTTTGTTGCGGTAGAAGCCGGTGGGTCGGATTAGAGCCTCAATCTCCTCCCGCGGGGCGGTTGCCAGAGCCTGGGCATCGGGGAAGCGGCGGAACAGCTCGGGTGTTACCTGGTTAACCCGCTCGTCAGAGCACTGGGCTGACAAAATCGTGGCCACCAGCAGTTGCAGCGGCGTCTGGTAGTGGAGGGTGCACTTGGAGTTGGGGTAATGGCGCTTTAGGCGAAGCAAGATCTCCAAGGCCCTTTGGCGTAAAGCCCGCTTACCGCTCATTGGCAACTAGCCTGACCCGGTGACAATGGCAAGGGTATCTTTGAGGATCAGCACCACCCCTAGTCCCAGGAGAAGCACTAAGCCTGTCTGCATCACTCGTTCTTCAACCTCCTTGGGTAGCCGCTTGCCGCGGATGGCTTCCAAGAGCAAAAAGGCAAGGTGCCCTCCATCCAAGGCAGGCAGGGGCAACAGGTTAAGAACAGCTAAGTTGATGCTAATCAGGGCAGTGAAATTAAACAAACTGGCAAGGTCATCTCGCGCCAGATCGGCGCCAATCTTAACGATCCCCACTGGCCCCGATATCTGCGCGGCTGTGTTTTGGAAGTTCCGCAGAAGTTCCTGCAGGCCAGTGAGATTCATCATCACCAAGCGCTGGTAGGCGTTCCCAGCTTCGGTCAGGATCTCTCCCAGGTTTTGGGCTGGGCGCAGCCTCACCTCCTGATTGGGCGCTAGACTGACCCCAATGGCTACCCTTTCCCCCTGCCGCTCCGGGACTACTGTAATCTGCAGCGGCGCCTCTTCCCCTTTTCGTTGCACTTGTAGGGGAAGGGGCTGGTTTTCGCTACTGCGGATCAGTGTCTGAAAGTCGTTGAGAGCGGCCAAGGCCGAGGCTGCATCGGCAAGAGTGCTGTAGTCGCGGTCAGCTGCCCGCAGCACCACATCCTCTGCCTGCAGGCCCGCCCGCTCGGCTGGGCTGTCTGGGGTTACCTGAGTAATGAGAATGCCAGGCTGGATGCGCGTAACTGAGGGGATCCCCAGCAGAGCAAACATCAGCACCAGCACCAGGTAGGCAAAGGCCAAGTTGGCCAGTACCCCCGCACTCATCACCACCAGGCGATCCGCAACGGGGCGGTTTTTCAAGAGATCCGGGTCATCGGGCGGGTAAGGGGAGTGCTCGTCATCGTCAGGAAAGCCAACATAACCCCCCAAGGGCAGAGCACGAATGGCGTACTCGGTTTCTTTGCCCTGGTAGCGCCACAGCACAGGGCCAAACCCCAGCGAAAAGCGGTTGACGTGGATCCCTTGCAGTTTGGCTGCCAGAAAGTGCCCCGCCTCGTGCACCAGAATGAGCAGAGCCAGGATGGCAATGGAAAGGAGAACTGGCATGGGCTGGCAACGAGATAGGTGCCGTCTTAAGAGAGGGGAGTCAAGCCCAAGGTTTACTGGCAGGGATCCTCAGAACACCTGCTCCACCTCGAGGATGTCGGGAATGCTCTCCCGTAACTTGCGCTCAATGCCCATCTTCAGGGTCAGGGTGGAACTGGGGCAGGCGCCACAGGCCCCCTGCAGGCGCAGCTTCACCACTGGGCCATCGATCTCCACCAGCTCTACGTTGCCGCCATCAGCTTGCAGGTAGGGGCGTAGCTCGTTGAGGACTTTTTCCACATTTTCGGCAGTCAGTTCTAAGGTTTGGGCCATGGTTCCTTTTACCTTGCTTGGTGACGTTAACTGGAGCAACTGTATTAGCTAGCTATTTAAGCGGGCAAGGGAGTACTCTCCTTCAGCATAGCCTCCTTTTTCTGGCGTTTGGGAAGGAGATCTGCCTCCAGACCCAAGACTAGAATAAGGGGCAGGCTCGCCCATTGCCGAGAGCCTACTACCCCCAGCAAGGGCAAGTATGTTGGACGTCATCCTGATTGCAATCTTCATCTTAGCGGGGTCAGGTCTTGGGTTCTACGGCCTGGATTTGCTTCCCCCTGCTGCTCTTGAAGGAGCCAATGTCGAAGGGGCGCGCGTGGTTACTGGCGGCTTCGGGGCCTTGGCAGGTTTGGCGCTGGGAGCCCTGGTGCGCTGGGGCTACCGCCGCTTCGAGGCCAACGTCCGCTCGCTGCCACCGGATGTGTTAATTAGCCGCTCGGTGGGATTGGTGATTGGCCTAGTGATTGCCAACCTGGCTATGGCTCCGGTTTATTTGCTGCCCCTACCCCAGGAGCTGAATAATTTTCTGGAACCGCTGGCATCTGTCTTCTTTAGTCTCTCCTTTGCCTACTTGGGAGTGAGTTTGGCCGACACCCACGGCCCGGCCCTGTTGCGCCTATTCAACCCCAACTATGCCCTACAAGCGGCAGCAGAAGGGAGTGTGGTGGCAGCCAGCCCCAAGGTCTTGGATACCAGCTCCATCATTGACGGACGCGTGGCCCAGTTGATTGAGAAGGGCTTTCTGGAGGGAACGCTGGTGATCCCCCGCTTTGTCATCTCCGAGCTACAGACTATTGCCGACAAGGCCGATCCCCAAAAACGGGAGCGGGGTCGTAGAGGGCTGGATACGCTGCAAGCCCTACGCCAGGCTAACCCCGAGCGCTTTGTTATCCACGAAGCCAACTATCCTGACCTAAACACGGTCGATGAGAAACTGGTGCGCCTTGCCCAAAGCGTGGGCGGGACACTGGTAACCACCGATTACAACCTAAAGAAGGTAGCCCTGCTGCAAGGAGTCAAGGTGCTCAATGTCAACGAGTTGGCTGAGGCTTTGCGACCTATCTACCTTGCTGGCGATAGCTTTGATATCAAAATTACCCGTGAGGGCAAGGAGCCAGGCCAGGGGGTAGGCTATCTGGAAGATGGCACGATGGTGGTGGTGGAAGAAGGACAGCGCGCTGTAGGCAAAACTCGCTCGGTAGTGGTTACCGGCTCCATTCAGACCTCGGCAGGGCGGATGCTCTTTGCCCGCCTCAACACTAAAGACTCCGACCCCACCACCTCAGCCTCCTCTGCAAAAACCTAAGTTCTGGGTCCAAGGAGCTTGGTTTTTTCAAGGCAAGGTGGGCGTGTTTCCAGCGGATCTCATTCTCTACACGCAGGATCGCCAGCAGCGTTTTCAAAGTTTTTACTGGGAAGGGGCTGAGAGCTATGGTATCCACCCCCCGCAGATTGTGGCCGGGCAGCAGAGCTGGGAGGTAGTCAATGGGGAGGAGTACCAAGCCAAGCTAAGCCAGGTGTTTGCACAAGGGGATCCCTTGCAGCACGAATGCCAAGTCCTCTCGCCCCGCTACAAGCTGCATTTGCATCTTTGCCTCAACCCCGTGCGGGATACGGAGGGGGAGGTGGTAGCGGTTGCGGTGGTGGGCAAGGTGTTGGGGGCAACGCCTTTCAACTTGGCTGGAGGGACAAGCAAGCCCCCCAGCTCGCCGTACTCCTTTCTCAGTGAGCCGCTTCAGGCGGTTACAGCTCAGCTCATGCGCAGCATTGGCCACTCTGCCGGGATCCGCGAGCTGGGCCAGCAGACGGTGGAGCAGTTGGGGCAGCTGTTTGGGGTGGATCGCTGTCTGCTAGCCCTCTACGAGACAGGGCAGGATTCCCTAACAGTGAATGCTGAGTACCGCCGCTATCCGGAAACTCCCTCACTGCTTAATCAGACTCTGCGGTTAGGGGATCACCCCCATTTGCTCCAGGCCCTTAGACAGGAAGAGCCAGTGGTAACAGAACGCCACCTGGCTGTGGCCATGTCCTACCGCGGCTACCCCAACAGCTTGCTTTGGCTAGAGGTGCTGCCCCCCAAGACTGCGCCTGCCTGGCAGAGCGGCCACCTCCAGGTGCTGCAGATTGTTGCCACCTACTTGGGTACTGCCATCGCCCACGCTAGCTTGCTGGAGCAAAGTCGCCAACTGGCCACCCGTCTGCAACTGGCCAACCAAACCTTGCTTCAGAAAAACAAAGAGCTGGAGCAAGCCCGCGCCCAAGCAGAATCGGCCAACCAGCTAAAAAGCCAATTTCTGGCCAACACCTCCCACGAGCTGCGTACACCTTTAAACAGCATCATTGGCTTCATTAAGTTGGTGCTGGACGGGCTGGCCGAAAGCCGAGAAGAGGAGCTGGACTTTTTGCAGGAAGCCTACCGCTCTGCCCTGCACCTGTTGGCTTTAATCAACGACGTACTGGATATTGCCAAAATTGAAGCAGGCAAGCTGCAGTTGCACTTTCAACCCTGCGACCTGCAAGCCCTCTTCAAGGATGTGGAGGCCAAAACCAGTTTGCAAGCTAGTCAAAAGGGACTGCAGCTTAGCTTCCACCTGCCCCTTACGGAAGAGCCAATTTTGCTCTATGGCGACTACCAGCGCCTGCTGCAGGTGATGCTGAATCTAGTGGGCAATGCCATTAAGTTTACCCCCAAGGGCTCCGTGACGGTGCGAGCTGACCTCCTACCTGGCGAGCCGGGGATGGCCCGCATCCGCGTGATTGACACTGGGATCGGTGTGTCGTTGGAAAAGCAGCAGAAGCTGTTTCAGGCTTTTACCCAAGTGGATGGCTCCACTACCCGCCAGTACGGGGGGACTGGCCTAGGCTTGGCCATCAGCCAACGCCTAGTGGAGGCCATGGGGGGCGAGATCAATTTCTACAGCCTGGGGGAGGGGTTGGGCTCGACCGTTACCTTTACCGTGCCGCTCTACCGCCGGCCCATCCTAGCCAGGGATCCCCATCCGCCCCAGGAGAAGATGCGGATTTAACCATGCCCTATCCCCGCAAACGCTTTGGCCAGCACTGGCTCAAGGATCCTGCCGTCCACGCGGCAATTGTGGAGGCCGCCCAGTTGCCACCACCCCAAGAGGGCAGGGATCCCCCCTGGGTGCTGGAGATTGGCCCTGGCACAGGGCAGTTAACACGGCGCCTGTTGGCCCGGGGCGTCCAGGTGGTGGCAGTGGAGATCGATCGGGATCTGTGCCGCTTGTTGCGCAAGCGCTTTGCCAATGAGCCCCGCTTTCAGCTGTTGGAGGGGGATTTTCTGCGCCTGCCGCTCCCGCCTCAGCCCCGCCTACTGGTGGCCAATATCCCCTACAACCTCACCGGCCCCATTCTAGAGAAAGTTTTGGGATCCCCCGCCCAGCCAGTGAGGCAGTTTGAGCGCATCATCTTGATGGTGCAAAAAGAGCTGGCTGAGCGCCTGCAGGCCGGCCCTGGTAGCAAAGCCTACGGCGCCCTAAGCGTACGGGTGCGTTACCTAGCCGAGTGCGAGCTTATCTGCCGCGTGCCCCCCAGCGCCTTCCAGCCCCCTCCCCAAGTGGAATCGGCGGTGGTTCGCCTTACCCCCCGCCCCGCCCCCACTCCCGCCCGCGATCCCTGCTGGTTCTCCCAGCTGGTTTGCCGGGGCTTCTCCAGCCGCCGCAAGCAGCTGGTCAATGCTCTGCAGGGCCTGGTGGATCGCCAGGTTGTTGCTGCGGCCTTGGCCCAGCTCCACCTCAGCCCCACGGCCCGCGCCGAAGAACTGGATCTGCCCGATTGGCTGGCCCTGAGCGATCTGCTACTGGAGCAGACCCCTAAGCTGGCTGCCGTTCCTGGTAGGGAAAACGCGCTAGGGTGAGGAAGAAGTTCCCAAAGCTTCCCAGGAACCCATGCTCAACAACCAAGGCAAGCAAATCCTTGTAACTGGCGGTACCGGCGGGCTGGGGTTGGGAGTAACCCCCGTGCTCTTGGACACAGGGGCAGAGCTGACCTTGACCTACCGCCAAGAGGAGGAGCTGGCGGGCTTGCGGCAGCGCCTGCCAGCCCAGAGCCTAGAGCGGGTGCGCTTTGTGCAGGTGGATCTGCTGAATGAAGCCGCTGTAGCCCAACTCGTTGACGATCTGCCCCGCGTCGATGGCTTGGTGCACCTGGTGGGCGGCTTTGCCATGGGCCCCACCCACGAGTACAGCTTAGAAAATTGGCGACGTGACTTTGACCTCAACCTCACCACCACGTTTTTGGCCTGCAAGCACAGCCTGCGCAAAATGCGGCAACAGGGCTATGGGCGGATCGTGACCGTGGCCTCCCGAGGGGCAGTGGAGCCCGGATCCCAACTGGCCGCCTACTGCGCTTCCAAAGCCGGAGTCGTGGCCCTGACCCGCACCATTGCTGCCGAGACCAAAGGGATGGACATCACGGCCAACGTCATCTTGCCTAGCATCATCGACACCCCCGCCAACCGCGCTGCCATGGGCTCCGAGCAGGCGGAGCTGTGGGTAAAGCCGGAGTCGATTGGCCGGGTGATTGCCTTTTTGGTTTCCGAAGCAGCACGAGATCTCAGAGGAGCAGCGATCCCAGTGTACGGCAATATCTGAGCTGCTTGGTTGACCCAGCTGCCAAGCACCTTCCATGATAGGAAGTACAGGCTTATTCTTGTGCCGCTCTTTATCTATGCTGAAGCAATGGTTCTTGGGTGGCTTACGTCGGCAAATTGGCCGCATTGAGGTAGCAGGAGTTATCGATAGCAAAACCCGGGAGCGGGTTCTCAAAGCCTTGAAGGAGGTGGAGGAAAAGCAGATCCCTGCTGTGGTGCTGCGCATCGATAGCCCAGGCGGGACAGTGGCGGACTCGCAGGAAATCTACAACGCCCTTGTGCGCCTGCGAGAGCGAAAAGGTATTCCTATTGTGGCCAGCTTTGGCAACATCGCCGCCTCAGGGGGAGTTTACATTGCCATGGGAGCGGAAAAAATTGTCAGCAACCCTGGCACCATCACCGGCAGCATTGGTGTTATCATTCGCGGCAACAACCTTGAACGGCTGCTGGACAAAATTGGGATTTCTTTTAAGGTGATTAAGTCCGGTCCCTACAAAGATATTCTTTCCTTTGATCGTGAGCTGACTCCCGAAGAGCGCAACATCCTCCAAGAGCTAATCGACATCACCTACAGCCAGTTTGTGCACACCGTTGCAGCGGCGCGACGACTGAGCGTGAATGTGGTCAAAACCTTTGCTGATGGCCGCATTTTCAGTGGCGAGCAGGCTCTGCACCTGGGGGTAGTTGATCGTTTAGGAAGCGAAGAAGATGCTCGCCTTTGGGCAGCCGAACTGGCGGGGCTGCCGCCGGAGACTAAGTTCTACGATCTACTGCCCCGACGCAGGGGCTGGGCTCGCTTCCTGCCTGCGGCAGAGGCCCTGGAGCGGCTGCAGTTTGAGGTCAGTACCTCTGGCTTGCCGCTGTGGCTCTACACCGGTTTTTGAAGAGCACTTGTCGGTAGCCCCCCTTCCTTTTCCTGGAAATGGCCGCTGCTTACTCCTCCAGCTGCCAGGGATCCTGGGCTACTTCCTCATCGAAGAGGCGGGGTGGGCGCATGGCCAGGAGCACCTGGCCGAGGAGGGGAGAGGAGGGCAAATCCTCAATCCACTCCAGGGACAGCCATCCCTCCCGATCCACCAGAAAAGCCCCCGCCCTTTCTTCCCAGGTGCGCACGGCCCGATCCACCACCAGCAAGACAGGATCCTGCTCTTCTTCAGAGGCCACCGGCCAGTCCAAGAGGGATCCCAGAAGCCGATTTTCCACCTGTAGGGCCACAGGGTCGGCGGCCCTTTGAATGGCTGGCCAGGCGGGCAGGGCTATCCACATCTGTCCCGCGGCGCTGCTGACCCAGCCAAAAGGTCCTTGGGGCGCGGCAGCCGGGATCGCTTCCCAAGTGGCGGTGGCCAAAGGCAGAGCTCCAGCCACCGGCAACAAGCGGGGCAGCTCCTCCTCTGGGCGGAATACCGCCAGCCTTGGCAAGGGCTTGCGCCGAGAGCCGGGAGCCAGCATCGACAGAAGCTGCTCAATCTGACGGCGGGCCGTCTCGCTGTGGACATACTGGAAAGCCCGGCCAATGGCTCGTGTCCGCTCCTGCAAATCGCGGGTTTGCTGGGCAGTCTTCCAGGCTTGATAGGCTACTGCATCCCCAGGGTGATCGGTAAACCCTTCGGGGAGCTGCTGCAGTTGGGCATAGCTTTTCACAGCCCGAGCTATCTCGTGGGTCTCCTTAGCACCTAGGTTGCGGCTCGCCACCAGCTCCGCCACCCGGATGCGATCCTGGGGGGAAAGGATGCGCAGCTCGTAGAGGATGTCGCTACCTCGCTGGGCAAAGTGCTCCAAGAGGGCTGAGCTGGCGCCTGCTTTGGCCATCCCCTCGTAAACCTGTGCGGCGACAACAATCTGGTTTTGCTTGGCAGGCTCAAGCCCAGTTGCCTCAAAGATGGCCTGGGGAGTCATTTTCTGTTGCTGCAGGCTTTGGCAGGCCTTGGCCCAATCCAACCACCCCCCCTCTCGCCGTCGCAGCTGCTCCAGCAACCCACTGGGATCTGCCTTTGGGGCAGAGGGTTCAGGCAAATGCTGACTCATGGCAAGGCTTCCTCCGCAACAACCATTGAAAAATAGCGCAAAACCCACAGGAGGTTAAAAGTGCAACCGGTCAGTACGATTTTTTTATGGACTTCCCCTGGGCTAAGTTGGCCGTCCTCTCCTTAGGCCAGGGGAATTACCTCAGCAGCATAGTTACCCGCTGGCAACTGGTTGAAATCCAACTGCCACAGCTGGAAGCGCTGCAGCTTGTCTCCCGTGGGCACCTGCAGCCAGACCCGTCCCTTTTGTCCCACCTGCAGTACCCTTGAGGTGGCGGGCACAGCTACCTGGGCTAGGGGATCCCCCCCCTTGCTATACAGCCAGAGGGACGAGAACCCCTCCCCCTCCTGACACAGCAGCAGCACACCCCAGGGGGCCTTGGCCATCTGAACTGGCCACCCTTTTAAGAACCAGCGGCGCAGCCGCAGGGGGTTGAGCTGCACTACACTCAGATGGGGGCAGCAGCCCTCTCTCCCCCCATCGCTGGGGGCAAATAGCAGCCGTTCCCCCAAGCTAAGCACCTCCCCCTTGGGATCTAACGGAAGGCGATAGCAGAGCGGCTGCGCTCCCGTCTGCCCAGTTTGTGGGTAGGGCAACACGCATAGGTTCACCCCCTGCTGTCCCCCCCCTCCTAGCAGTACCAGCTGCTGCGAGAGGGCCAGTAAGCGAGGCAGGGATCCCACCGGCACCTGCCAAGGCCAGCGGAAATAGCAGTGGAACTCCGAGAAGAGCCGAGCTACGCTTGGCCCCCTCGGCAGCCATTGCACTGCCCCCATTTCCTTGGCAGTAGCCCAAATGAGCTCCTGCCGCTCCTCCAGCCAGGTGGCTTGCCACTCCTCTTCAAAACTCAGCAGGGGGCGGATGCGGGCAGGACTGAGGTGGAGAAGGCTACTTTTGCCAACGGCCAGGGCTTCCGGAAAAGTCCCCAGAAACACTACCTCCTGCAGCGGTTCGGCCAGGGGGAAACGGGCCAGAGGTGGCGCCCCTGCGGCAGGGGTCTGCAGCTCTAGCCACTCTAAGCTCTGGGAGGTCACTCGCAGCAGCAGGGGGGAGCGGCAGCCGCTGGGATCCTCACAGACATAAAACTTCTGCAATCTGCTGTCGCCGCCAGAGCCGGCAGCGGGCAGATCCCAGACCTGCACCCCGGGGGGTAACTGGCGCAGCACCCGCGGGCCAACCCAACAGGCAGCTGGCTCCTGCCACTCCTGGGCAAACGCGGCCAAGGCCGAACGCATCTGCGCTGCTGTGCGGAACCGCCGCAGGGGCAGCTTGCGCAGAGCCACCTCAAGCAACGCTTGCAAAGGTGCCGGAATCCCCTCCGGGCAGACAAAGCACTGGTTGAGGTGGGCGTGCATCAACTGGCTGGGGGAGCCGGAAAAAGGCCGCCGCCCTGTCAGCAGCTCCAGCAGGATGATCCCCACCGCGTAGAGATCTGAGGCAGGGCTAAACTGGCCGTAGAACCGCTCCGGGGCCATGTAGGCCGGTGAGCCAGTGGCCGTGATCTCGCCCGGGGCAGGCTGGGGGTGACGGGCGATGCCAAAGTCCGTCAGCTTCAGTTGCCAGCCCTGCGGCGTGGGTTTAAGCAGGATATTTTCGGGCTTCACATCGCAGTGAATTACCCCCTGTCGATGGGCATGATCCAAGCCGGCCAAGATCTGATCCACAAAGCCCAAAACCTGCTTGACCGGCAGCCACAACCCCCGCTCCACCTGGTCAATCAGCTCCCGCAGCGTGCCTCCCTCGCAGTACTCCAGCACCAAATACCGCCCCTCACGGGCATGTTCCAGAGCGTAGCAGCGGGTGATGTTGGGGTGGTTCAACGTCAGCAGATAACGCAGCTCCCGCAGCAGGTTGGGGGTGGGAAAGCGCTCCACCGGCAGCTCCTTGAGGGCCACCAGATCCCCCCCTTGGCGGGGCCGGGCGCAGAAGACACGCCCATACTGCCCTTGGCCAGCCAACCCCAAGATCTGGTAGCTGTCGTGGATGGACTTGGTGGTACGGGTGCGTCGGGACACAGTTCTAGGGAAACCAATGGCAGCCCTTTTTGTCCCTCTGGAAACTCTAGGAGCCGGTTAATTGCCTGAGCAGATCTGCGGCGTGGGTTCCTACCTTGACCTGGGTGATAACGGCCTCAATCTTCCCCTCCGGGTCGATGACAAAGGTGGTGCGGTGGATGCCGTTATAGACCTTGCCCATGAACTTTTTCGGGCCATAGACCCCATAGGCCCTGGCCACCTTGGCCCCCTCATCCACCAGCAGGGGAAAGGGCAGTTGCAGCTTTTGGGCGAACTTTTGGTGGGAACGGGCGTCGTCGGCACTCACCCCCAAGATCTGGATCCCCTGCGCCTGATAATCCGCGTAGGCATCGCGAAAGCCACAGGCCTCTTGCGTGCAGCCAGGGGTGTTGTCGCGAGGGTAGAAGTAGAGGACCACCCGCCGGCCCCGCAACTGGCCTAGGCTAATCAGCCTGCCCTCGGCATCGGGCAGGGTAAACTCCGGGGCTGGATCTCCAACGGCAAGGGGCATGGGCGGGATCCCTCTTAGCTGGATTTTTTGGGAGCGAGGATCATCGTAATGTTCCGACCCTCCTTCTGGGGAGGCTGCTGCATTTCCGCCACCTCTTGTAAGTCTCTGAACAAGCGGTGCAGCAATTCTTCCCCCAGCTCGGCATGCTGCGCCTCGCGGCCGCGGAACATTACCGTGGCTTTCACCTTGTCTCCCTCCCCCAAGAACTGCTGGGCACTCCGCAGGCGGACGTGGTAGTCGTGCTCGCCGATGTTGTAACGAAACTTCACTTCCTTGATCTCGGCGGTATGTTGCTTTTTGCGGGCCTCCCGTTCCTTTTTCTCCTTCTCAAACTTGAACTTACCGTAGTCCATAATGCGGCAGACAGGAGGATCCGCCTTGTCACTCACCAAGACCAAGTCCAGATCCTTTTCCTCGGCTATGCGCAGGGCTTCTTGGGGGCTCATGATCCCCAGCTGGGTGCCATCGGTATCGATGAGACGGATTTTGGGGAAGCGAATCCGCTCGTTGATAGCAGGCAGCTCTCCGCGCTGCTTAGGGGGAAAGCGGTCAAGGGGACGTTCGACGGACAAGTTTTCCTCTCTCTAAACGGACAACGGAAAGATGGTAGTCTGCTCTGCACCGTTGCTGGCCAACGGGGAAAAACCCTGCTCCCTTGGCCAGAAGGGCAAGAGCTCCTGCAACCTATACTAGCTGGCATTTTTTGTTTTTTTCTAGGAGCTTTGGACTTGCCCAGGGGAAAATATTGCTGGATTGGGGTAACAACCGCGGTAGGATAACCAGATGGCAGCCCTGCTGGCAACGAGGGCGGGGCAAAGTTGGTTTCCTAGTTTACAGGGAGAGCAAAAGCGGTGCAACTGGGTTTAACGGAACGGGAACTGAAAGATCTGGCCCAAAAGTCAGTCCAACTGATCCTCAGCCCCCGCGAGGGCGACAGTGAGGCGTTGGCCCAGTACAAGACCTCAGCAGAGTTTCGGGCTGCAGTTCACCTAGCCTGTGCAGCCATGGTGCTAGTTTTGGCGGAAAACAACGAGCGCCTCAGCCAGCAGTTGGCTGCCTTGCAGGAAAAGGGATCGAACCCTGCCAGCTAAGCAAGCCAAACGGTCATGCCTTCAGAGCCACCAGTGCGCAGCGAGCGGGACTCGATGGGGGAGCGGCAATTGCCCCAGTCGGTCTACTACGGCATCCAAACCGCCCGGGCTCTTGAAAATTTTCCCATCAGCGGCCTCAAGCCGCTACCGGAGTACGTGGAGGCCTGTGTACTCATTAAAAAGGCGGCGGCTGAAGTCAACGGCGAGCTGGGCTGCATTCCCCCTGAGGTGGCCAAGGCCATCGTCCAAGCAGCAGACGAGATTCTCCAGGGATCCCTGCGGGATCAGTTTGTGGTGGATGTCTACCAGGCCGGGGCAGGCACCTCCCACCACATGAACGTCAACGAGGTGCTGGCCAACCGCGCCCTGGAGATTCTGGGGGAGCCCAAGGGGCGCTACGAGCGGGTTAGCCCCAACGACCATGTCAACTATGGCCAGTCCACCAACGATGTCATCCCCACCGCCATTCGTCTGGCCGCCCTACTGCGGGTGCAGCGGGATCTCCTGGGCACGCTGGACAACCTGGTGACGGCGCTGGAGCAAAAGGCGCAGGAGTTTCGCGCCATCCTCAAGGCGGGCCGCACCCATTTGCAGGATGCAGTGCCGGTGCGCCTAGGGGACAGCTTCGGCGCCTACGCAGCCATCTTTGCCCAGCACCGTCGCTGGATTGAGGAGGCCAGCCAAGCCCTGTGCAGCCTGGGGCTGGGGGGAAGCGCCGTTGGCACCGGCCTCAACACCCATCCCCTATACCGGCAAAAGGTGGTGCAGCGGCTGGCAGAGTACACCCAGTTGCCCCTCACGCCGGCTCCCCATCCCATGGCGGCGATGCAGAGCATGGCCCCCTTTGTGCACCTATCGGGATCCCTGCGCAACCTGGCCCAAGACGGCATCAAATTGGCCAATGACCTGCGGCTGATGGATTCCGGCCCTAAGACCGGCCTTAAAGAGATCCAACTGCCGCCGGTGCAGCCCGGCTCCTCCATCATGCCCGGCAAGTACAACCCGGTGATGGCTGAGATGCTGAACATGGTCTGCTTTCAGGTCATCGGCCTCGACACTGCCATTGTCCTTGCGGCCCAGGCAGGGCAGTTTGAACTCAACGTGATGATGCCCCTAATTGCCTATAACCTCCTGCATAGCCTGCAGATCCTCAACAACAGCCTGCGGGTCTTTACTGAACGTTGCGTCAGCGGCATCACCGCCCAGGCGGATCGCTGTCGCAGCTATGCAGAGGGGACACTGGCTTTGGTGACTGCCCTCAACCCCTACATTGGCTACCTGCAGGCGGCAGAAGTGGCCAAGATCTCCCTGGAAACGGGGAAGCCCATCCGCCAGATTGTCCTGGAGCGCAACTTGATGAGTCCAGAAGAGGTGGCCAGGGTGCTAGATCTAGAGGCAATGAGCCAGATGCGCGTCTAGCCCCTCTGCCACAAAGGCCATTGGCCTCCGCCCCTTCCCCGTCAACACCCCTTTGCCGAGCAAGCCATGGCCGACAGACGACTAAGCTGGTGGACCAAGCTGGCCTATGGGGTGGGGGATCTGGGCACGGGCATGACGGCCAATATCCTCATCTTTTTCCTGCTGCCCTTTCTCACCAATACTGTCGGCCTGGCGGCGGGCCTGGCCGGCAGCATCTACGCCATCACCCGCTTTTGGGATGCCCTCAACGATCCCCTCATCGGCATCCTCAGCGACCGCACCCGCAGCCGTTGGGGTCGTCGCCGCCCCTGGTTGCTGTTTTCGGCTCTTCCCTTTGCCCTGACCTTTGCGGCGCAGTGGTGGATCCCTTTTCCCGGTCGAACTGGGCTTTTGTCTGCCTATTACCTGGCGGTGTCGCTGCTGTTTAACACCTTCTACTCTGCCGCCAACATTCCCTATGCCTCTCTGACAGCGGAGCTAACCCAAGACTACGACGAGCGCACCCAGCTCAACCAGTTCCGCTTTGCCTTCTCGGTGGGGGGCAGCATGGTTGCAGTAGTCACCTTTCCGCTTTTGGTTAACCTGCTGCCGGATCGGGCTGCTGGCCATCTGCTGGCGGGAGCTTGTTTTGGGGTAATCTCGGCTCTGCCCCTGCTGCTCTGCTTTTGGGGGGTGCGAGAACAGTATCAATCCTGGCGGGATCCGCTGCCCCTACTGCAGCAACTGCGGGTGGCCTTCAGCAACCGCCCCTATCTATTTGTCAGCGGCATCTACCTGTGTTCTTGGCTGGCGTTTCAGTTTACGGCCACGATCATCCCCTATTTCATCGTTTTCTGGATGCAGTTGCCGGAAGTGTGGATCTCGCTAGTGGTGTTGGCGGTTCAGAGCGTTGCGGTGCTGACCCTGTTTGCCTGGACGCGACTGAGCGCCCACCTGGGCAAGCGCGCCATGTACCTGATCGGGGCGGGGTTTTGGCTGATCTCGCAAGCCGGCCTGTTTTTCCTACAGCCCGGCCAGGAGCGGCTCATGATTGCCCTGGCGCTGTTGGCGGGGGTGGGGGTTTCGGCCACGGCCTATCTCGGCCCCTGGTCGATGTTGCCGGATGTCATCGACCTGGATGAGCTGCACACTGGGGAGCGGCGGGAAGGGATCTTCTACGCCTTGATGGTGTTCCTGCAAAAGGTAGGCCTAGGACTGGGGCTGTTTTTCCTAGGGCAAGTTCTGGAGTGGTCTGGCTTTATCCCTTCGGTGGCCGGGGAGCCACCGCCCACCCAGCCGGAGTCGGCCCTGTTGGCCATCCGCCTTGCCATTGGCCCCTTGCCGGCGGTGGTTTTAATCGGCGGCATCCTGCTGGTGTGGCTCTACCCCATCACCCGGCAGCGCCACCGGCAGATCCTGCAGGAACTAGAAGCAAGACGGGCGGGATCCCAACCTGCCCACTGAGGATCCTCTTAGACACAGGCGACTGCTGGTTGCCAGCGGAGAGAGAGGGATCCCGGTTGTCAGTTGAGAAGGATGCGCAAGCCACTGCCAGAAGGCTGCACCGGCTCGGAGTTGGGCAGAATCCGCAGGCCGCTGCCGCTGGGCCGGATCCCGGTGTTGTCAGTATTGACGAAGAAGGTGTTGGAGCGGCCATCCCGCTCGTAGACCACCACGTCGTTGGGATTGAACTGGGAGCGGCAGATGATGGGGGAGTTGTCGGCAGCAGTGGTGGCGCTGCAGCGGTAGCCAGGGGCAGAGACCACTTGGCCCTCGGCATCGATGGAAAAAGGAACTCCCCCGGGCGGGAACGGAGCCAAGAGCGGCTGGCCGGGGTTGAGGATAACCGAGCCACCGGTGCTGGGTTCGACAACGATCCCGCGGCCATCAATGACGATCCGCTGAGCTTGTACAGGAGCGACAGCCCCCAAGAGCAAAGCCAGGCTTAGCCCCAGTGGGTAGGGAAAAAACAGTTTCATCGGACCTCTCCTTTGGCCCAGGGCCATTCCACTCTTTGGGATCCATCGGCTACCTTAGAGGGATCCCTAGCTTGATCTTGGCCCCGGTAGAGAGGATGAGCCAGGGCGGAAGCCGTCACCTCGCTTGCCAGGATGGGCACTTGGCCTTCGGCTCGACTACCACAGCCCGGAACGCCCCAGCGCCAGACCCACCACCAACATGCCCAACACTAGAAAAGGCTGAGCGCTGGCCTGGTACTTCACATCATTCTTCAGCGGATCCCGCAGCAGGTACATGTCTTGGAAGGTGATCTGGGGGATAATAAGCAGCACCAAAATTGCGGCGTAGAGCTTTAGGCCGGCTCCCAGCAAAAACGAGGCCATGCCGAACTGAAATAGGTCGATCATCAGCGCCGCGATCCAGGCCGCCCCCATAGCGCCAAACATCACCGGCAGCGAGGCCAGGCCAAACTGCCGATCCCCCTCCATGCTCTTGAAATCGTTGACCACGGCAATCCCCAAGCCGGCCAAGCTGTAGATTAGAGTTAGGATGCAGACTGTCCAGTTGAGCTGGCCAAACAGGGCGTGGCCTGTCCACCAGGGCAAAGCAATGTAGCTGGCGCCCAGGGCGTAGTTGCCCAGCCAGCCATTGCGCTTTAGTTTCAGGGGCGGCGCCGAGTAGATGTAGGCAATTAGGGCTCCCGCCAGGGCAATGCAGGTGATGACCGGAAAGTCGTGGCCGGTGTACCAATCCAGGGCATAGGCCAGCGCCAGCCCCAAAATCAGCAACACCCAGATCTGGATAACCACCCGCCGGAGGGAGATGGCTCCGGAAGGAATGGGGCGGTAGGGCTCGTTGATGGCGTCAATCTCGCGGTCGTAGTACTCGTTTAGGGTCTGGGTGTAGCCGGTCATTAGGGGGCCGGCCAGGATCATGGCCACCAGGATGAGGGCCACGTTCTCCCAAGTCCAGGTAAAGTGGCCAGAGGAGGCTGCCCCCGGAATCAGACCCCACATCAACGGGATCCAGGTTACAGGCTTCATTAGCTGTAAGTGAACTTGCCAAACGGAGCGAGACTCCACCTCCGCCCCTTTCATACCCAGGAGTTGACGGACACGCCGGCTGGCGGATTCCTTGTCCGATCCTGGGGCGGTCTTGGGAGCGGCAGCTCTGCTTTCTCCTGCGGCGGGATCTTCAGCAGAGCCTGTTCCGCCTGTTGGCGGTACAGCGGCTGGACCAGAGGAAGTCGTTTCGTTCAGGTTGCTCATGGTGGGGTGCGCAGGCAAACTTCAATACGGGGAGAGCCATCCCTATTCTGCGGCATTTTCTCCCCTTCCCTCAAAGGGCTCCAGCAACCTCGAGAGGTGTCTTACTCTGGCAAGCGGGCAAGTCTAACGCCTGGGTAATAATAGGCCAAAATTTGGCGGTAGCTCCAGCCCTGGCGGGCCAACTCCTGAGCACCCCACTGGCTCATGCCAATGCCATGGCCAAGCTTGGGATAGGGACTGAAGTCCGGCAGGCTCCGCAAATAAGGGATCCCGTCCACTCCAACGGTCTGGCTCCCGGCACTGGCGCTGTACATGGCATTAACAAACTTTCCCCCGTACACCAGGACTACGCCGCGGGTGGCCCGTGTTGCCTCCAGGGCAGCTGCCGAGCGCTGCGAGAGGCCCCGATACACCTGGGAGCGGGTGTCGCTATACACATCAAACCAGCGCCGGGAATTGCGGTGGTAAAGAACATAGGTGCGAGCAGCCACTGCCTGGGCCTTCAGGGCCTCGGGTAAGAAGCGGGATCCCATTTCGGCTTCCACCACACTGGCCACATACTCCTCGAGGTGAACGTAGTTGATGGCCAGCAAGCGGTTGTAGCCCATCAAGAGCACCTTGCCGGAATACCAGCGGCCATTGACTGCCACTAGGCCGCCCTCTGGCGGCTCGATGAACAGTACTGGACTAACGGCCTTGTGCAGCTGCACCCCCCGGGGGCTGGGGCGGGCCCAAAACCCCCTTAGGGGCGGCAGCTCTGCCAACACCTTTCCGCGGCCATCAGTTAGTTGGGCAGGCAGAGAAACTCCCACCACCAAAGGAGTGGCGGTATCGGCCAGCTGTACCCGCACTGTTACCGCCCAAGCCTCTTCCCCCCCTCTCCCCAAGGCGCTTAGCAGCAGGGATCCGATGAAGGCAAGCCAACGCCGCGCTGCCATCTCGAGTTTCTCCAGCAACCTCAGCTTAGGATAGGACAAGAGACGGCGAAGAGGCAGGTCCGCAGAATCTCCCAACTTTAGTCGGGGGAGTGTCAATGTCGAAGGCCAACCCCCCCAGCAGCATTACCCCCGTGAGGGAGCGCACCTTTGGGTCGCGGGCTGGGGATCCCCTCTGTTCCTGCTGCCGTTCTTGAAGTGCTTGGGTACAGAGAAAGCCCACCCCTCTTAGCAGGGCAGCGGAGAAAAACCGAGGCCCATAGCCGGTGAGTTCCTGCAAAAAGCCGCCCAACACGGGGCCAATAGCAACCCCCACGGGATTGACCCAACTTCGCCGCGTCTTCCCTCAGGGGCCAGATTCGCTACCCGAGCCACGTAGGCAGTGGCAAAAGCCACAATGCTGATCCCGTGGAAGGCCCACACCAGCGCTACCCACGGAATCCAGCTGGCAAGGGAGCCACTGCTGCTGCTCCTACAGCTGTGGCCATCTGCCAGGCGTCCCAGCCAAGCTCGAAAAGCCAGCAGCCCAACCGGGAAGGCCCCCTCACCAGGCCCACCTGTTGGCTAGTGCTGCTGGCATCCTTGACGCAGAGGGGCAGGGTGGGTAGCAGGGAGGACAAACTGGCCCAGAAAAGCCGGCCGGCTACGAACAAGATGCCCAAGTTGCGTTGCTGCCCTGGCTGGAGCTGCTCCCTTTCCTCACCTGCACTTCCTCTCAAGTCTCCCTTGGAGCTCAAACTCAGACAGTTGCTTCGGGTGGGGGCCCCAAGGCCTACCGCATTGGTCGAGCTGCAGACGACATCTCAAGGAGGCGGGTGGCAGCTTCCCTGAGGCTGGACTCGGAGAGGTCAGGCAGCTCAAGCCGGGCCCGAATACGATGAAAGTTCCGCTGCAGGCTGTGCCGATAGGTGGGATCGTAGTGCTGCTCCAGTAGCTCCCGGACAAACTGCGGCCAGTCTTGGGCATCGATGAGCTCAAACCAGCGCTGCAGGCGGGCCTGGCCGTGGCGGGACTTGAGAGACTGCAATTTTTCCTTTAGCGCCTGGGGGTGGGCAATCCAGTGGGGATAGTGGGCAATCAACCCCTTCACCCGCTCTTCCAGGGGCAGCTGCACCTCTATGCAGTCGGCTTGGGTGAGGGCCTGCCAAAGGGCAGGGGGCAGGTGGAGCTGGCCCACCTTGGCACTCTCAGCTTCCACCCAGACCGGCTTGGCGGGATCCCACTTGAGGAAGGCTTGAACCAACTGGCTCTCAAAGAACTTCTGGCTCGGCTGGGGCACCCCCCACTCGCCCCCCAGCACCGATCCCCGGTGACAGGCCAGCTTTTCTAGATCGAGGACTTGGGATCCCTGGCGCTGCAGGTAGTGGAGCAACTGGGTTTTGCCGCTCCCCGTCGGCCCACAGAGGACGCGGTAGGTGAACTCCTGGGGCAAGCTCTGCAGTTGTCGGCGTACCCAGGCGCGGTAGGTTTTGTAGCCACCTTGCAAAACTGTAACCTGCCAGCCCACCTGGGACAATACCAGCGCCAGGCTGGCCGAGCGCTGTCCTCCCCGCCAGCAGTAGATGAGGGGGTGGTAGTCCCGGTCCTTGTCGGCAAAGTGGGTCTGTAGGTGGCGGGCGATGTTCTGGGCCACCAGGCTAGCTCCCCGCTTGCGGGCCGTGAAGGGATCCACCTGCTTGTAGAGGGTGCCCACCTCTGCCCGTTCTGCATCGTCGAGTACAGGCAGGTTGATGGCCCCCGGCCAGTGGTCCTCGGCAAACTCTGCCGGCGAGCGCACATCGATGATTTCGCTGTAGGTGTGCAGCCAGGGTTCGGCGGTGACGTGAATGGGAGCAGCCACAGACGCAGGGAGGAGGGAGTTAACTAGGTTCTCTCCTGCTTGATCCTGGCAGATCTCTGGGCGAGGGAGCAGCCAAAGGTTGCTTTTCTTCCGTCGGGGCAGGGATCCCTTCCCTCCGCCATAATGGGAGTCCTGGGCTGGCAAGGATTGGGAAATGGTGCAACAGGCTAGCTATGGATCTTGGCGATCCCCAATTACCGCTGACCTAGTGGTGGCCGGGTCCCTGCGCCTAGGGCAACCGGCTTGGGAGGGGAGCAATCTCTACTGGATAGAGGGCCGCCCGCAGGAGAAGGGGCGAAATGTACTGGTGCGGCGAGCTGCCGATGGGACGGTGCAGGAACTGACGCCAGCACCCTTCAACGTGCGCACCCGTGTCCACGAGTACGGGGGTGGCGCCTACTGGGTCTCTGAGGGGGTGGTGTACTTTTGCAACTTTGCCGATCAACGGCTCTACCGCCTGCTGCCGGGGTTGGCTCCCCAGCCCCTCACCGAGCCCGGCCCCTACCGCTATGCCGACGGGGTGGTGGACAGGAGGCGCCGGCGCATCCTCTGCGTGCGCGAGGATCACAGCCAGCAGGGAGAGCCAGAAAATACGCTGGTGGCCATCGATCTAGAAAGCGGATCCCAGCAAGTTTTGGCTAGGGGCCACGATTTCTACGCCAGCCCACAACTCAGCCCAGACGGTCAGACCCTGGTGTGGCTGGTCTGGGATCACCCCCAGATGCCCTGGGACGGCACGGAGCTGTGGCGGGCGGAAGTGGCTCCTGACGGCAGCTTGGGAGAACCCCAGAAACTTGTTGGTGGCCCGGCTGAGTCCATTTTCCAACCCCAGTGGTCGCCGCAGGGGGAGCTTTACTTTGTTTCCGACCGCAGCGGCTGGTGGAACCTCTACCGCTGGGATCCCTCGGGGCCAATTCCCCTCTGTCCTATGGAAGCAGAGTTTGGGGAGCCCCAGTGGGTGTTTGGCCTGAGCACCTACGGCTTTTGTGGGGATGGGCAAATCCTGGCCATCTATCGGCAGGAGGGGCTCTGCCACCTGGCCCTTTTGGATCCGCGTTCAGGACGGCGGCAGGAGCTCCCCCTGCCCTACACCGAGCTCCACAACCTCCAAGTTAGCGGCGAAAAAGCTGCCTTCCTGGCCGGATCCCCCAGCGAAGCCATGGCCTTGGTCGGTCTGGACTTACCTTCTGGCCAATTGGAGGTGGTGGCCCGTTCTAGCAGCGCGGCGGTGGATCCTGGGTACTTGTCGATCCCTGAGCCCATCACCTTTCCCACTTCTGGCGGGACAGTGGCCTACGGCTTCTTCTATCCTCCCAAGAACCGCGACTTCGTGGCCCCTGCCGGCGAAAAGCCGCCCCTTTTGGTCAAAAGTCACGGCGGGCCCACGGGGGCGACAGCAGCCGTGCTCGACTTGGGGATCCAGTACTGGACCAGCCGGGGGATTGCCGTTTTGGATGTCAACTACCGCGGCAGCAGCGGCTATGGACGGGCCTACCGGGAGGCCCTCAAGGGCCAATGGGGCCTTGTGGACGTGGAAGATTGCATTGCTGGAGCCCAATTCCTGGCCCAACAGGGCCGGGTTGACGGCGAGCGATTGCTCATTCGCGGCAGCAGTGCCGGCGGCTACACGACCCTGGCGGCTTTGACGTTTCACAGGGTTTTCCGCGCCGGCGCCAGCTACTACGGCATCAGTGACCTAGAAGCGCTGGCCCGGGAAACTCACAAGTTTGAGTCCCACTACTTGGAGAGCTTAATTGGCCCCTACCCCCAACGGCAGGACCTCTACCGAGAGCGCTCTCCCCTCCACCACCTAGAGGGTCTCAACTGCCCGATCATTTTCTTTCAAGGCCTGGAGGACGCCATCGTTCCTCCCAACCAAGCAGAGAAGATGGTAGCTGCCCTGAAGGCCAAAGGGATCCCGGTGGCCTACGTGCCCTTTGAGGGAGAGCAGCACGGCTTCCGCCAGGCGGCCAACCTCAAGCGGGCGCTGGAGGCAGAGCTTTACTTCTACGCCCAGATCCTGGGGTTTCCCCTGCCAGAGCCCCTCGAGCCAGTTCCCATCGCCAACTGGAGTTCTCCCTGCCCTGGCTCAGCGCCTCCCCATTGGGTATCGTAGTCAAGGAGCTGGGGGAGGGAGGCATGGGGAGCCTAACCAGCAACCTCTGGAGGCGATGGGTGGCCGCGGCCTTAGCAGCAGGCGGAGTCCTGGGCGGCGCCCTCTGGGGCTTCTACACTTCTTCCTGGGCAGAACCCGTTGAGATGGCGGCGGTGCCGCCGACATCCCTAAGCGCGACTTCTGGCGCTGCCTTTTTGCGCGCCTACAGAGCCCTCCAGGCCGGCCAAGCCCAAGCGGCCCTGGAGTCCTTGCAAGGCTTGGAAGAGAAGCTGCCAGTTCTCACCGATGAAATTTGGAAGCTCAGGGCCCAGGCCTACGAAAAGCTGGGGGATCGAGAAACTGCCCGCCAGATCTGGTGGCCCAAGATCTTGCGGGAGTACCCCCACAGTCCTGTAGCCGCCTATGCCCTGTGGGGAATGGGCCAGGTGGAGCAACTGCGACGGCAATTTCCCACTCACCCCTTGACTGCTCGCGCCCTCCAGCACTTGCTGCAGCAGCATCCCGACCGCTACGACCTGCTGCGGGATCTGGCCCAACATCACCCGCAAACCCCTGGGTTAACGCCCCTCTTGGATCGCTGGCGCCAAGCCCAGGAGGGATCCCTCACAGCCTCCGACTGGCAGATCCTGGCCGATGCCTACTGGGAGCAGCGGGAGTACGGCAAAGCCGCCCGCGCCTACAAACACGCCCCTGCCACCCCCCAAAACCTCTACCGCCAGGGCCGCAGCCACCAAATCTCGCGGGAGTTTCCCCAGGCCAGGGCCGCCTACCAAGCGCTGCTGGCGCAATTTCCCGAGGCTGCCGAGGCCTCCCTCACCCGGCGTCGCCTGGCCGAGCTGAGCGACCTGCCGACAGCCCTTCAGTTGCTCCGACAGGTAGGATCCGGCTCGGATCCAGAGGCCCCAGAGGCCCTGCTCAGCCTCAGCCAGCTTTATGACCGCAACGGCAGCCCGCAGTCGGCCCAGGCGGTGCGGCAGGCCCTTTGGGAGCGTTTCCCGGCCAGCGAAGCAGCAGCCAACGCCGCCTGGACGGTGGCTTGGCGCCAGGCGCAAGCGGGCAATCTCAGGGCAGCTATTGCTCTGGCCCAGCAGATTGGCTTGGCCCAGCAGGATACGGAAATGGGGGCGCAGCTGCTCTACTGGGCGGGCAAATGGCGGGAACGGCTGGGGGATAGGGCGGCGGCACGGCAAATCTATCACCAGGTGCTGCAGCGATTCCCTCACACCTACTACGCCTGGCGGGCGGCGGTGCAACTGGGCTGGCCAGTAGGAGATTTCTCCAGCGGCCGCCAAAGGGTTGAGGTGGACTTTCAGCCGGTGCGCCAACCGTTGCCGGCGCTCTCTGAGGCCACGCAAACTTTGCATCTCATCGGCGCCAGCCAACTGGCCTGGGAGCGCTGGCAGGGGGAAATGGCTCTGCAGCACCGGGATCCGCGCCAGATGAGCGTGGCCGAGCGCTTTGCCAGCGGCATTTTGCGCAACAACGCTGGCGAACACCTCCAGGGGATCAACCAGGTGGCTGCTTTGCGCTTTAGCGCCGAGCCTGACCCGCTGCTGCCGAGCTTGAGGCAGCGCCAGGATTTCTGGCAGGCTGTCTACCCGCTGCACTACTACGCCAGCCCAGAGAACACGTGGGAGGGGGATCCCTATGCCCGGCCTGGGCTGGCCTACTGGTCGCGGCAATTTAACCTCAATCCCTTGATGGTGGCGGCCTTGATCCGCCAGGAATCCCGCTTTGAGCCGGAGATTGTCTCCGCCTCGGGAGCGCTGGGCTTGATGCAGGTGATGCCTGCCACCGGCCGCTGGATTGCCCAGAAGCTTGGCCTAGCCCAGTACCGCCTCACCAACCCTGCCGACAACCTGCGCCTGGGATGCTGGTACTTTGACTACACCCACCGCTCCTATCAAGACAACACCCTGCTGGCCCTGGCCAGCTACAACGGCGGGCCTGGCAATGTGGCCAGATGGCTAAGCCGCTTCGGCTTTGAGGATCCCGATGAGTTTGTGGAGCAAATCCCCCTTGCCGAAACCCGTGGCTATGTCAAGTCTGTCTTTGGCAACTACTGGAACTACTGGCAGCTCTACACCCAAGAGGGGCGCACCTTGGTCAGCCAGCGCCTCCGTCAGCGTCCCAGCTAACCAACTCCCTCGACTGCGGCTAGGACCGGTGCCGAGAAGAGGTCAGCCGTTCTCCCAGTAATTGCAGCGAGTAGGCTGCCAGCCCCAAGCCCACCATGACGAACATGAAGGCCACTAGAGTAACGGATCCCACCAACAAGTAGCGCACCCAAAGGCTGATCCCCCGTGCCAGGGCTCCACTTTCTAGATCTACAGGCGGCAACTTGGCCAGCATCGAAAGCAGCAACTGCAGGAAGCCGTAGCCTAGGCCGGCGGCAAGGGCAGCCCCCCAGAGAGCGCTGAGGGGATGGGGGGATCCAGGTGAGGAGGAAGACATGGGGCAACACCGGACAACTCACCCCTATTGTAGGCTGCGGGTACAATTAGGAGAGCCTGTAACCAGTAACCGCAATGGAAAGGGGGCTAGAGGGGCTATCTTACTACGAGATTTTGGGGGTTTCGAGGCTGGCAACGACAGCCGAGATTAAGCAGGCCTACCGCCGCCTGGTCAAGTACCACCATCCCGACAGCCCTCTGGCCAGAAAAGATGGGGCCAGTGCTGAGCGCATTCGCCAGATCAACGCCGCCTATGCCGTCCTCAGGGATCCCCAAGCCCGTCGCGAATACGACCGGCAACTGGGCTCCCGACAGGTCTTGCCCCGCCCTTCCCCGCCGCAGACGGTTAGCCAGGAGGCCGTCCTCCGCGCAGCCTGGGTTCGACAGGTTTACACGCCACTCAACCGGGTTTTGGGACCTCTGTTGGCTTCCCTCAAACCCCAGCTTAATGCTTTGTCCGCTGATCCCTTCGATCCAGACTTGCTGGCGGCCTTTGGCCTATACCTGGAGAAGTGCGCCCAGAAACTGGCCCAGGCGCAGCAGATCTTTCGCCGTCTTCCCAACCCTAGCAGCTTGGGGGGGGTGGCTTCCCGCCTCTACTATGCCCTCAACCACTTGGAAGATGCCCTGGAGGAACTGAGCTACTTCCCCCTAAACTTCGACGATCGCCACCTGCACACCGGGCAAGAGCTGTTTCGACGGGCGGAAGGGTTGCGTCGAGAAGCCATGGACGCCTATGCCAAGAGCTCACCCTAGCGGGATCCGCCGCTGGTAGGGGGACGGAAGGGCGACCTATGTTGGCTTGTGGGTAGAGATCCATCAGGGCGTAGATCTGGGGCGGCAACTCGGTGGAGATGGGCAGGCCCAGCTCCCGCGCTTCTTCAGCCGTAATCGGGTAGTCGTGGGTTACCCGCCCGCTGGTCAGAGCCTGGATGAGGGACTCGATGCGTTCGGGGGCAATTTTGCGCTTGGGCACCTCGTCCTTGAGCAGCTCCCGCACAAAGTTCTGTACCTGTTGCCTCGCTTTGCGGGCCAGATTTGCCAGGATCAGCGTCTGGTCGTCGATCTCGGCAATGGGTTTTTCCGCCACCACCTGTAAAATGCTGGCGGCAGCGTAGCCCCCTATCTGCGGATCGACCGGCCCTAGGACAGCATTGACATCCATGACAATTTCATCGGCAGCCAGGGCCAGCATCGTCCCCCCCGACATGGCGTAGTGGGGCACAAATACCGTCACCTTGGCCGGAATAAGGGCGCGGGCAATTTGTTCAGTAGCCAGCACCAGGCCGCCAGGGGTGTGCAGAATTCAATCGGGGTGTTGGGCGGAGTGAGGCGGATTGCCCGCAGCACCTGCTCTGAGTCCTCGATGCTGATGTAGCGGGAAACTGGGTGATCGACTCCTGCCGGTGGATAAGCAGAATCACCCGGCTGCCTCGCTTTTGCTCCAACTCCCGAATGGCTAGAAAGCGCCGCAACTCTTGGACATGACGGTTCAGCAAAGGTTGCAAAGAGCTGAAGATTAAAAAAATCCAAAAGAGGCTGCCCCAGTCCCCTTTCCACCTCCTCCCGCTAGCATTATCAAGAGCATAGCGAGCCTCGGCCTTACCTCTGACGAACCTCAGGGATCAGCCTCAGAGGGAGCAAACCAGCGATCCAGAGCCTGTAGAAGATCGGGAACCGCAGTCTGCGCGATCCAAGCCTGGATGTAGGCCCGTTGCTCCGCCAAGTTCTCAAGGCGGCCCAGCTTTTGCATGGCGGCGAGGCGACTCTCTGCCTCGGTGCGGTTGATTTGTAGATCCAGCCGTTGGTCGGGGGTGAGGGGATACTCTGTCTGGGCCAACAGGTGGTCGGCCACCATCATCAATAGCAAAGGTCCCGCCACTTCCACCTGAGGCTCGGTTTCCCCCTCAACCTCGGTGGCGCCCAGAGCCCCCCAATCTTCGAGATCTTGAGCCAGATCCTGGCCCAGTTGCAGCAGCTCCTCCGTCGAGACAGCCTGCAGCGCCGTCTCAGCAGCCGTCCGCAGCGGCTCTGGGGAAACTTTGTGGTGAGCGGATAACTCTGCCAGGGCCTGTTCCCATTGCTCCCGTTGGGCTTGCAACGCCGCTTTCTCTTCCGGAGAAAAATCCAGCCGCTCCAGCAACACCTGCAAAGCCACAGCTGCCACCAACAGCGGCGGGAAGCGCAGCAGGGTAGAGGCAGATCCCACCTGGTCCAGGAAAGCCTCCACGTCGGGGCCAGACCCCCTGTCCAGCAAGTCCTGCAGGTAGGCCAGCACCTGCGGCAGCGGGGTCAATCTCAAGATCCCTCGCACCTGGGCTTGCAACTCAGCCGGGATCCCAAGGGCTTGCAGTTGGGCTTCGGCTTGCGCTCGCGCCTCGGCAACCAGTTCTGGCAGATCTGCTGGGGCCTGCCCAGCCTCTACCCAGGCTTGGCTGGAGTCCTGCAGCAAGCTGGCTGCCTCAACAAACAGCAGCAACTGAGGGATCCGCAGCGTGGGCAAGACCATCTCAATCGGCCTCTTCGCCAAGCTGGGGAAGAGATGGCGCCGCGGCTGACTCGCGCGGGGTAACTGCAGGGGCGGGCTTGTGCCAGTGCAGGCCAATCAGTGCGTCGTAGACAAAGCTCCAAAACTCACCCTTTCGCCAGATGCCCAGCGTTTGGTGGCAGTTGCGCGCATCCAACTCCGGCTTAGCCACCCAGTAGGCCGCCTGATACTTGTACCAAGGAACCGAGGGCCAGAGGTGGTGAATGAGATGGTAGTTCTGTCCCAACAGGAGAATGTTGGCTAGCCGGCTAGGGTAGACCCTAGCGTTGTACCACCGCTCTTGAGATTGAAAGGGGCGATGGGGCAGGTAGTCGAAAAACAAGCCCAACAGAAACCCCATGAGAAAGGCGGGGGGCAGCCAGTAGTTCATGATGTAGTCGGTGTAGCCAAAGTGGAAGGCCAGCGCAAACGTTAAGACCACCACCAGTCGACTGAGAGCCCACTCCAGCAGATCCCAGCGGCCTTTGCGCCAGAGCTGCCGCTTGAAGAAAAACACCTCGTGGTAGAAGAAGCGCGGCGCAATTAGCCACAGTGGCCCCCCCGTGGAGACGTAGTGATCCGGATCGTTTTCAGGATGGTTGACGTGGGCATGGTGCTGCATGTGCACCCGCTTAAAGACAGGGTAGACAAAGCCCTGCAACAGAGCAGAGCCATGTCCCATAGCCTCGTTCAGCCAGCGGTTGCGGTGGGCGGAGCCGTGGGAGGCATCGTGGATTACTGTGCCCAGCACGTAGAGGGCAACAAAGTTAAGCCAGAACACCAGCCAGTGGGGCCAATGCCAAAAGGCATACCCGCAAAAGCAGGCAGCTGAGAGCGCCACCGAGCCCAAAAACATCAGCAGGGTGGGATTCCAAAATTCCGGCGGCGGCCCCAGCAGCTCACGGGGTAAGGTGAAAGGCCCGGAGTTCAGTTGCGAAGTCGCAGCAGCAGTCATCGGCAGCCATCCTTAGGTGTGCACAGCGCAGACGACGGGGATGGTTGAAGACAACCCCTCGAAGTCATCACACCAAACGGGAGCGATAAGCTTTGTTAACTTTCGTTAGTATACGGCACAGATCTGCCCAGCTTGTCCCCCCAGGTCGGATTTCCTTGCCAACTCTAGCTGCAGCCGACAGGGATCCCCCTGCCCAGGAGGTGAGGGCTGCTGTGAGGTTTTGTTGCAGCTTCTGTTGCAATTCATGTGCAGATCGGGGGGGATCCCCTTAAGCACTGCAGAGTGAGGATAATCTAGGGGTCGGTTAAGCTGAGCCGAGGAGGAAAACCATGCTACCCGTTGTTGCCCCGTTGGCCATGACTGCTCACACTAGCCCCTGGTCGCCGCTGAGTGCGGTGATCATTCTGCTCTGCACGGGCTTGGCTTACCTAAGCTTCAAGTCCTCTTCGGGAGTTGCTTCAGAAACTGGACCGGTGCTGGGGATGACTTGGCCAGAAGTACTGGGGGTGGCCAGCTTTGGTCATCTGCTAGGCGTGGGGGTAATCTTGGGCCTCTCCAACATGGGAGTTCTCTAAGTTACATTTCTTGACCTTGGCCAAGATCCGGAGCCAGAAGTGTTAAACTCTCTGTCAACTCAGATACTCTGAGCAAACTTAGTTTCTCTCGCCCCACTTCCTTACTTGCTGAGGGTTGGTGTCATGCCTGCAATGATGCTCCTCCTGGCTGCTTTGCCAGAAGGATATGAGTTGTTCGACCCACTGATTGATATTTTGCCGGTTATCCCAGTTTTGTTTTTCCTGCTGGCCTTTGTCTGGCAGGCGGCGGTGGGCTTTAAGTAAAGCCCTGGTTATCCGGGATCGGTAATTCTCGGCTGCTCCAATGCTGTTGCTTGCCCCTCTTGCGCTGGCAGGGGGGCTTAACGGGCCTTCAAGGGGGCTAGAGATCGCGGTCAAGGACACCGGTAATCCAGAGCACTCCTGCTAAGCAGACGAAGTGGGCAAAAGTAACGTTGATATTGGCAGCTAGCAGTAGTACACCCGTTACCTGGTTGGCCTGGGTGCGGGAAAAAATGCGTGCCAACAGCTCGCCTACCTGGGCCTCCATGCCAATCAAAGCTAGGAAAGCGCCAATTAGGCTGATGTAGGTAACCAACTGCAATTGCTGGGGCAGATTCAATTGGCCCAGGGCATCAGCAGAAGCCGAACGGCGCTCTGCGTGCAGTAAGTAGCGCCAGTTAAAGAAGAGACCGGCCGCTAAGGTAAGCAGGGTAAGCAGAGTAAACCAGAAGGCAATAATGGCCCCCAGCGAGTCATCTCGATAGACGGTATTTTGGCCGATTAAAAAACCTAGCCACAGCAGCAGGGCTGTCGCTCCCAAAATGGCCTGAAACCAAAACCCAAAGCGGCGCGTCAAGCGCAAGCGAGACCGCATGCGCTCAACTGTTGCCCCTCCTAGCGGCGACCTGGGCTCGTTCATTCCTTTTAACTCCGCTCTCTAAGGCCAAACACCGATCTTCGCTTCCAGCCTACCCCCATCCTCTGTCCGCCGTCACATCTGCAGGGCTCCAAGGCTAGGGCTTGGGGCTGGGATCCTCGCTTTGCAGACGCAGAATTTCCGCCTCGATGCGCTGTTTGAGCTCTTTTCCTTCCTCAGAGCGAATCCACAAGGTGATGCGGTTGTACTCCGACACGCTCATGCCATGGCGGGTGATGATCTCGGTGGCGGTGCGAATGAACTCCCGCCGGATTTGATCCTTGGTGGCTGGATCGTCGGTAACCCGAGAGCGCTGCTGGGCCTCCTGCCGGTGGGGCTCCATCTCTAGGACAATGCGGGCATACTTAGTAACCTGGTCATCGGTCAGAGCTAGGGAGGGGGCAGGGGTTTGGGCTAGAGCAAGGGAAACCCCCACCAGCGGGATCCAGGTACAAGCCCAGATCAAGCCCACCAGCCCTTTTTGAGCCACGCTTGACATCGAGAATGCCGTCCACTCTCTCCGACCTGCTGGATCAACCACTGCTACTGACTCCCCACCCAATTCCCCTGTTGCCGGTGTCTCTGGGACCTTCTCCTATGTAGCTTTTGCTTGCGCCCTGCTTCAAGCCACCCCGGCACCTACTCCCTTTGACCCAAAAGTGGCCTTGAGGTTCCTGCTCCAGCCTTGAACAGCCCAGAAAGGGTTGGCCTCTGGGATAATGGGGGTAGATTGCTGGTGGTTGCCTTTATGAACTTGGAACGTCGCCCGGTTTTCCCTTTCACGGCCATCGTTGGTCAGGAAGAAATGAAGCTGGCCCTGCTCCTCAATGTCATCGATCCCCGCATCGGCGGCGTGCTGATCATGGGGGATCGGGGCACGGGCAAATCCACCACCATCCGCGCCTTGGCCGATCTCCTGCCCCAGATTGAGGTCGTCAAGGGGGATCCCTTCAACAGCCACCCGCGGCAGCGAGACCTCATGAGTGATCAGGTGTGGGAGCGCCTGCAGGCGGGAGAAACCCTAGAAACCACCTGGATCCAGGTGCCGATGGTGGATCTGCCCTTGGGGGCCACGGAAGACCGGGTCTGCGGCACGCTGGATATCGAGCGAGCCCTCTCCCAGGGGGTGAAGGCCTTTGAGCCGGGGCTGTTGGCTAAGGCCAACCGGGGCATCCTCTACGTGGACGAGGTGAATCTCTTAGACGACCACCTGGTGGACGTGCTGCTGGATGCAGCGGCCTCTGGCTGGAACACAGTTGAGCGGGAAGGCATTTCCATTCGCCACCCGGCCCGCTTTGTGCTGGTGGGATCCGGCAACCCCGAGGAAGGGGAGCTGCGCCCCCAACTTTTGGATCGCTTCGGCATGTTTGTCCGCATCGAGACGGTGCGGGATCCGGCCCTGCGGGTACAGATTGTCGAAGAGCGCAGCCAGTTCGACGCCGATCCCCAGGCCTTCCTAGCCAAATACGCCGACGCCCAGCAGCGCCTGCGGCAGCGCCTTGAAAATGCCCAACACCTCTTGCCGCAGGTGGTGCTTGATCCTGAATTGCGCCTGAAGATTTCCGGGGTGTGTGCGGCGCTGGAAATAGACGGGCTGCGGGGAGATATCGTTACCAACCGGGCGGCCAAGGCTCTGGCAGCTCTGGAAGGGCGTACTGAAGTGACTGTTGCCGATATTCGCCGGGTCATCACCTTGTGTCTGCGCCACCGCCTGCGTAAGGATCCTCTGGAAACCATCGACTCCGGCTACAAGGTTGAGAAGGCCTTTAGCGAGGTGTTTCAGGTAAGCCTGGAAAGCGCCGCCTAGCTGAAACCACTCCCAGCCCCTCTCCCTGAGGGAGAGGGAAGTTAGGCAAACAGAGTTTCTAGTTTGTCGGCAATGGCGGCAACCCAGGCCCGCTCCTGGCGGCTAAAGCTGCGAGGGGTGTCGCTGCCCAAGAGGAGACATCCCTTTTGGCCAATGGGCTGGCAGAGAACTGCCTGGGAGCCGGGAGGCAACAGGCCTTCGAACTCGGCCCGGGCTGGGAAAAATCTCAGATCCCCCAAATAGACCGGCTGCCCCGTCTCCAATACCTGCTGCAGGGTGCCTTGGGGGCGGATGGCAGGCAACTGGCCAGGGTTAGCCAGAATCCCCCGCTGCAATAGGGTGCGCCCTCCCACCCAGATCACTACTGTGCGGGCAGCCGTGGTGCTAAGGAGGGTGTGGGAGGCCCAGGCCAGCTCCAGTTTTTCCCTCTCGGAAAGATCCGGATCCCAGTCGCAGCCTGGACTTCCCTGTAGGGGGGCTGCTTGCGGAGGACGGGGCTGGATCTGCTGCCACAAAAGGCCAGTTAGGATCAAAATAGCGCTGAGGAGGATCCCCAAGGCATCGGAGCGAGCCTGGCTGGCCAGGAGCTCCGGCGTAAACGCCAGCCGGTTAATGACCAGAAGGGTGCTGCCCAAAAGGCCTGCCAGCAACGGCAGCCGCCTCAGCCAGCGGTTGGGATCTTGCCTCGATTTAACCCTCAAAGCAGGCAGGGGTATTTGAGCGCTAAGTCCAGTCTAGAGCAACCCAAGGCATTAGAGGCGGCTCCAGATGCCAAGGCGCTCTTGGCGAGCTTTCTTTTCCAAGCCGCGGAAGTAGCTGTCATATTTGATGTTGGGACTGTAGGGGAGGATGCGGGCTAGGCCATTGCGTACGAGTAGAGCGTTCATCTGCTGGCCCTCCAGCCAGACGTAGGCCTCCACCGGGCCGGTGGCATCGACGTTGCGCAGCAGCTTATCCCCCTCCAGCTTGACCGTGCGGCGGAGGATGCGCTCGCGCATCAGCTCAATAGCTTGCTGGTAAAAGGGATCCTCCTCCGGGCTGAGGCCCTGGATCCCGGCCAAGCGGACCAGGCGCAGTTTCTGCTCCCCCTCGATTTGCACCACCAGCGTGTTGCCATTCACCACCCTCACCACCACTGCCGCGGGGTAGCGATCGAAATAGTGGTTGTCGAAGTAGAAGGGGGTATCAGGCACCACTCGCCGCTCCCCCGATCCGTGGCCAGGAAGGATGGGCAGGGCCAGGAGCCATCCCAACACCGCCGAGCCAAAAGCAATACGCCGGAACCTCATCTTCTCCCCCTAGGGATCCCCTTCTCCCCTAGGGCGTAATGGTAGCGGCAACTCCCTGGAAGACAACCCCTTGCAAGGGCTCCAATGGCCAGTTTTGGAGATTATGAACGAGGGTTCTGGGCGAGCAACTCCCGATCCAGGGGCAGAGGGGCAACCGGCTGGGTGAGAGTAAACTGGCCGCTGACAATCCACTGTTTAAGGATCTCGGCAACTTGCATTGAGCGGCGCAGGCTGGCCAGGGGAGCAGTGCGCACCTTGCGGCCATTGAGGACAATGTAGCCAGATTTAAGCTGGGCATAGCTCACCAGGCCAAAGGTAGGCCGCACTCGCCGGGGGATAGAAAAGTCAATCACCGGCGCTACTAGTTCCTCATCCCGGATAGCAATGGGCTCCAGATCGCGGGGGGAAAGGATGGGGATGGGGATCCCCACCCCTAACATCAAGCTGGGGCCGTAGTTGCGGAAGTAGCAGCCCCGCACCCACTCGGCTTGCATCTGTTTGGCGTCGCCAATGAGGGCCAAGGTGGCTGCAGGGCCGATGGGGGTTTGGTTGGGCAGCCGTTTTTGCAGCGGGAAGTGTTGGGTGCCTTCCCAAGCTACATAGCCGATGCCCCCTCCTAGGAAGATGCGGCTGCCAATCCCCACCCGGCGCAAGAGGGGATCATTGAGCAGAGGGCAAAGCTCACCAGGATTGGAATAGACGGCATTGCCCAGGTTGGGTTCCAACAGGCCCAAATAGGTGTACAGGGGCCGATCGCCACCGTTGACGCCAACAATGAAGTTTTGGTAGGCGTTGCGGGGGTTGAACAGGTAGAACTGGTTGAGCTGATCCCGTGTCAGAGTGGTCTCGTAGTCGGCGCGGGGATAGCAGTCGGTTACCTGGCCGATGGCCCGCAGGTGCACCCGCTTGCCGGCCACCAGATCGGCGATGACGTGGCCGCCCCCATAGGGGTGCTCGGCTTGCTCACTGGGCTGGGCCGCCCCAATGTAGAGATCGACAGCCCCAAAGCCGGCATAGGCTGGCACCCCGTTTAACCAGGCCTGGCGAATCTTAATGGGCGGATCCGTATGGCCCAGGTTGAGGATCGCCCCCGACGACTCCATTGGCTCAAAGGTACCGGTGGTTACCACATCCACCTGCTCAAAGGCCTCCTCAAGGCTAAGGGTGGTCAGCTTGGCTTTCGCTTCCAGAGCCGTCCACACCCGCACCTGCCCTTGGACAATGCGCCGATTAATTTCCGCCAGCGTTCTCTCCATTGCCTCCCAAAAAATGGCGACCAATAGTCCGGGTAGACTCCTGCCAGCTGAGAAGCTAGGGTAGCTTGGACCACTCAGTACCCCTTCAGGGCTAGGTTGGGCGTTTGCAAGGCGGCTTCTACTCGCTGCACCTGGGTTTTGAAGCTGCCATCCGGCTCCAGCCATATCTGTCGCAGGGCTGGAGGGATCACCTCCAGAGCAAACTGAGCGCTCTTGGGGAGAAATTGCACACAGGTGGAGGGGCAGGCAAAGTAATCAACCCCCTGGCGGCGGCAGTGCAGCTCTTGATGAATGTGGCCAAAGAGCACCAGGCGGATGTGGTCGAACTCGTCCAAGACCTCAAACAACCGCTCCGGCTGCTGGAGCGCACTCTGATCCAGCCAATCGGAACCTACCGAAAAAGGGGGGTGGTGCAGGGCTAGGAGCACATGGTAGTGATTGGCGCGGCTGCGCTGTAGCTCTTGTCGGAGCCAAAGCAAGGTGCGATCTGTCAGGTAGCCGCTATCTTTGCCTGGCACCAGCGAGTTCAGTAAAATGAAGCTCCAGTTCTCGCGACTGAAACTTTTCTCGGCGTGGAGCCGCCCGCCCTGGAGCTCTAGGTTCATGGTGTGTAGGCGATCGTGGTTCCCCGCCAGCCAGTAGGTATCAATGGGAAGAGCCTGGAGATGCTCTCGCAAACGGGCGTAGGCGGCGGCGCTGCCATCTTGGGCAAGATCCCCGGTAAGCAGCAGCAGATCGGGCAAGGGATCCAAGGCGGCAATTGCCTTCTGCACCTCTAGAAAAGAGCTCTCTGTGTCCACCCCCAGCAGCTGCCGATGTGGTTTGGCAAATAGATGTAGGTCGCTAATCTGAACCACGTAAACCGTCATGGGAGCAGCTGAAGAGAGTCGGGATCCCCTTTGACCGTTCTAGCACCAGATTCTTGGCGGGCTAAAAATCTAGCTCTAGCCTACCCAAAGCCCCTCTGTTCAACTTTAGGAAACAGTCAGAGAATGGCCCACCTTCCTAAAGGCAGCTTGCACCTGCGGCCAGCGGGATTCTTGGGTGGAGGCCGTTAGCGTGTAGAGGCGGTGGTGGCGCACAGTTACCGTCACTACCTCGTGGCGAAGCTGGGATCCGATATTGGTTTGGTACTCAAACAGGTAGTAGGGCTGCCCTTGCCGCTCAAAGGCCTCGGCTGCCAAGAGCTGGGTTGAGCGACCCGATCCCTCAGGGGCAATGATCTTCTCCGCCACCAACTGCCCCACCTCCTCTGGGCCCCCCAGCTCCGCAATCGTCTCTCCCTTGTCAAAGGGAGCAATCATTAGGCTGATGTTTTCGGTCTCGTATACCAGGTCGCGCAGGAGCACTGCCAGCCCTTTCCCAGGGCTGAGCTTCACGCTCACCATGCCATTGGGGTAGGCAAAGGCAAAAGCTCCGCTGGGATCCCGGTAGACTCGCAGGTTGGGGCTTGCTGAGCAGGCACCCATTATCAAGCTAAGGCAAAGCCCCAGCAGCAACACCACCTTGGAAAGCTGCCGGCCCACTAGGGTCAAATGCCCCTCTTTCGCTGCTGCCATGCCGAGATCCTCCGCTTGTGTTAGCCACCTCCATCATCGTGGCATGCTGTTGCACCTGCTAGCGCATAGGGTGCAGGCTGCAATGGCTTACGCCACGCTCTGGGAATAGTCCCTCCCCAAGCCGCCACAGCATGCCCCACGGGTCCTATACAGTCAAGACCACTCTACCCCATCTTTGTGGGGGTGTCTGCATCCCGACCCTGACCCCCTTCCCTACCGTTATCTGGGAAAGCAGCAGCCATTTGGCGGGATCCGTTTTGGTAGTGGCGGGAGCGCAGTACCAGCACATCGGAAAGCTGGCGCAGCTGATTTTGAACCTGGGCAAGCTGCTGGGCGTCGCGGACATCAATGCAGAGGTCAATGGAGGCAGTGCGATTGGCAAAGGTTTGCACCTTGGCATTGCGCACATTGATGCCTTGATCGGAAAGGCGGGAGAGAATATCCCGCAGTACGCCAACCCGGTCGATGACCTCCAGGCGCAGCTCTACAGGGTAAGTCTGGGTACTCTGCCGCAATCGCTCCTCGTTCCAGCGCACCGGCACCAGCCGCTCACCCGGAACCTGAGCCACCCGCGGGCAATCGCGATGATGAATGGTGATGCCCTTGAAGCGGGTAACCACGCCCAGGATGGGATCCCCTGGGAGCGGGTTGCAGCATTTGGCTAATTGATGTTTCAGGCCCTCTACCCCTAGGATAAGGGATTGGGATCGGCGGGAAGCTCCAGCTCCATTGTCCCGCGGCAGCAGCAGCTTGGCGTCTGCCAAAGATCCCTCCTCGGGTGGGGGGGAAGTAGCTGGCTTGCTTGCCTCCTGCAGCCGATGGATTACCTGCGTGGGGGTTACCTCTCCATAGCCCAGCGCCGCCAGCAAATCCTCCACGCTGCTGTAGTTGAGCTTCTCGGCAACCTTTTGCATCCGCTCCGATTTAAGCAGGGCCTCGAACCCTGTTTTGCCCAGCTCCCGCTCCAGCAACTGTCGACCGCGGGCAATATTCTGCTCGCGATTGGAGCGCTTAAACCATTGGCGAATGCGATTGCGAGCCGAGCTGGTAGCTACAAAATTAATCCAGTCTAGGCTAGGGTGGGCATTCTTGTGGGTGATAATCTGCACGATGTCGCCATTGCGCAGGCGGGTATCCAGCGGCACGATCTTGTTGTTTACCCGCGCTCCGGCGCAGTGATCCCCAATTTCGGAGTGAATGCGATAGGCAAAATCTATCGGGCAGGATCCCTGGGGTAAGGCCAGCAAATCCCCCTTAGGAGTGAAGACGTAAACCTCGCTCTCAAACAGGTTCTCGCGAATAGTCTCCAGGTATTCTTTGTCATCTTTGAGGTCGTTTTGCCACTCCAAGAGTTGCCGCAGCCAGGTAAAGCGCTCCTCCTCAGGCTTTACGGGGGTGCTGCCAGCTTCCTTGTACTTCCAGTGGGCGGCAATGCCGTACTCGGCCACGCGGTGCATTTCTTCAGTACGGATCTGCACCTCCACCGGTCGCCCTTGCAGACCAATCACGGTCGTGTGCAAAGATTGATAGCGGTTGGGTTTGGGCAGGCCGATATAGTCCTTAAAGCGGCCGGGAATGGGACGGAAGCAGTTGTGGACAACCGCCAGCACCCGGTAGCACTCGCTTACAGTCTGCACAATGACCCGCACCGCCAGGAGATCATAGATTTCGTGGAATTCCTTGCGCTGCTGCTGCATCTTGCGGTAGATGCCATACAGATGCTTGGGCCGCCCACTAATCTCAAAGTGCTCTAGCCCCGCCTGAACGAGGTGCTTGCGCAGCTCTTCAATAAACGCTTGGATCTCTGCTTCCCGCTCGCTGCGCTTGGCGTTGACCAGCTCTTGGATCTGGCGATAGGCTTCGTGGTCCAGGTACTTAAAGGCCAAGTCCTCCAGTTCCCACTTAAAGTGCCAGATCCCCAGCCGGTTGGCTAGAGGCGCAAAGATCTCCATGGTTTCAGCTGCAATCTGCTTTTGCTTGTGGGGGGGCAGATATTGCAGCGTGCGCATGTTGTGCAAGCGGTCCGCCAGCTTGACCACGATGACCCGAATGTCTTTGGCCATGGCCACAAACATGCGGCGGAAGTTTTCCGCTTGCTGCTCGGTTTTGCTGGAGAAATTAAACTTAGAAAGCTTGGTTACCCCCTCCACCAGCAGGCGAACCTCAGGGCCAAATTCGGCCTCTAGGGCCTCCAGGGTAACGCCTGTATCTTCCACAACATCGTGCAGAAGGCCAGCAGCTACAGTAACGGCATCGCCCCCCAGCTCCCGCAGCAGGCTGGCCACGGCCACTGGGTGGGTGATGTAGGGATCCCCCGATTTCCGCTTTTGGCCCTTGTGCAAGCAGTAGGCAAACTCGAAGGCCCGGCGCAGCAAATCTGCCTCTTCGGCCGTGTAGGATCGCAGCCCATCGCCGAGATCTTCAGCGCCTGAAAGCAAAGCCCGCAGCCATCCCGGCACCTCAAAATCAAGGCTACTTAGGTCAAAGCCTCCTTCTAAACTGGTGGCCACAGCAGGCTGACCCATGGGAACCTGACAAGAAGGATGGTTTAACTGCTACCTATAGTATCGATCACCGAAGTTCCTTACAGCTTATCCTCGACCTGGCTGCAGGCAGGTTAAGGGAAAAAGCTGCGAAAAAATGCAGCAAAGACGGGCCGTTGATGCTAAGCCCGCCCCTAAGTGTGGGGAAAAAGCTAATTGGAGTTAACGTTCTACACCTATCCTATCACTTACCCTACAGCATTCCGTAGCAAGATATACATCTGGTGGAGCTAGCCTCCTGCCAGAGTGCTAGGAGGTGGGAGGGAGTTGCAAAGCCAGAGGCCCTAGCCAACCCTTGCGATAGTCGTTGAGAATTTGCCTTGCTGCTCGCTCGGTATCGCCTCGGTAGCGCCGTTGGGCCAGCTCCTGGATGGCTACGCTGCCAGGAGGGATCGGGTCGGGCCAGCCGTAGCGCCGTTGCAGGAGGACTTGGGCCTGGGGCTGCACCTGCAGCAGTTGTTCCACGAAGTAGGCCGCCACGCCCTCAGGGTCGTAGGCGGCTGCGCCGATGTCATCGCAGATGGCCAGCAGCGTGGCTGCCCGTTGATCCGGCAGCGAAGGCGGGAGGATGCCCGGTGAGTCCAGCAAATCCAGCTCCCCTCCCAGCCGCACCCACTGCAGTTGCCGGGTTACCCCAGGGCGGGCAGCGCTCTCAACAACTCGCCGTCCCAACAGTCGATTCAGGAGGGCAGACTTGCCCACATTGGGAAAGCCCACCACCACTGCCCGGATGGCCCGCGGTCGCATGCCCCGCTGCTGGCGCCGCTCATTCACCGACTGCCCCAGCTGTAAGATGGCTTGCTTGAGGCGAGGCACCCCCTCTCCCGATTGGCCATTGGTGGGATAGACAGGGATCCCTTGCTGGGAAAAATACTCCTGCCAAGCTCTGAGATCCCTGGCCTCGATGGCATCGGCTCGGTTAAGCGCCAAAAGGCGCGGCTTGTGCCCCAGCCACTTGTCTAGATCGGGATGGCGACTGGCCAGCGGGATCCGCGCGTCCAAAACCTCAATGACCACATCCACCCGCTGCAGTTGTTCCCGCAATTGGCCAATGGCCTTGGCCACGTGGCCGGGATACCACTGGATGATTGGAGAACTCATGCCAGCAGAACCTGGGATCGAACCCCAGAAGACTCTAAGCCAGGGGCAGGATCCACTCTAGCCTGTCCAGCTTGCTCCTCCTCGGCTCGACTGGCCAACGGAAGTAGAAAAGGATACAGGCAAGAGGCAGATGGCAGCCCCTTCCTACTTGTAGGCAAGCTAACGTTAAGGGATGTAACGGAGGAGGAACGATGGTCAAGCGCGTGCGGTTGGATCCCATTGCCCAAGTGTCGGAAGTGGCCACCAACAGCAACTTGCTCTCGGTGCTGCTGCAGGAAGAGCTGAATGTGTTGAAAGAGTGCGGCGGGCGCGGTCTCTGCGCCACCTGCCATGTGTACGTAAAAGAGGGGATGGAATCGCTCTCACCCATGACCCCGCGGGAGCAGCGTACCCTAGAGGTGATCACCAGCCGCCAGCCCAATTCCCGCCTAGCCTGCCAGGCGCGAGTTCTGGGGGAAGGGGTGGTGGTGGAATTGCCGGTGGGGATGTACATCAATGCCTTTAAGGATATCGAGGTGTTGATTGGGCGGCGGGCGGAGCAGCCCCTCTTGCACCCGATAACTGGCGCCGTTTTGGTGCAAGCGGGCAAGCTAATTACGCGCTCGGTGCTGGAGTCGGTGAAGGATTTGGATCTCAATATCCAAGAGGCTTTGGCCCGCAGCAGCCGAGATTTTTAGGGTTTTACCGCGTTTAAGGCCAGCTTAGCCAATTTTGAGGAAGGCTCTATGGCCCCTGTGTTTCTTGGGATCGACCTGGGCACTTCGGGGATGCGGCTGGTAGCTCTCTCAGAAGCGGGGGAGATAGTGGGCAAAAGCGAGCGCTCCTGGGATCCCCCAGAAACCAATCCAGGCCGCTGGCTGCGCACCCTGAAGGCACTGCTGGGCCACCTCAAAGCTCAACTGGGGGATCGCTACGCCATTGTTGCCCTCAGTGCCTGCAGCACCTCGGGTACAGTGCTGCCGGTGGACGGACGGGGCATGCCGCTGGATCAGGCCTGGCTGTATTCCGACCGGCGGGGCCAGGCCCAGGCTCAGCGCTTGGGGATCCCTGCCAGTTGGGGGCTTAGCCGCTGGCTGTGGTGGGCAGAAGCCCATCCCGACCAATACCGAGAAAGCTACCTGGCCCATCCGGCGGACTTTCTCCTAAGCCAACTGGGGGGCCGCCAGCGGGTAACTGATCACACCCATGCCCTGAAAAGTGGCTTTGACCTAGAAACCTACACCTGGCCGCGGGAGTGGCTCTCCCAACAGGGCCTTGATCCCAAGCGCTTTCCTGAGGTGGTGGCGCCAGGAACAGTTCTGGGAACGGTGCGGCCTGAGTGGGAGCTGGGATCAGAGGTGCTGATTGCTGCCGGGATCACCGATGGCTGTGCTGGGCAATTGGCTGCAGGGGCTACTCGCTTGGGGCAGGTTTCCACCAGCCTGGGCACAACTCTTATCTTCAAGGCCAACAGCCCTGACCCTGTGCAGACGCGGAGTATCTATTCTCATCTGCACCCCGACCGAAGCGGTTGGTGGCCGGGGGCAGCCTCCTTCTGCGGCGGCGGCGTCCTGCCCCACTTCTTTCCCGGCGGCGACTTTGCTGCCTTGGATCGGCAGGCGGAGGCCCATCTGCCCACGGGCCTAGTCAGCTATCCTCTCTGCCGGCCCGGCGAGCGTTTTCCCATCCTGGATAGCGAATTTGCCGGCTTCTTGCCCCAGGCGGAAGTGGGATCCCTTCGCTTTTATGCAGCTCTTTTGGAAGGGGTAGCAATGGTGGAGCGGCTAGGGCTGGAGACCTTGATTGCCCACGGGATCCCGGTGCAAGAGCCGCTGTTAACCACTGGCGGCGGCTGCAAAAGCCCCCTCTGGCTGCGCCTGCGCGCCAGCATCCTCGCTCGCCCCCTGGCAGTGGTCAGGCACCCGGAGCCGGCGGTAGGGGCAGCCATCCTGGCCGCCTCAGCCTATTGGTGCTGTTCAGTGCAGCAGGCTGCCGATCGCTTGGTACAGGTGGAACGCCTCATCCAGCCCGATTCCGAGTGGGTCAAGGCCTATGCCGAGATCTACTCGGAGTTCCGTAGCCGCCTTTTCTTTTCCAATTTCTAGGCATCCCCCCGAAGGGGGAACAAGAGAGCCTCTAGCCGCCGCTAGGGGCTTTCTTTCTGTTTCCAATTTCTAGGGATCCCCCCGAAGGGGAACCACACCGGAGGGCGGCACACCCAGCCGTGCATACCTAATAGTTTCCAATTTCTAGGGATCCCCCCGAAGGGGAACCGCAGTCAAGCAGCCGAAATGCTGCTTCTAGAGCTTTGCAGAGTTTCCAATTTCTAGGGATCCCCCCGAAGGGGGAACTTATCCTTCTCTGCCTCGCCGCGGCCCTGGTGAGGCTAGGGTTTCCAATTTCTAGGAATCCCCCCGAAGGGGGAACCTCCGGGCATCAAAACCCCGGACTAGACGCTGCCGGGTTGTTTCCAATTTCTAGGGATCCCCCCGAAGGGGAACCAACTGTGCGGGGGATGTCACCGGAGGCGGGATTAGGGTACTCCGTTTCCAATTTCTAGGGATCCCCCCGAAGGGGAACCACAGGTTGATGGGCCCATCCGGAGAGAAAAGCAACAAGGATGAGTGTTTCCAATTTCTAGGGATCCCCCCGAAGGGGAACCTCTACTAAAGTCCTTCTAGACCAGCTTGGCGTCGACGTTGGTTTCCAATTTCTAGGGATCCCCCCGAAGGGGAACCCCCGGGCTGCCAACTACGTTGGCGGCCTCTCTCTGCTCCTGTTTCCAATTTCTAGGGATCCCCCCGAAGGGGAACCGATGTTGAGGTGGGTGGAAAGACCATCACCGTCGGCCAGGTGTTTCCAATTTCTAGGGATCCCCCCGAAGGGGAACCTTTCCTCGGTCCGCGAGACCGAGGGTGGTTTCATACTGTTTCCAATTTCTAGGGATCCCCCCGAAGGGGAACCGAACGTATATGCCCTTCGAGTGGTCTCTGGCTATTTGAGGTTGTTTCCAATTTCTAGGGATCCCCCCGAAGGGGAACCCGAACTGACGTCCTTCCCGCCAACGAGTACACACTAATCATGTTTCCAATTTCTAGGGATCCCCCCGAAGGGGAACCTCTACCCCTATTAAACCCAAGCGGGGCAAGGAATGCAAGACCCATTTGCGAGGGGGTCGGTCGAAGACGGCAAAAAAGGGCCTAGAAGAGGGGGGGCAAGAGGCCTGAAAGCCTTGTGGCGCAAGGCATCGAGCGGGTCAACGAAAGAATCGGCCTTTGCGGGATTTGGCGAGGCGCTCGCGGAGCTGCTGCTACCGTTTTTGTGTTGCTTTGCCAACACAGCTACGTAAGGGGCCGACAACGGTTTTAAAAAGGATGCTGCATTAGCCAAAAGCCGGCAAAGGACTGGGCCCGGAAATCGCTTTGGATGGCGAGGAAGTGGATCCCTTGGGCTTGGCGTTGGCGTTGGGCAAAGCCTTCTGCCTCCGCTTGCAGCTTTTCATCTTTTAGTTGCGCAAACAGGTAGCAATCGCTGAGGCCAGCCTCGAACAGCAGCCGTCCCTCCGCCACCGTCAAGTAGGCAGGCTCCATACCGCTTAGCCAAGCTGCTATGGGCAGCGCCCGCCGCGAGGCAATCACCAAGCCAGGAATAATGGTGTCGGGCGCCAAGGTTTCCCAGTTTAGCGGGAACAGCTCACCAAATTCCATTGGCCAGGTCTCGGCATCCCGCAGATCCCTGGCCCGCAGGGTAACGAACGCCCAGCGCTCTCCCTGCAACTTGTCCGGCAGGGGAATGGGATCCGGCGGATCCGGCTCCAATGGCGGCTCGGGGCTATAGGTAAATTGGGTTTCCTGAGGGTAAACCTGCTCTGCCCGTTCCCGCATCCAGGCCCGGAGGGCATAGACCCGGCGGCTGGGCAGCATCGGGATCCCAACGGCATTACAGGCCCGTTGCAAAATGGAGCTCATGCGGGCGCGGAAGACGCGAATGGCCGAAGGGGGCTGGGGGGCCATTTCCAGATAGCTGCGCAGCTGTTGGGCCACCCAGGTGCTATTGACCTCTTGGTTGCTGCAGTACTTGGCCTGGCGAAACTGACCCGTGGGATCGCACACCAGCAGCTCCCAAACCCGCCGCTCCTGGGCATCCCGCAGCGGGACGGCGTTGAAATCCATCTGCCAGATGGGGCCGCGCCTAGGGCCAGAACGAGGAGGTTGAGTGGCCAAGGTGTTCCTCCCGTTTGCTACGCGCTCCTGGGAGAGGGGTTCGGCAACTGTTGGCCTGGGCCGTAGGAAGCAGTATCCCCGACCAGGGCCCATTCCCGCTCCCCAAAAATGGCGGCAGGGTAGCGGTAGTACTTAAACTCCAGCAGGTTGTAGAAGGGATCCTGCAAAAAGAACGTGCCGTGCTCCAGGGGGGTGCCGACAAAGCGCCAGCGCGGCTCCTGATAGAAGAGCAATCCCCGTACCTGGGCCCGCTCCGCCAGCGCCTGCCAATCTGCTTGGGTAGGGAAGATCAGGCCAAAGTGGCGGGGGTAGATACCCCGCTGCGGCGTCAGCTCTTCCTGGGTGAGGTGGGCCACCAGTTGATGGCCATAGAGGTTCAAAATAACTGAAACAGGGGTTTCCCGACCAATTTGGCAACCCAAGCCCTCGCCGTAGTAGGTCTTGGCCAAGGCAATATCGGCAACGGGAAAGGCCAGATGAAAGCGGATGGGTTCCATGAGTTCTCCTAAAAGCAAAGTAGAAAGCAGCCTGGCCTGGCCGAAAACGGCACCGCCCCCCCGCTCAGGATCCCTGCTCTTTATCCAAGTTAGCGAACAGGATGAGTGCGGGGGTATGGCACGAATTTCAGAACTGCTGCAAGCTGGGATCCCTTCCCCAGCCGAAGGTACGCCTTTGCGCAGGAAGCCCAACCGCTCGGATGCTATAACCTAGCATGTAGTCTGCTCGCGTCAGTGGGGCAGATCCCTTTGGCTGAGTTTGCAGCAAGAGAACTCGCTGGGTGGGTCAATCTTGGCCATGAGCAGCATCTGGGTTGAGCAGCGCCGCCGTGAGGAGGAAGCGCGCCATTTTTTTTGGATGGTGGCGCTGTCCTTGCTACTGCATGGGCTGGCGCTGCTGGCCTTGCTCTCCTGGAGTCGGCTTTGGCCGCTTCGCCAGCAGGAACAGGAAGCCATTGAGTTTATCTTGCTGGAGCCAGAAGATCTCGAGCCGCCGGAAGAAGCAGAGCTGGTTTCAGAAGTGGATTCCCGCGATGGGGGCAAGCGGGTAGAAGCCCCTCCTTCCCAGGGCAGCCCACCCCAATCCCAGGCTGCCCCCCAACAGAAAGCTCCCCCACCGCCTCCGCCCCAACCCCAGCCGCCACGGCCGCAGCCGCCTGCCCCTGTGCCACCCCCTGCCCCGGCGGAAGTTGCCCTGGCCACTCCTAGACCTACCCCACCCCCCACGCCAACTGCACCTCCGGCTCCTCCTCGGCCTGCGGCAACCCCAACTGCAGCCCCACCTCCGCCCACCCCAGCCCCCAGATCCACTCCCACCCAGACCCCGCCGCCTGTGGCGGCTGCTTCCCCTGCTCCGCCAGCTCCTACGCCTCCCCCCACTGCCGAGCCTCTAGCTATGCGGCCTAGTGAGCGGGCCTCGGATCTCAGCCAATTGCAGCCGGCTGCGCCCGCTCCCCAACCGGAGGTTCTCCCCGCCGAGCGGCCCTCCGATGCTTCCCAGTTGGGGCCGCCCCTGAGCGCTTCTGCTGCCAGTGAAGGGGCCGGGATCCAGGGCCAGGGAGCCAGCGGCTTGGCCAACCCCACCCAGTCGGCTCCCAACCCCCCCAGTGTGGCGGCGCGGGCCAATGTGGACTGGGGCCCTTGGCTGGCGGCTTTGCAGCGCAAGGTGGAACAAAATTGGATCCCAGGGCAGACTGGCACTTCCCGCCGCACGGTGGTGATCTTCACGGTGGGGCGGGGGGGAGAGCTGCAGAGCATCCGCCTGGCCCGCACTTCCGGCAGCCAGCAAACCGACGACGCGGCACTGACAGCCATCCAGAGAGCAGCTCCGTTTTTGCCCCTGCCTGAGGCCTACGAGGGCAACTCGGTGACGATTAACTTCACCTTCGACATCAATGTGTTGGGACAATTAACCGTAGGTGGGTCGGCTAACTGACAACGGCTTCACGGTGCTGCCTCCCAAAACGGGGACAGAAGGCCCTGGACAAGCTCTGGGAATCGGCGACGGTGCGTTTATCCTAGTCCTTAACCTTCAGAGATCCGTTGATGGGCACAACTTCCCTGCAGCGCACCCCCCTGTTTCCCTTCCATCAAGCCCTGGGGGCGCGGTTTGTCTCCTTTGCCGGCTGGGAAATGCCCCTGCAGTATCGGGGCGTGGTGGCCGAGCATCGGGCAGTGCGGGAGCGGGTGGGGGTATTCGACATCTCCCACATGGGCAAGTTCGAGCTCTGGGGGCCGGAGCTGGGATCCCACCTGAGCCGGCTGGTGCCCAGCGATCTGGCCGCTTTGCCAGTAGGATCCGCTCGCTACACGGTTTTGCTCAATCCGCTGGGGGGCATTGTGGACGATGTCATCTTCTACCGGCATCCACCGGAAGGAGAGCTGGAGCACTGGAGCCTGATCGTCAACGCGGCCACCCGCCACAAAGATAGGGAGTGGCTGCAGCAGCAGGGGATCCCTGGACTGGAACTGCAGGATCACACTGAGTCGCAAGTGTTGCTGGCGGTGCAGGGGCCGGCAGCAGAAGAGGTTCTTCAGCCTTTTTTGGCGGGATCCCTGAAGGCTTTGCGCCGCTTTCAACACGGACAGTTTGCTCCTCAAAAAGGGGGATCCTCAGGGGCAAGGGTCTTTGTGGCCCGCACCGGCTACACCGGAGAAGACGGCTTTGAGATCTTGCTTAGCCCCCCAGAGGGCTGCTGGCTCTGGGAGCAACTGGTGCAGGCAGGAGTACAGCCCTGTGGCTTCGGCTGCCGCGATACCCTGCGCCTAGAAGCTGCTTTTTGCCTCTACGGCCAGGACATGGACGAGAGCACCACCCCCCTGGAAGCCGGCTTGGGCTGGCTGGTGAACAATCCAGGGGACTACATTGGCAAGCTGGCCCTCGAACGTCAACGCGAGCAAGGGATCCCGCGTCGGCTGGTGGGGTTTCGCCTGTTGGAGCGAGCCATTCCCCGCAGCGGCTGTGCCATCTACGCTCCCAACTCCCCTGAGCCGATCGGCCGGGTAACCAGCGGCAGCCATTCTCCTACCCTGGGCTACGGCATTGGCCTGGGGTATGTGGATTCAACCTGGGCCGAGGTGGGATCCCGGCTGGAGATTGAGATTCGGGGCCAGCGCCGGCTGGCCGAGGTGGTGAAAAGGCCCTTCTATCGCTCGCAGGCCCTGGCTTAGCTAGAGGGGTCGAGCCGTTTGCCCATCTTGGGGGTAGCATATTCCTGCTGCAGCCGCCGCAATTTCCGTAGGGCCCGCCGCTCAATTTGCCGCACCCGCTCCCGTGAAAGGCCAATGTGTTCCCCAATCTCCCGCAGCGTCATCCCCTTTGATCCATCCAGGCCATAACGGGCTACGATTACCTGCTGCTCGCGTTCGCTCAGTTGCTTCACAAGGGCGCGGACTTCCTCCCAATGAGCAACCCGATTGAGATGCTCGACCGGATCGTTGTCCTCGTCGGGGATAAAGTGCTGCAGCTCAGTGCCGTCCTCATCGCCCACGCTCACGTTGAGAGAACAGATCTCGGCCATGTGGCGGGTGATTAGCTCGCGGTAGTTGTTGCTGATATCTAGCGAATCGAAAACTTCTTCTGCAGCAGGCCGGGATCCCCGCTCAACGGATAGCTCGCGGTAGCGCCGCTTCACTTGGGAGACCTTCTCGTACATATGGGCGGGCAGCCGGATGAGGCGTCCCTTGTTTTGGATGCCCCGGTTCACGCTCTGCCGGATCCACCAGGTGGCGTAGGTGGAGAACTTGTACCCCAGGGTTGGATCAAACTTTTCCACAGCCCGCGTGAGGCCGATGGTGCCTTCTTGGATGAGATCCAGGAACGGCAAGCCGCGGTTGCGGTAGCGCTTGGCAATCGATACCACTAGGCGCAGGTTGCACTCCACCATGCGCTTTTTGGCTGCTTCCCCCTGCCTCAGGATCTGCTGCAGCTCCTCTAGGGGGATCCCTACCCGTCGGCTCCAGTCCTCCAGGGACTCGTGCTGCCGCCGCTGTTGCAGGAGGGCCATCATCCGCTGCACCTGGTGGGCCAGGCGAAGTTCCTCTTCGGGGGTGAGCAACGAGTAGCGCCCAATTGTTTTCAAGAAACGGCCTACTGCATCTTGCAGGTCAAGACTTTCCGACATATCCCACCTCACACCCTAAGCCACGCCCTGTCTGAGTTTTCGCTCCTCCTGTTGGGTTAACAGCACCTCATTCATACCAGAGGGAAAACCATTTTGTAAAGGTTTTGTCGCCCTAGAACCTTGGCTCTTGGTAAACACTTGGCTCGCCGGATCTACTGAGGCTGTCCTGCCTGACTCCGCCCACAGTGTTTTTTCAACCAGTACCTTAAGCTTTTTACACTACCTGTGGATGTTGCGAAAAATAAACAGCTTTGCTGCCCAAAATGAAAACTAATAGAAACAAACAGAGAAAAAATTGCCTCTATCGATATTTTTTCGAGATACATAACCTCTTGAATTGAGACAAAAAGCCTGGAGAAATGGATAGGTGGTTTGATTGCAGAAACCCGCCCCCTCGCCCCGCGGTTAGCCAGCCTCAGAGGCTTGCTCAGCAAGATCTTGAAAACGGTGAGCAGTTGCTTTGAGCTTTCAACTTGCCCTAGCCCAAAACCAGCCAAGGCCAACCCTAGGAAAAGCCATAACGGCGGCTATCCCAAGTTTAGAGTATACCAGGACATTTGACCCTATATATGGGGTCAAATCCTAGAGCTGAGCTCCTGCAGCAACTCGTTGCCTGAGTAGGGGCTGCGCAGCCCAGGTGGGAAAAGTCGCAGTCCCTGTGGACGCACCCGCCGCTCCGGCCAAGGAATGGGTGTAAGCCGCGGCAAAGGAGTGGCCTCGGGGGGGCTAGGCGTTGGGGTCGGTGTAGGGGTGGGTGTTGGAGTTGGCGTAGGCGTTGGGGTCGGCGTAGGAGTCGGCGTAGGGGTGGGTGTTGGAGTTGGAGTTGGAGTTGGCGTAGGCGTTGGAGTCGGTGTAGGGGTGGGTGTAGGCGTTGGCGTTGGAGTCGGTGTAGGAGTCGGCGTAGGGGTGGGCTGAGGCTGCAGGATAGCTAGGGCTTCTTCTGCTTTCAACTCTCCCCGAACCAGCTGGGAGAGGGTATCTTGGCCGCCGGGGCTGTAGGTGATTTCGCGGGCGGCACTGTTAAACACATTGCGGATGGGATCCCCTTTGCTATCGACCAGCTCAACTACTATCACGTTGCGGCCAGGCTTCCAACCCTTCAGGTAAAAAGCCTCCCAGCGATCCAGCAGGCCGGACTGACCGTTGAGGGTGTAGCGGATGCGCCAGTCACGGGGGAGGTCGGCCAGCAAGCTCTCCCGCACCGGGGCATTGGCCAGCCAAAAATCGACCAGAATTGGCTCAGCTCCGTAGCTGCCGCTGGGAGAGCTGTAGGTGAGTAGTGGCAACTGCGGCTGCGGCACGTACTCCGGCGTAGGCGCTAGCACATGGAAGCTGACTTGGGCGTAGGCCTCGGAGTTTTTAAAGCTCTCGTGCCAGGGCTTGACGGCAAACACTCGCAGAGTATGGGATCCCGGCTCCAAGTCCTTGAAAACAAGGGGAGCCTCCGCATCGTAGTGGGAAATGTAGGGGCGATTGTCCAGAACCACATGCAAGTGGGGACCAAGACCCAGCTGCGGATCTTTGAAAATTGGGTACCCCCGTACCGCCAAGCGAACCGTAACCTGGCGCTCCGGCAAGATCTCGCCAGGTTGGGGGCTGAGGATCTGCACCTGCGGACGATAGTGCTGCAAGTAGGCATCCAGCTTGGCAATTTCTGGTGGCGCCGGCACTTGCTCAACCTGAGGTAGCTGGGGTTCCTGGGGTTGTTTAGGCGCAGATCTCCCACAGGCAACCAGCAGCAAAGCTGTCAACAGCGCCATCCACCACCCCACTCCCCGTGCTTTCAAGCTGGCATTTCCCGCGCGTCCTTGCATGAGCTTCACATCCCACACTTGCCAAGCCGCAGACAAGCCATCCTCACAACATTACCAGGATGTGTCCTTCGGGGAGGATCCCCTCCCCCGCCGCCCTAGAATGGGATCGGCAGGTTTGCTCCTGTCAGGAAAAGCTTTGAGGTCATCTATGACTCCAGTGGCAGCGACAATAGCCCTCGCGGGCCTGGATCTCACTCAGTGGCAAGCTCTCCTCAACAACCTCGCCTTTGCCATTTGTTTGGGAGCCATGCTCTTTTACTGGGGTGGAGCGGCATTTCCCCAAGTGCCACTTTTGGCCGAACTGGGCTTAGCAGGGATGGTGGGGACCAACTTGACAATAGCCGCTCTGCTAACGGCTCGCTGGATCGACGCCGGCTACTTCCCTTTGAGCAATTTGTACGAGTCTTTGTTTTTCTTGGCCTGGGGGATCACTGCCTTGCACTTGCTGGCTCTCCATTGGACCCGCCGCCGCTGGGTGGGGGTGATGACTGCCCCACTAGCAACGGGTATTGTCGCCTTTGCCGCCTTGGCCCTGCCGGAGGATATGCAGGCAGCTCAGCCGCTAGTGCCGGCTCTGCAGTCCAACTGGCTGATGATGCATGTTACCGTCATGCTCCTGGCCTACGCAGCCCTCTTGGTGGGATCCCTGTTGGCCATGGCTTTTCTCATCCTCACGCGTGGACAGGAGGTGCAGCTCAAGGGCAACTCCCTCGGCCTACAATTTCGACCGCCCCGACCTGCAAGTCAGCCAGAGCTCACGGAAGCCGCTGTTTCTTCCTCCAGCTGGGAACTTGCCGGGAGCCGCTCTTCTCTGTCCGCCGCTAAACTTCCTCCCTCGCCGACCCCCGAAGGGATCCCTCCCCAACAATTGAGTCTGGCTGAGATCTTGGACAACACTAGCTACCGCTTCATTGGATTGGGGTTTCCGCTACTTACCATTGGCATCATTGCCGGCGCTGTTTGGGCCAACGAGGCCTGGGGCACCTACTGGAGCTGGGATCCCAAAGAAACCTGGGCCTTGATTACCTGGTTGGTTTTTGCTGCCTACTTGCACGCCCGCATCAGCAAGGGCTGGCAGGGCAAGCGTCCCGCCCTCCTGGCCAGCTTGGGCTTTGGGGTGGTTTGGGTGTGTTACCTAGGAGTGAACTTTTTGGGCAAAGGCTTACACAGCTACGGTTGGTTCTTTTGAAGTAGGTCACCTCTGGCACCCCCCTTTACGGGTATTCTGATGCTGGCAAGCCGTTGTGGATACCTCCCGAGGAGAAAAGGATGCGTCTGTTTAACTACATCGTCTTCTTCTTGGCCCTCCTGGGTGTTGCCTTCTTTGCCATGCAAAACGCTAGCCCGGTGGTGATTACCTTTGCCCCCGGCGTTAGCATCGAGAGCCCGTTGGTGATTGAGCTTTTGGCTTCTGCCGGGATCGGGGCTGCTTTGGCCTGGGTCTATAGCCTTTGGATGCGGCTGCAATTTAGCCTCGAAGCCCGCGAGAAAAATCGGCAACTGCAAGAGAAGGAAGTCACCATTAGCGAGCTCAAGGAAATGGTGGTGGAGCTGGAAGCCAAAGTTAAGCAACTGCCCCCCAGTAAGCGGGCTGAGCCCCAGGAAGACCTGCAGGACGTTAAGGAAGTTACCACCGAGGGATCCCCTGCCTAGGCCGCCCATGCGGTACAATTAAGCTCCTGCTTGCCTTTCCCACTAGCACCTATGCAGGTTACCCAAGAAAAACGCCCTGGTAGCCGGGTTGGCTTCAAGATTGTGGTGGAAGCTGACCGGGTTAAGCGCTCCTACGAAAAAACTCTGCGCCAGCTGGAGCGGAACATTCAAATTCCAGGGTTTCGCAAGGGCAAGGCTCCGCGCAACCTGGTAGTGCGCCAGGTGGGCCGCGAGCGGATTATTGCCAGTGCTATCGATAACCTCATCCACGAAGCTATCCAGGAGGCCCTCCAGGAGGCTCAAGTCAACCCCATCGGCCAGTTTGAGCTGGATGAAGAGGTGAAGCAACTTCTGGATCGCTTCAACCCAGAAGCCGACTTCAGCTTCTCGGGGTATGTGGAAGTGTACCCTGAGGTTCGTCTTGGGCAGTACAAAGGGCTAACCGTCACGGCAACCCGGGTTGACATCAAGCCTGAGGAAGTTGACCAGCTTATCGACCAGTTGCGGGATCAACGGGCTACTCTCTTGCCTGTGGAGGATCGGCCTGCCCAGTTGGGAGATGTGGTGGTGATTGATTTCCAAGCCCGTGACGCTGAGGGCAATCCCCTCAAGGAAATTGCCGCCCAAGACTTGCAGCTGGAGCTGCAGGAGGAAAACTTCATTCCTGGTTTTGTGGCAGGCGTTGTTGGCATGCAGCTCGACGAGACCAAGGAGATCACTGCCACCCTGCCCGAGGATTACTTTAGAGCAGAGCTGGCTGGGAAAACGGTTACCTTTACTGTCTGCCTCAAGGAGATTAAAACCAAAGAGCTGCCAGAGTTAGACGATGCTTTTGTACAGGAGGTCAGCAATTTCCAGACAGTAGCCGAGCTGCGGGAACACCTGCAAAAGCGCCTTGAGCAAGATGCCCTAAGACAATCTGAAGAAAACCTCGAGGCGGCCATCCTCAAGGCCATTTTGGCAGCTACCGAGGTGGATCTGCCCGAGAGCCTTGTTGAGCAAGAAACCACGCAACTGCTAGCCCAAGACCTGCAGTCCCTGCAGCAGCAGGCAGGGGCTAGACCGGGAGAAATGCGCAAGTTCCTGGCCCAACTGCCGCCTGAAACTCTCAACCAACTGAGGGAACGCCACCGGCCCGCGGCCATCGACCGACTGCGACGTGCCCTTGCCCTCAGCGCTATTGCTCGGCAAGAGCAAATTGCCGTCGGCCCCACCGAATTGGAAGTAGAAGTAGAAGAGGTAATGAAGGCCTATGCCCAGCAGGGCCAAAAGTTGGATCGGGAGGGGGTACGCCAAGTCGTCTACGAAAATCTGCTCACCCGCAAGGTGATGGCCTGGTTGAAGTCGCACACCACAGTTAACTGGGTCGATAGCGAGGGCCATCCCACCGAGGCACCCGCTCTCCCCCTCAGGGCTGGATCTGGGTCGGTGGCAGAGGCCGAGCTGGAGACAGCAAAGGGCTCTGGGCTCCTGGAGGCCTCTGGAGAAACGGCAGCGCCCTCTTCTAGGGCAGCTGAAGCCAAAACCGCGCCAGAGCCGGCCTCTACTGCCGAGGAGAGGTTGGATCTGGAAGCTGAATCTGCCAGCTTGCAGCTGAAACAGCCAGACCAGGCCAAGCCCAAGTCGGACAAAAAGAGCAAAAAGGGCAAGTAGACTCCTTCCTCCCTCGGGGAAGCTCTCCCAATTCCTACAGGAGACCGCGCCGCATCTGATCCCAAAGGCGGAGGTAGGACTCGGCTTCAGCTAAGCTTAGGGGCCGCCAGATCTCGGCCTGTTCCCAGGTGGAGGGGTGAAAGTCAGGCCGGCGGCGCAGCCGCCAGGAAAGTTGATCCCAATCCAGGGGCAAAACCGAAGGGATCCCGCTCAAATTGACAAGGCGAGGGGCGAACTCGGGATTGAGGACAAAGTCAATCCACTTGGCCCGCAGGGATTCCAGCTCCCTCTGCTTCTCTAGGGGCAGGAGGAGGGGCTCGGCAGCGCGGGGCCGCACCCAGACATCCCACCAGACGGCGGATCCCGAAGCCGGGATCACCACCTCCAACTCGGGGTAGCTGGCCTGGGTAGCGTAGAGATCTTGCGACCAGCCCACCGCTACCCAGCTATCGGCCAGGCGCAACATGGGCAAGTAGTCAGCGGAGGTATAGGCCAAAACTTGGCGGTGCAAGGAGCCCAGCTCCCGTCGCAGCTCCGCCTCTTCCGGGTCAAGGGGATCGTTGTAGGAGCGGCCCATCTTTTTCAGGGTCAGCCCAATCACCTCCCGCGGGTGATCCGGCAGCGTAATCTTGCCAGCTAAGTCAGGCCGCCATAGGTCAGCCCAATCCTCAATGGGCTTGCTAACGCGGTCGCGGCGGTAGGCGATGGCCGTCACCCCCCAGCGCCAGGGCACACCCCAGACCTGCCCCTCCCGCAGGGCTGCCGCCTGCCAACGGGGATCCAACTGCTGCCAGCGCTCCCCCAAGAGGCTGGGCGGCAAGGGATCCAGCCAGCCGGCAGCCAGAGCCCAATCCAAAGCGTCGGCCCCCAGCAGGCTAAGAGCTGGTACTGGCAGTCGTTGGCCGAGCCGCCACCAGGACGGCTGGGATGCCTGGAGGCTTTGGCGCAGGTAAGCCAACAACTGGCTTCGCTCATCCACCAGCTGCAAGCGAAAGCGGGCCTGGGTGCGGCGGTGGAATTCGTTGACTAAGCTGAGAGGGATCCCCTGCTTGAGGGCGAGGATGAGGGGCAAAGGGACGCCAGGCCCGCCACAGCCGGCCACTGCCAGAGCAGCCAGGTAGAGGAATTCACGCCGGCTTAGCTGCTGCTTGCCCACGCCAGTACCGCTCCACCAGAATCAAGGCCACTAGATCATCGTAGGCCTTGTCCGGCACCCGCAGCCCCTTGGGCAGCAGGCGCTGCCACCCCCGCGGCTGGTAAACCTCCCAGTAGCGCCGCCGGGCTTCTTCTGAGCTGTGGCGTTCGTCCACAACCACGATCTGCTGCGGTAGGAGGAGCGACTCCAGTTGAGCCTTCCACTGCCGCGCCGTTGTCTGATTGCCGAGGATCAGCCGCTCGGCTCCAAACTGCTGCCAAAGAGCCCCCAACCTGGGCAAGGCCTCCCCCGCAGGAACCACCTCCCGATGCAAAACTTGCCAGGCTGGCTGGGTTTGCACAACCGCAAGGCCGCATTTGTCCCGCCCTGGGTCAAAACCCACTAGCACCCGCTCCATAGCCTTGATCCCCTATCCCTCCCTGCGCCCTCTTAGCTGAGCTGGAGCGGGGCCGTGTTGGCTGGAGGCCTGCGCCATGAGAAAACTCACCCGCAGCGGTCCTGCCGTGTAGATGTCGGCGTCGGCCACTAGCTTTACATCCAAAGGGGTGGTGCTTTGGCGCAGCTGCTGCACCACCTCCAAGAACCTGACCTGGGAGAACTCCCCAACGGTGCCGGTGATGGGATCAGCAAGGAGACCTTTTTCTTGGGAGCGCTGGTTGGCCTCGTTTAGCAGCTCCAGCAGCCGCTGCTGGATTTCATTTTCGCTCAAGCCCGGCTGGATCACTCCTTGGGCCAGCACGGATCCCTTGGCAAAAAGGCGCTGGTTGGGGTAAATCTGCACCAGCACGGGCACAGGCTCACCCTTGAGCCGGTTGGTAAGAGAGAGGATGCGCACTGCCCAGCTGCCGGGTTCTTGCAGCTTTTCCAAAGCTCGCTCTGCATCCTCGCGGCGGAGGAGGATGGTGTTTTCCAGAGGGGGCACCGGCTGGGATCCCAGGGCCAGGGCCCGCTGTTCCGCCTGGGCCAACAGTTGCTCAAACTGCTGCCGGATGGCCTCTGGCTTTGCCCCTACAGGAGTCTGGACTACCCCTGTAGCTAAGACTTCGCCAGCCAAGATGGCTAGCTCCCCCCGCCGCAGTCGCACTGCCAACTGGTTGAGCTGGGCAATTTCGCGCTCAAGCTGGTTTTTCTGGGTCTCCAGTTGGTTTAGGGCTGCCTGGGCCGCCTCCAGGGAGCGCTCCAGTTGATCCCGATCCAGTTGCAAAGTCCGCTTTTGCGACTCCAGGGTGGCGATGGTTTGCCGCGCCAGTTCCACCTCTTTCTTGACTGCCGCCAGCTCTGCCTGGGCCCGCTCCAGCCTGGGCTGCGCCTGGGCCAGTTGCTCTTGGGCTGCCGCCAACTTGGCCTCGGCCTCTTGGCGCGCTTGCAGCGCTGCAGCCAGTTGCTCCCGAACTGCACTCAGGCGGGTTTGGGCTGCCGACTGCTGGCTGCGAAATTGCTCAAGATCTAGCCTGAGGCGATCCCGCTCGGCTCTAAGGGCAGCATTCTCGGTCTCCAGCCAAGCTTTTTGGCGATTGAGGGCCTGCAGCTCCTGCCTAGCCCGAGCAATTTGGTTGGTATAGCTAAAAAGGGCTTCGGAAAGGGAGCGGTTGAGAAGCAGCAGCGTGCCCAAGGTTAGGGCTGAGATGCTTACCCCCGTCATCACAGCTACCAAGACGGCCGTGTGGCGAGGGCGCAGGTTAAACCAGGTGAGGCGCTTTTTGCCAATGCGATGCCCTACCCGATCCCCAACTACGGCAATCAGGCCGCTGATAAACAGCATGTAGAGGATCAGTAGTACGCCTTGCATAGACCGGGATCCCTGCCATGGAAATCTTAGCAAGGCGCTATTTGGCCAGGGTTTTAAGCGTAGAGCAGCCGCTCCACGGCTGCCACAATGTCTTCTGGCTGCACAATGGTGGCTGCTTCCAAAGTGCCGTTGTAGGGAGTGGGAATGTCTTGGGAAGCCAGGCGCACCACCGGCGCATCCAACTCGTCAAAGAGTTCTTCCATAATGCGAGCAGTTACCTCTGCTCCGATGCCACCAGTTTTCACATCTTCCTCCACAATGACCACTCGGTGCGTTTTGCGCACCGAAGCTGCAATGGTCTCCATATCCAACGGCTTGAGGGAGATCAAATCAATCACCTCAGGATCGATCTCCTGCTCCACCAAGGTCTCCACGGCTTTGAGCACGTGGTAGCGCATGCGCGAGTAGGTAAGGAGGGTAACGTCGGATCCAGGACGGACAACTTCTGCTTTATCCAGGGGCAAAAGGTACTCCTCCTCTGGCACCTCCCCCTTCACGTTGTAGAGAAGAACATGCTCAAAAAAGAGAACGGGATTGTCGTCGCGGATGGCCGACTTGAGCAGACCCTTGGCGTTGTAGGGAGTGGAACAGGCAACGATCTTTAGCCCCGGCACCGCCTGAAAGTAGGCCTCCAGCCGCTGCGAGTGCTCAGCCCCCAACTGCCGGCCCACGCCGCCCGGCCCGCGGATGACAATTGGAATCTTGAAGTTACCGCCGGAAGTGTAGCGCAGCATGCCGGCATTGTTGGCAATTTGGTTAAAAGCCAGCAGCAGAAAGCCCATGTTCATCCCTTCCACCACGGGGCGCAAGCCGGTCATTGCCGCTCCAATGGCTAGGCCGGTGAAGCTGTTTTCACAAATGGGGGTGTCCAGCAGGCGCATCTCCCCGTACTTGCGGTATAGGTCTTTGGTGACTTTGTAGGAGCCGCCATAGTGGCCCACATCCTCTCCCAAAACAAAGACGTTGGGATCCCGGGCCATTTCTTCGTCAAGGGCGGCACGCAAAGCGTTGTAGAGGAAGGTCTCAGGCATAGGGGGCAACTGTTGCTGGAAAATGGGGCGAGTCTTTAACATTAAACAACATTAAACCACCAACCTCCCCATCCTGACCGTGTTTGCCCGCCAAAGCGGTAGCCACACCCTTGGTCAGCGCCTCTCTCGCCTGACCTGCTGCAGATGGCTCTGGCCTTCCTTGCCCTGCTTGGGTTTCGCTCTAGAAAACTACTTCATAAGCCAGTCCTCCAAAATCTGCTGGTACAGTTCGGGATCCAGGCGCGGTGTATCGTAAAGCCCTGCTTGGAGCCTTTGTCTTTGAGCCTCAAAGAGAATCACTGCTGCTGCCACCGAGACGTTTAGGCTCTGCACCATGCCCAGCATGGGGATATGGATAAGCGCATCAGCTAGGGCCAAGGCCCGCTCGGAAACCCCCCACTTCTCGGCTCCAAAGACGATGGCGGTGGGGTTGGTGTAGTCCACCTCGCGGTAGTTGCGGGCCCCCTCCTTTAAGGCAGTGGCGTAGATTTGGAAGCCTTTTTCTCGAAGGTGCTGGAAGGCCTCCTCCGTGGAGGGGTGAATCTTTAAATAGACCCACTTGTGGCTGCCGCTGCTGGTCTCGTTGAAAGTGGGCACCCCCTCCGTGGGGTTCACGGCGTGGACCCCTAGCACCCCTACAGCATCGCAGGTGCGCAGGATGGCAGAAAGATTATGGGGTTTGTGGACGTTTTCTAAAAGCACCGTGAGGTCCGGCTGCCTGCGCCTTAGAACCTCCTCCAAGCGTCTTCGCCTCTCTGGAGTGCGCTCCTTCATGGGTGGTACCTGGAGAAACCTTCGCTTTAGCTTAAAGGCCTGGCGGTGAACTACCCCAGCTCTGCTACCCGTAAGCTGGCTCTCGGTTACCTTTGGGGGAGGATCGCTTGCTGGCCCGCCTTGAAGTTTGCTGCTATTGGCGACCTTTCCAGCAGCCCTTGCGCACCCGTTATGGCTGGTGGTCAGTGCGCAAAGGAATCCTCGTCCGCCTGACGGATCTGGAGACAGGTCAGCAGGGCTACGGGGAGATAGCCCCTATTCCTTGGTTTGGCAGTGAGACCTTTGAGCAGGCTCTGGCCTTCTGTCGCCAGTTGCCGGCCAAGCTCTCAGAGGCGCAGATTAAGGAGATCCCGGCAACGCTGGCCGCCACTCGCTTTGGGCTGGAATGCGCCTGGTTGGCCTGTCGGGATCCTGGCTGGCTGACTAGGGATCTCTCCGGCCTTTCCTTTTGTGGGTTTTTGGGGAAGGCTCCCCCCCCAGGTTCCTACCCAGTCTACAAGGGCAAGGTAGGAGTGGATCCCTTCGCAACGGAGTGGAAAAAGCTGGAAAGCTGGCTGGAGCAGTTGCCGGCGGGAGCCCGGCTGCGTCTGGATGCCAATGGCGGCTTGACCCTAGCAGAGGCGCGGCAGTGGCTGGCTGCCTGCGACCGGCTCAATCGGGAGTACCCGGGCAAGATTGAGTTTTTCGAGCAGCCTTTGCCGCCAGAGCAGTACGCTGACTTAATCCAACTGAGCCGCGAGTTTCAAACCCCCATTGCCCTAGATGAGTCGGTGGCCAGCCTAGAGCAGTTGCAAGCTGTCCACCGCTCCGGCTGGCAAGGGATTCTGGTGGTCAAACCCTCTTTAATTGGGTCGGGTCTTGCCCTCAGGGACTACCTCAGCCAACACCCGGGGCTGGATTTGGTGTTCTCCTCGGCCCTGGAAACCCCCATCGGCGCTTGGCATGGGCTAGCCTGGGCGGGATCCCTGCAAGCCAAAAGCGCCTACCCTAGGGCCGTAGGATGGGGAGTGGGGGAGCTTTTCCAGGAAGGGGATCCCCTTGCCCTGGTCAAGCTCTCCGCCCAGGAGCGGGCCGCTCTAATGCAGGCAGTGTGGGAGCGCTACAGCCAGTCCTAGACGGCAGCAAGCTGCTGTTTAGCATGCTCTTGCCGCAAGTAGGCCTGGATAAAGCGCATCAGCTCCTCCGGCTCGCCATTCATAAACGCCTCGACATTGTAGGTTTCGGCGTTAGTCCGGTGGTCTTTGATTAATTTGTAGGGATCAAAAGTGTAGGTGCGAATCCGGCCCCCAAAACCCTGGGTCACTATCTCGCCGCGGATCTCGGCTAGCTTTTGCCGGCGCTTCTCCTCTTCCAATTCAATTAGCTTCGCCTTCAGGATCTGGATGGCCCGCTCCTTGTTTTGCAGTTGGGAGCGCTCTTCGCTGCAGCGCACGGCAATACCAGTGGGCTTGTGGATAACCCGCACTGCCGTTTCCACCTTGTTCACGTTCTGGCCCCCTGCCCCGCCCGAACGGCAGGTCTCGAACTCCAGATCCTCCATCCGCAGCTCAAACTCGTTCTCTTCCTCCAGGATGGGCATGACCTCCACGCCAGCGAAGCTGGTCTGGCGCTTGCCATTGGCGTTGAAAGGGCTAATGCGTTCCATGCGATGGTTGCCCTTCTCAGCGGAAAGATACCCGTAGGCATAGGGCCCCTCAATCAGCAAAGTGGCTGACTTGATGCCAGCCTCTGCCCCTTCTGAGTACTCCGAAAGGGTAACCTTGTAGCCCTGGTTCTCCGCCCAGCGGGTATACATCCTTAGAAGCATTGCCGCCCAATCCTGGGCATCGGTTCCTCCAGCGCCGGCGGTGATGGTGAGGATGGCCCCGTTTTTGTCGTAGGGGCCGGAAAGCAGTTGCTGCAGCTCCCATTGGCTGAGCTCCCGCTCCACCGCCGCCAGGGATCCGGACACTTCCGCCAACAGCTCCGGGTCGGGATCCTCTTGCAGCAGCTCCAGGGCGCTGGCGGCATCTTCCAGGCAATCCTTCCAGCGGTGAACTTGATCCCAGGAGGCCTTGAGCCTGTTGAGCTGCCGCAGATGGCGGCGGGCCGCCTCGGTATCATTCCAAAACTGCGGCTGCGCCGCCTCTTGCTCCAAAATGGCGATCTGTTGCTCTAGGCGGGGCAGGTCAAAGATAGTCCTGAGCACTGCTCAGGCGCGCGGTGAGCGATTCTAGGCTGCGTCTTAGATCGGCCAGTTCCATGGGTTTGTAGATGCTATCTGAAGTCATCGGGTCTGGGATCCCATCTTAACTTCCTAGCCCGCTGACGGGCGCATCTGGATTGGGGAAATGGCTGGAGGGATCCGAGCCCAGAGGAAGATCCGGATCTTGTTTTGGAGGCTGCCATGGCGAAGGTTCTAGGCTTGCTGTCCGGACTGGCTCTGGCCATCTCCAATCCCACCCCGGAAGCGTACGGGGCCTACGCAGGGGAACAATTGGCTGCCTATGCTACACGGGAGTACTGCGCCCAGCTCCCGGCTTTTTTGCCCACCCTCATTGAGGAATGTCACGCCCTTGTCCAAGAGCTGCAACCGGAGTTGGCAGAGCTGTTCCTGCGCCAGACCCGCCGGCAAAACTTCATCCTCTTCAGCCTCTACAGCACCGATTTGTCGTTGCTTAACTTTGGCCCGCTGGGGAGCTCCTTGCCCACCTACCACTTCCAAACTCTGGCAGTGGCAGGGCAGTTTTACACCTACGAGATCCGCGAGGGCCAGACCACTCCCAAAAAGGGCTAAACCTGGGCCCGCTCCAAGAGGGCTTGCAACTCCTCCAGAGCCGCCTGGGCCGACTGGGCCTGCTGGTAAAGGGATTGCACCATCTCGGCGCTGGCCTGGGCTGATTGCAGGGTGGATTGACTCTGGCGTTGGATGCGCTCTGCCAAGCTGCGAATGCGGTTGCTGGCTTCGGTGGTGCGCCCCGCTAATTTGCGAATCTCCTGGGCAATGGCACCAAAACCGCCGCCCCCACCCCTGCGGTTGGCCTCCACAGCCGCGTTAAAGGAGAGCAGGCGAATATAGCCCGCCACCTCTACGATCAAGTCAACGATGGTGTTGATTTCTTTGAGCTCGCGGGAGAGCTCCTGGTTGCTGTCGGCAATTTCCTGAAATAGGCGGCGCACGGCCTCTACCCCGGCAAAGGTGGCGGCAAAGGCGGATTTGCCCTTCTCCGAGAGCACCGAGCTGATCTCGATGATGCGGGCGTTGAGGCGGGCCAGCTCCTCGGAGCGCTGTTGCGCTTGCCGACGTTCCTGATCCAAAGCCAGGTTTTGGCGGAGAATCTCGGCTTTTTGCCGCTCCAGATCGCGGGCGTACTGAAGGCTGCGGTTTTTTTCCTGCTCCAGCTCGGCCAGGATCCGTTGCATCTCCTCCTGCTGTTCCCGCAGCTTCTGCTGCGTAGCCAGATGTACCTGAGACTGGGCCACCAACAGCACCGGCACGTCCAAAAGGCGGTAGTCCTGGGGACCAACTTGTACCACCACCGGGTCGTAGATGGTCTCCTGGGGCCGCCGGAAGGCCTGGCTGGCCGCCGCGAGGACATCGCAGTCGCCGGGGAGCAGCAAAAAGCCCCGTCCGTGGAACTCCACCAAGGAGCTGATGGGCCGCTTCAAAAACACCTCTAGGCCATAGGGCTTGCTCAGCATCCACTCCAAAATGGCGCGGCGGGTCAACATCCCCCTCACCTGCGATTGCTCATCCAACACGACTACCCCCGAAAGGCTGGGATCATCTTCTAGGCGGCGCACCACGTTCTCACAGGGGGTGGACTCGTTCACCTGAAAGTCCACCAGGTCTAGATCGCGCAGCTTGGTATCGATCGATAGGGTGGGAGTGGGCGGATTGGTCAAAATGGCCATCCCAGGGATCCTCAGAGCGGCTTGGGCAGAGACAGGTGGCTATGTATAAGCAGGAACATGACTCCACTCGGCTTTCCAAGGGACTAGGGGCAGAGCGAGCCAGTCATCTCCAGTTTGCCTCGTGATCCTACTAGCTACAACTCTCCAGGGGACTTTGCGAAAAGAGGCCCTTGATTGGTGGGCAGGCAAGGGACCCGACCAGGATCCGGGTGGATAGGTAGGCATTTGTGGCCAATCTTTGCCGTGGGAGTGGAGAAGCTGCCTCCGTTGAGAGAAGGCCCACCGCTTCAAGCTTACTGTGGGGCTGGAGATGCTTCCTCCTCCCCCAGAGGTTTCTTCGCCCAACAGCTTTGGCAATGCAAAGGCTCACCCCCGCTTGGACAGCCGTTGCTGCCGTTTTCCGCCTTGCCGCTTGACTAGGGTTGCGGACTTGGGGGTAGGGCCTGGTTACCAAGCAGCCTGCAAAGCGCTTCCGGCCGACAGCGGGAGTCTGCAAGCGGGCAGAGGGGAGTCTTTGCAGCAGAGGTAGCAATGGCTTGACTGTGGGGTTATTCCGCTTGGCCGCCTTGGCGGCAGCTGCTACCTGTCAGTGCGCCAGGTTACAAGCCGAGGGCAGAGGGATGGCAACTTCCAATTTTGGAGCTGGCGCTTATAGGGCAGGGCTCCTGTGGATTTTAGCTGGAAAACCCTTGGCTGGCGGTCTTGGTGGGCTTTGTCGGCGCCAGGGCGGGCCAAGCATGTTCCTCTCCCCAGCTTCTCAGAGCGGTTAGTCTAGACGATGATAGGGAACAGTCGAGGGGAGCAGAGCTAGTCAATGGACACTACTGAGGCCCTCCAAGTGCTCAATCTGCCGCCAGATGCCAGCGAACAGGAAATCCGGAGGAAATGGTTCCGGGAATACCAAGCTCTCACTGGCGCTCTTCTTGAGCTGGACGACGAACGCCAAAGGCCCCTGCTGGAGGCGCAACTGGCACGGCTAAATGAGGCTCGGGATGTACTGCTGGGCGGCGGATCCCAGACCGAGACGGTCTCGTCTTGGACGAGTGCAGAAGACCTGCCCCCACAGGTGATTGTGCTGCTGTACCGAGCCAATGGCCAGGAAGGGATCTGCACCCGCCAAATTGGCGGCAAGGACATTGTCATTGCCTTTGAGAGCATCTTTGGGGCGAAAAAGTACGCCCAGAGGTTGGCCCAGCAGGGGTTGCCCAAACCTGTGACCGAGCGCTTTGACACGCGGGAGATCGTTGATTTTTGCCGTGAGGGGGGCTATGGGTTGATGGTGGTTCCAGCCAACGAGGTGCTGGAGCCACTGCCAGAGAGTACGGAAGCGGCGCGCAATTGGCAAGACCAATCCTGAGGAGCTGAACTGGAGTCCACTCACCTCGGTCAGGAGGGTCTTCAATGATCACTGCTGAGCCGATCTCTGCAGAGGAGTTTCACCAGATCCTGGCGGCGGATCTAGAGGCTTGCTGTGAGGCCTTTGGCTTGAGGGCGGAGTACTTGCGTCTGCAACAGCAACAACTGCGTTTCTGGGTCATGCTGGCCCTCTGCCTGTTGGTGATTGCTCTGGTGATCCTCTTGGGAGCCCGCGATCCCGGCTATTGGCTGCTCTATGCAGTGGCAGTCTTGTTGCTGGGAGTAGTTTTCCTGGGGTTGCTCTGGGCTCTCCTGGAGTTGCGGCAAAACCTGCAGCGCATTCGTCAGCGCTGGAAAGAGGCCCATCTCCTAAATAGCCCTGCCAAGATCATGGAGTTTGCCAGTGACCTAGCCTGCAAGGTTAAGGAATACAACCACTGGGTTCAGGAGCTGCAACAGTCTTTGGAGGAGGGCCGTTATTGGCAAGACTTTCGCCAACTCAGCGAGGCAGAAAAGCAGTACATCCAGTCGCTGCTTTTGCAGGTACGAGCTCAGTTGATCACGGCCTTGCAGATGTGCAGAGCCTTGATGGAAAACCCAGGGGCCTCCGTGGAGCAGTATTTTCGTCAAGTGGTTTCCCGGGATCAGCAGTTACTCGAGCAATTTATTGCCAAAAACTTGACCGCTAACCGCTACGCCGCAATAGCCCGCCAACTCTCGGCGCTGGAAGCAGATCTGCAAACTCGGATCAGTGCCCTGGCCTTCCGCTAGTTTGGCTATGCTCAAGCCCTTGGTGAAGAGAACCCTCATCGTCCTGCTAGCTAGCGGACTGGGCCTGCTGGGATGCGGGGATCCCAATGTGCCGCTAACCCAACCTCCCCCCGATGCTTTCCGGGTCAGCACCCCCCGTCCGCCACGCCTGGATCTTTACCCTACCCCACCACCACCGCCCCCTTCTACGCCAGCGCCGCCCCCCAGCCTGCTAGAGCTCACGGCTCGCTGGCTCGGGATCCCGTGGCCGCCGCCCCAGCGCGAGACCAGCCCCCTGAGGCTGAGCGCCCGTTTTCTCGAGATCCCCCTGCCACCCAAGCCCTCCCCTCGCCCGGCCAGGAAAGAGGAGAGGCGGCAAAGCCACAAGACCTAAGTTCTACTCTGTGGCCTGGAGGCTTAACCAACCACCGTCACCGGCTCCGTTTCTCTCACACGCAGCTTTTCGCAGGGGATGATGTCTGTCAGGATGGAGCTGGCCATCATGCCTGTGTGGATCTCCAGCTTGGCTCCTGGCAGCGCCTCAAACAGCAGCCGCTGCCCAGGAAAAACTACCCGCTCAAAGTACCAGTTTTCAATGTTGGTAATGCGAGCCACCTGAATTGAGCTGGTTGCATTGATATAGCTACAGGTTATTCGCTCTGCTTGTTTTTTCGCGGGGATGGCATCGAGAGTTTGCATAATAGCTCACCAGCCTGCCTTGCTCAGCTTGTCATCTAAGCTAGCACCGTCTGGGGATCATTGCAGTAGCCTGCGATACGGCGATCCCAATTAACAAAAACTAAGTCCCAAAAGACCTCTGTTCTTACGGTTCCGATTTCTAAAATGCCTTTTGGGAACAGGCTGGATTGAGCCAGGGATCCCTTCCCGGAGGGGCGCAGTTGCTATAGAAAATCTCCAGATAGCAGTAGCCAGAATTACATTTTTTTCCTTGCTCAGGACTCTGGGAGCAAAGCTCCTCGAGGCTCGAGAGGGTCGCCGCTGGGATCCCAGTTCAGGCCTTCCACCCGTAGCTCTAGCGCTCCTGACTGCCGCAGCGGATTGTATTGCAAGCTAAGGCCATAGGTGCGGCGGTCATAGCTGAGGCGGTAGGTAATATCCACTTGCTGGCCTGACTGCAGATCCAGGGCCGTCTCTGCCCCCACTCGCAGCGGGCCATACAGCTGCTGCAGAAAGCCCAAGACCAGCTGCTCCCGGGTGGTGATGCGGTCAAACAAAAACGGCGAGGCCCCGGCCAGAAAGCCATTGGAGTAGGTTACCCTCAAGTTGGTGTAGTCAAAGGCATCTGCTACAAAAGCCCCAATCACCGCCTCCAGGCCAATGCTGCCGGCGGTGTAGCTTTGGGTGCGGCCATTGGAGTAGAAGGACTGGCTGCTGCTGAGGCCAGTGTTGAGCCAGATCCCCTGTTCCACGGGCAAAGCGGAAAAGCGGGGCGGCGGCTCGGCTGCACTCTTGGGGGGCCGCCAGAGGGGAAAAGAACGAGTTAGGGTTGCCCCCAGCTGCAGACGGGCAAGCTGGATGCGCTCCTTGGTATTGGCCAAAGCCCGCTGGGGATCAGGGTCGATGGTGCCGAGCTGTCCGAGGGCGTCGAGGTAATCGGCAGCTAGGCGGTAGCGGAAATCCAAGCCGCTGTTGCCAAGGCGAAGGGTGGGCGAACTGTAGCTAGCGCCAAAGCGATTCTCCACGATCTGGAACCCCAGGCGCCCGCTAAAGAAGCGCTCCCGGTAGGCGTAGGTGTAGGTCACCTGGCCGCCGTTGCCGGTGGTAACGCGATGTTCGAGCTGGGCTCGCAGGCGCTGGGCAAACTCCTCAAAGACAACCCCCCGCAGCTCGGCAAACAGGGAGGTTTGGGCAGGGGGCTGCTGCCAGCGCAACTCCGCTCGCAGCCCAACTCCGTCGCGGATCCCTTGGAGGCTCCCCCAGAGGCGCTGGGGATACAGTTGCGGGGAGAACACCAAACTGAGATGGGGATCCTGCAGCAGCTCAATGTTGGCTTGCAGGATTAGACCGCGCCGCAGCTCTTTTCGGTCGAAGTCATCGTAGAAAAGGCTAAGGGGCGGTTGGCGCTTCAAGGAGTCAAAACGCAGCCGCAGGGGCAGGGGCAAAAAAAAGACCTGGTCGAAAACCACCTGCCCCACCTCAGCAAGCAACAGGCTGGAGCCATCGGCCTGCAAGGTGGAAGTCACCCGTGGGCTGCGGATCTCCAGCTCCGGCGGCTCCAGGGGATCGTTGGTCAACTGCACCCGCTCCCCTTCCCAGCTGTTGGCATCAAAGCGGATGCGAGCAGCCCGGAAGCGCACCAGACGCTGGGGGGAGAGTCCGGCAGCCGGCAGCTGGCCAAGATCCACCTGGCCAAAGGCTTCTTCTAGAACTCCTCGCTCTTGCTCAAAGTCGTATTCCAGGCGGGATCCCTGGAGGCGCTGCTGCTCCAGCTCCACTGAGACATTGCCCTCGGCCACCGCCCGCCGCTGCTGCAGCTCAAGGCGCAGGCGGTCTGCCCGCAGTACAGAGCGGCCCAGCCGCATCTCAACGTTTCCTTCGGCCAAGAAAACCTGGGCCCGCTGATCAAAGGTTTGCCGGTTGGCGCGTAGCCGCAATGTGCGATCCGCAAGGGCTGCGAGGGTACTTGTCTCCACAGGCTGGGCGGCTGCCACTTGGCCTTTCTGGGCTGACGCAGGAGCAGCCGTGGCCAGACCAAACACCCCCAAGCAAAGCCAGAGCCACCAAAACCCCTTCATGCTTCAGCTCAAACTCCCAGGCTGGGGAGGGTTGAGGGCGCGGTTGAGCTTGCCACTGCGGTAGCCCTCCAAATCGAGACTGACGTAGAGGTAGCCAAACGATTGCAGAGCCCTGACCAGCGCTTCTAGATCGGTTTTTTGCACAAACTCTCGGATCTGGTGGGGGGGGAGTTCAATGCGGGCAGTATCTTTTTCCGAGCGCACTCGCACCTGAGGCCAGCCCAAGCTGCGCAGATAGCGCTCAGCCAATCCCACCCGCCGCAGTTTCTCGGCAGTGATGACCTCGCCATAGGGAAAGCGGGAACTGAGGCAGGGTTGGGCCGGCTTATCCCACCAGGGCAGACCCAAGTGGCGAGACAACTGCCGCACCTCCAGTTTGCTCATCCCCACCTCTGCCAAAGGGGAGCGCACGCCACGCTCCCGGGCGGCTTGCACCCCTGGCCGGTAGTCCGCCAAATCGTCGGCATTGAGGCCATCGGCCACGTAGTCGTACCCCTGGGTTTTAGCCAGCTGGAGCAGCGTGGTGTACAGGTAACTTTTGCAGAAGTAGCAGCGGTTCGGGGGGTTGGCAGCATAGCGGGGATCCTGCAACTCCTGCGTCTTGACGATCTGATGGCGAATGCCGATGTATTGGGCTTGCCGGCTGGCCTCCTCCAGGTCTTCGGGCAAAAGCGCCGGGGAAGCGGCGGTGACAGCCAGAGCCTGCTCCCCCAACTGATCCCAGGCCAGTTTGGCCACCAGGCTGCTATCGATCCCTCCCGAGTAGGCCACTACAACCCGCTTCATGTCGGCGAAGATTTGGACAAGCTGCCGAAACTTGTGCCGCAAAGCGGGATCTAGGGTGGCAGGGCCAACAGGTGCGTGCATGAGGCTAGGCAGGCAGTAAGGTTTGGGCCAGAGCAGAAAGCAGGGGGTGTTTCCTTAGTCTATTGTTTCCTGGAGCTTCCTGACTATCCAAGGCTTTCAAGGCCCCTCTCTAGGCCAGTGGGCCACCGACGCGGTAGGCTGGATGGCAGGGAGATCCCTGCCTCTCCTTCTGACCTGCCATGACTTTTCAGGTTGAACCGGCCAGCCCGCCAGAGGTGGCCCTCTATCAGCCCTACTACGCCCTTGCCCGCCGGCAGTACCTGGCTCTAGCCGTGGGCCTTTACAAGAAGGGCAGCCTAGAGGGACAGCGGCCCATTGAAGGAGACAAGCCCGTCCCTTTCTTGGCCAGTTGGCCCGTGTTGCCTCTGCCCTCCGACCTAACGGTGGTGCAGGTTATCTTCGACCAAGACCCAGATCTGACCTATCAGCTCTCCCTAGCCAACTATGAGTTTGTGGACTACCTCATCGATGTGGTAGCGGCAATGCAGCGGGGCCAGCCGCCCAATTTCACCACCGCCTTTTACAAAAAGCTGATGCGGTATGAAGACTGAGGCCAATTCTCCAGTTGCCATCACCCTCTACGACACGACGCTGCGGGATGGGGCGCAGCGGGAGGGGTTGTCCCTGTCGGTGCAAGATAAGGTGCAAATTGCCAAGCTGCTGGATCGCCTGGGGATCCCTTTCATCGAAGGCGGCTGGCCGGGGGCCAATCCCAAGGATGTGCAGTTTTTCTGGCAGATGCGGGAAGAGCCGCTGGAGCAGGCGGAGCTGGTGGCCTTTTGCTCCACCCGCAAACCAGGGCGGCGGGCGGCTGAGGATCCCCTGCTGCAAGCCATCTTGGCAGCGGGCACCCGCTACGTGACGGTGTTCGGCAAGTCCTGGGATCTGCATGTTACTGAAGGGCTGGGCACCACCTTGGCTGAAAACCTGGCCATGATCCGCGACACCATCACCTATTTGTGCTCCCAGGGGCGCCGAGTGATCTACGATGCTGAGCACTGGTTTGACGCCTACCGCCACAACCCCGACTACGCCCTGCAAACCCTGGCAGCGGCTGCCGAGGCAGGGGCGGAGTGGCTGGTTCTCTGCGATACCAACGGCGGCTCCCTGCCCCACGAGATTGCCGCCATCACTGCAGCCGTTTTGGCAGAATCCCATCACTTGGGGCATTTGCCCATCGGGATCCACACCCACAACGACTCCGGCACTGCTGTGGCCAATGCCCTGGCGGCGGTCCAGGCGGGAGCGCGCATGGTGCAGGGCACCATCAATGGCTATGGGGAGCGCTGTGGCAATGCCGACCTGTGCAGCGTCATCCCCAACCTGCAACTGAAGCTGGGCTACCGCTGTCTCCCTGAGGGCAAGCTGCAACTCCTAACAGAAATCTCCCGGGCCATTAGCGAGGTGGTCAACCTGGCCCCCGATGACCATGCCCCCTTTGTGGGCCGGTCGGCCTTTGCCCACAAGGGCGGGATCCACGTTAGCGCTGTCCAGAAAAACCCCCTCACCTACGAGCACATTGCCCCGGAGCAGGTGGGCAACTGCCGGCGCATCGTGGTTTCGGAACAGGCGGGGCTCAGCAATATCCTCAGCAAGGTGGCCGGCTTCGGGATCCGGCTGGACAAGTCGGATCCGCAGGCGCGCTTGATCCTAGAGCGGCTGAAAACCCTGGAGCTGCAGGGCTACCAGTTTGAGGCGGCCGAGGCCAGCTTTGAGCTACTGGTGCGCGGCCTGTTGGGGCAGCGCTCCCAGCCCTTTGAGGTGCTCAGCTTCCATGTCAGCGCCACCACCCGCTCTGACTGGAGCAGCAGGAACTGGGATCCCAGTGGTGAGGCAGCGGAGGTGCAGTCCTTAGCAGCGGTGAAGATTGCCGTGCGGGGGCAGACGCGGGTGACGGCAGCGGAAGGGAATGGGCCAGTGGCCGCTTTGGATGGGGCGCTGCGCAAGGCCTTGCTGGAGTTTTACCCGCAACTAGAGGTCATTCACCTGACCGACTACAAGGTGCGGATTCTGGATGGCCAGGCCGGCACTTCAGCCAAAACGCGGGTGCTGGTGGAGTTTAGCGATGGCCACCGCCGCTGGACCACGGTGGGAGTTTCCACCAACATCATCGAAGCCTCCTGCCGGGCCTTGGTGGAAGGCTTTGAGTACAGCCTCTTGCCAGAACCTTGCCTTTCCCCACCCTCTGCCCAAATGGCTGCACCTTGAGGGGGATCTTCAACCACCATGAGAATCATCGGCCTGACGGGCGGCATAGCCACTGGCAAATCCACGGTGGCCCGCATTTTGGAACGGCACGGGATCCCAGTGGCCGATGCAGACCAGATGGCCCGCCAGGCCCTTGCGGTGGGATCTCCCATCCGCAAGCGGGTGCTGCAGCGCTACGGCCCGGCCATTCTAGATCCCTCTGGAGAGCTGGATCGCCGGCGGTTGGGGCAAATGGTGTTCGCCGATGCTTCCGAGCGGGCCTGGTTGGAGGCCCAGATCCACCCCTTTGTCAAAGCGCGGCTGCGGGAGTTTCTCGAGTCCCACGGAGCTTCTGCGCCGCCTGCAAATCCTCAAAAGGACGGCTCTCCCACCGTTTGCCTGATGATCCCGCTGCTGTTTGAGGCCCACATGGAAAACTGGGTCAGCGAGATCTGGGTGGTAACCTGTACCCCTGAGCAGCAGCGGCAGCGCCTGGCCCAGCGGGATCCCCTGCTGACGCCAGCAGAAATTGAAGCTCGCCTGGCCAGCCAGTGGCCCCTAGAGGAAAAGGCCCGTCGTGCCCAGGTGGTGCTGGACAATTCCGGATCCCTGGCGGAGCTGGAAGCGCAAGTGCAACAAGCCCTGGCGGCAGCGGGGCAGAAACCCTTGGCCTCGCCGCAGCAGGCTGGATAGAGTAGCGGATGGAGATCCCTTGCGCTTGGGTGAGTGGAGGCAAACGCAATGCAAGAAGCGCTTTGCGGCGGTGAGACGCTTGGCAGCAGCAGGCCGGAGTCCTGGTGGGCGCAAGCCCTGGCGGCGCGGGAGCAGGAGATCCAGGCTTTGCAAGAGCGCAACCGCCTCCTGCAGAGCCAAATTGATCTTTTGGAGTTGCGCCAAGAAAAGCAGCAGCGGCAACTGCGCAGCTACGAGGCAGAAATTGAGCAGCTCTACCAAGAAAAGCAGGTGTTGGAGCATCTGCTCCAGGAGCTGCCGCAGCTCTACCGCAGCAGGCTGCAGGCCCGCCTACAGCCCATCCGCGAGCGCATTGCTGCCCTTCAGGCAGAAAACCGCCGGCTTAAGCGGGAACTGGACCAGCTCAGCTACCGGCTGCAGGGCATGGATCAGTTGGATACCCCAAGCTGGAAGCTGCCCCTCCCCCCTCTCCCTGGCCTGCGCCGCTGGGATCCCCAGGACCCCTCTCCGCCTCGCCCTTGAGTTTCGCCCCAGCCCTAGGAGCGCAGTCGAGGCGCTGCTTGCTCGGAGATGTGGGAAATGGCCTATGAGCCCCTGCACCTAAAATACCGCCCGCAGCGCTTTGCCGAGGTCGTCGGTCAAGGAGCAGTAGTGCAGACTCTGGCCAATGCCATCCGACAAAACCGGGTGGCGCCGGCTTATTTGTTCTGCGGGCCGCGCGGCACGGGCAAGACCTCCAGCGCCCGCATTTTGGCCAAGTCCTTAAACTGCGAGCAGGGGCCGACGCCGGATCCCTGTCAGGTGTGCAGCCAGTGCCGCGCCATCACCGCCGGCTCTTCTCTGGATGTGATTGAAATTGACGCCGCCAGCCACACCGGCGTGGACAACATCCGCGAGCTAATCGAGCGGGCCCAGTTTGCGCCGGTGAGTAGCCGCTACAAGGTCTACATCATTGACGAATGTCACATGCTCAGCAACGCGGCCTTCAACGCTTTGCTGAAGACCCTGGAAGAGCCGCCCCCCCGCGTGGTGTTTGTCCTCGCCACCACCGACCCGCAGCGGGTTCTGCCCACCATCGTTTCCCGCTGCCAGCGCTTTGACTTTCGCCGCATCCCCCTCGACGACATGGTGGCCCACCTGGGCAAGATCGCCGCCCAGGAAGGGATCCCCATCACAGCAGAAGCCCTGCAGCTAGTAGCCCAAATTGCCCAGGGCGGGCTGCGGGACGCCGAGCGCCTGCTGGATCAGCTTAGCTTGCTAGAGGGATCCATCACCCCAGAAGTTGTCTGGGATCTGGTGGGCGGGATCCCGGAACGGCAGCTTTTGGAGTTGACGGATGCCCTGCTGGCCCAGGATGTAGAGGGGGTGCTGGCTCAAACGCGGCAATTGCTGGAGCGGGGCAAAGAGCCGCTGGTGGTGCTGCAGAACCTGGCGGCTTTTTACCGGGATCTGCTCCTGGCCAAGACGGCCCCCCAGCAACGGCAGTGGGCGACGGTAACGGATCCCACCTGGGCGGCCCTGCAACAGCGGGCCCCTCGCTACTCCGTAGAGATGCTGCTGGCAATCCAGAGCCATCTGCGCCAGTGCGAGCCGCAAATTCGCCAGAGCGGGCAACCCCAGCTGTGGCTGGAAATTGCTCTGCTGGATCTGCTGGGCCAGCTGCGCCCAGGGGCTGCAGCCAGCGCCGCGATCCCCCTTGCCTCTGCGGGCTTACCTTCTGCTGAGAAAACTGTCGATGCCTCCCCCCGCACCCCAGCAGAACAAAAGCAGAGGGCTACGGCAACAGCCACCCCAGAGTCCTTCACCCCTTCCCCTAGCCCAGCAGGGGACTTGACGCCCCTGGGACCCAGCCCACAAGAGCCGCTCCCTCCGGAAAAGGCAAAGGATCCGGCGCCTGCCCAGGTGTTGCGGCCCCACTGGGAGCAGTTTCTTGAAAACCTCCGCCCCATCACGCGAGGGCTATTGGCATCTGGCCATTTGCAGCAGGAGGCTCTTGTTTGGCTCGATGGGACGGAGACCTTGGAAATTACCCTTGCTTTTCCCAATAAGGGCCTGGTGGAGAAGGTGCGCAGCAAAGAAGCCGAGGTCCACTCTGCTCTTTACAACCTGCTGCGGCGCCCGGTGCGGCTGAAGCTGGTGGTACAGCCACCGCCTCGCCTACGGGAGGGGCATGCTGGCCCAGCTGCGGCCCGTGACTCAAGGTTGGAGAGCAGCCCTCCTTCCCCCGAGCTCTCTCTTCCAAGACAGGCGGAGCTGAGGGCCCCGCAATCTACTGCCCCAGTGGTGCAAACCGCAAGGCCACCCTCCTACGACCTGGCCCATGAGCTGGCGGAGGTGGCCCGCCGCTTTGCTGACCATTTCAGCGGCAGTCTGGTGGATTTGCAAGGGATCCTGGCCGGGCCCCCAGAGACAGCAGCGGACCTGTCTGCCCTGGAGGGGTCTCCAGACTTGGGTGAAACCGACGGCTTGTTGACAGGCCAGGCCCCTCTGCCCCCCGAAGAGGAAGGGCAGCCTTTTTAGCGCTAGGCTGGGATTGTCTCAACCCCTGCGTCTTGATGGATGATCTTCCCCATCTCGCCCTTGATCCGCTTCTCAGTCCAGGCACTGTACTGGGCGCTGGTCCTGCCCCTACCGCTGTTGCTAGCCCGCTAAGGAACGCCCCTAGCGCTGGGATCCCTGCTGGCGGCACTGCTGGTGGGATGGGGGCTGCTCGTGGGATCCCTAAGCCAGCAGGTTCAGGTGGACGAGGTGGGCATGCAATCCACCTACCCCGCCTGGGTTCCGCCTTGGCTGCGCCAGGAGTGGCAAATCCGCTGGGCCGATGTCGAGCGCCTTGAACCCCGCTCCACCAGCCAAGGGGGCCTGGTGTACTACCTGGTCAGCCGAAGGGGGGATCGCGTCCTTTTGCCCATGCGGGTAGCCCGCTTCCGGGAACTGGTGGCGCTGGTGCATTACCACACTGGCCTTGCGATAGATGGGCTGCGCCCCTATGTCCAGCCCTGGATGTACGCGCTACTGGGCGGCTGCGCCCTGCTGCTCTTGCTCTGGGATGGGATCCTTGCCTTCTGGGTTTGGACGGGGGGCTAACTTAGCTCCAGCGGGGCAAGTAGCAGGAAAAATCCTGTTTCTTAACAAACCGAAAGGGCCCGGAAAGGGATCCCCAGACCACTTGATCCGTTTCCGGGTCGCGGCCCTGATCCAGGCTGTGGAAGTAGTCGGCCCCAATCTCGAACTCGCTATAGAGGTAGGTGGTTCTGCCCTTGCGCTCGACGATACAGCCTTTGCCGGGCACGCTGCGGCCCCGGTAGCAGGATCCCGTCCACTCCACCTGGATTACACAGCCGGGCAAGAGTTCCAGCTCTGCCGCCGTCAGGCCGGCCAATTGCTCCAAGTTCCGACCGGCACATTTATAGGCCTCTGGAGAGGTCAGGGCGTAGTTTTGGATGCGGATCCCGTCGGGGGTCTCGAAGAGATGGATGACCCGCTGCCGGTAGGGCTGGTCGGGGTAGATATCGTACAGTTGCTCCACGTAAAACCCTATCCCCTGAAACACCGACCACGGCAGGGGGCATTGGTAGACGTGAATGTTGGCAAACCAAACCGGCTCGGCCAGCGCCTGGTGCAGATTGTTGAAATGTCCGGCCATCCAGGTGGCCAGTTGGGCCAGTTGCGGCGAAACCGACATAGCGCGGGCAAAATCCTAACCAAGGGCAAATCTATTATCCAAGACGCTCGTCCTAGCTGCCAAAGCAAGCCTTTAGGGCCGCGAGCTAGAGTAGAAGAATGCAATCTGTTGCCACTTGGCCTATGTCTGCGGCACCTCTTCCTCTGCTGGGGCAATCTTTGGCTGCCTTGAAAGAGTGGGCAGTTGAGCAGGGGCAGCCGGCCTACCGCGGCCAACAACTGCACACTTGGCTCTACCAAAAAGGGATCCGCTCCCTGCAGGAAGTGACGGTCTTTCCCAAAGCCTGGCGCGAGGCGCTGCAGGATTATCCTGTGGGGCGCTCCCAGGTTGTGCAGCGGATAGAATCCCGCGACGGCACCGTTAAGTTGCTGCTGCAGCTAGCGGATGGGGAGTTGATTGAGACGGTGGGGATCCCAACCGCCAAGCGGCTAACTGTCTGCGTTTCCTCCCAGGTGGGCTGCCCCATGGCCTGCGACTTCTGCGCCACTGGCAAGATGGGCTACCGGCGCAACCTCAAGTTGCACGAAATTCTGGATCAGGTGTTAACGGTGCAGGAGGACTTTGGCCGCCGCGTCAGCCACGTGGTCTTCATGGGTATGGGGGAGCCCCTGCTCAACCGCGACACCGTGGTGCAGGCCATCCGCCGCCTCCACCAAGATATCGGCATTGGCCAGCGGCACATTACCCTTTCCACCGTGGGCGTGCCCCGGCAAATTCCCTGGCTGGCAGAGCAGAATCTGCAGATTACCTTGGCCGTCAGCCTGCATGCCCCCAACCAGGAGCTGCGGCAGCAGTTGATCCCTTCCGCAGCCCACTACCCCTTAGAGGCCCTGATCCGGGATTGCCGCGACTACATGCTGCGCACCGGGCGGCGGGTCAGCTTTGAATATACGCTGCTAGCGGGGGTGAACGATCTGCCCCTCCATGCCCGCCAACTGGCGCGTCTGCTACAGCAGGCCAGCCAGGCGGGGGCCCGCCTGCACGTCAACCTGATCCCGTACAACCCCATTGCCGAGGCCAACTATCAGCGCCCCCACCCAGCGCGAGTGGCGGAGTTCGTCCGGCTGCTTGAAGAGCACCACGTGCGGGCCAGCGTGCGCCAAACCCGCGGCCTGGATAGCAACGCCGCCTGTGGTCAACTACGGGGATCCTTTCTGACCGCTTCCCCCCCGCCCTTGCCTTCCCCTGGGCCAGCCCTTGGCCGTCCCTAGACGCTCAAGTCCCCAGTTTTTTTGCAGTTGCCACCGGCGGGGCAGAAGGCAGCCAAACGCGAAAATGCGTCCATCCTTCCGAGCTGCTGACGGAAATCTGGCCCCCCATGTGCTCCACCAGTTGCTTCACCAAGGCCAGCCCCAGGCCGGTGCCGCCGTGCTTCCAGCGATCCGACTGCGGGATGCGGTAGAACTTCTCAAAGATGCGGGGCAGCTCCGATTCCGGAATCTCGCTGCTGTTGCTGCAGACAAAGAGGATCCCTTCTCCTTCCCGGGCCCCCTGCAGGTGGATGGATCCCGCGGGGGCGGTGTATTTGACGGCGTTGTGCAGCAGCTCGCGCAAGATGCGGCCCAGGGCTGTGGGATCCGCCTCAAGGGGTGGGATCCCCTCTTCTAGATGCAGTTGCAAACTTTGGTTTTTGGCCTGGGCTAGGGGCTGAACTGCTGCCACCAGATCCCGCAAATAGCGCGGCAGGAAGATCTCTTCGGGTTGGAGCAGATACTTCTCGGCTGCCAGCCGCTGCATGTCCAGCAGGTCGTTGATGAGCTCAATTTGGCGGTTGCATTCCTTGAGGGCGATGGCGAAATAGTGCTGCTGCTTCTCGGGATCATCGCGGGCTATTTGCAACATTTGCAGGGCCATGCGCACATTGGTCATGGGGGTGCGCAGCTCGTGGGAGACGGTGCTCAAGAAATCGTCTTTGAGCAGGTTGAGCCGCTCCAATTCCTTCACCTGGGCCTGGGCCGCCTCATACAGACGGGCCTGCCGCAGAGCCAGAGCAGACAGGTTGGCCACCTGATAGGCCAGTTGTCTCTCCGCTTCGGAAAACTCCTGCTGCCGCTCCAACAGCAACAGCCCCAGCCGCTCTTGCTTGTCCCAAAGGGAGCAAGCCAAAAGCTGTACCCAGTGCCCCTCTCGCTCCTTTTGACAACAGCAGTGGACTTCCCAAGGCTGCTCGAGAAAAGCATGGGAGTGCAGCAGGTGCCTCAGCTCGGGATCGTTGAGGTAGGCGGGATCCGCCCTCTCCGGAAACGAGCAAGCCGGGATCCAAGAGGATCCATCGGCGCCAGTCAAGAAAACATGACAGCCGGTTAGGTTGAGGGCCTCGGCCAGGCTCTTGACCACCTCTTCCAGGATCTCCCCCTCCTTGAGGCTGGCCACCATCTGGCTGCTGAGGGAGCGCAGCACCGCCTCAAAGCGCAAAGCCTGCTGCAGCTTAGCGGTACGCAGCGCCACCTGGGCTTCCAGCTCGCGGTTGAGGGCTTCTAGCTGCTGTTGGATCCGCTTTTGCTCGGTGATCTCCCGCCCCACCGACAGGATCTCCACCAGTTGGCCCTGGCTGTCGAAAATGCCCTGATCCACCCAGCTCACCCAGCGGGATTGGCCATCTTCGCCGGGGTACTCCCGCTCGCTGCGGTGGTAAGGGTGCTCAGGCGTCAGAGCCGCCAGCGCCTGCAGCACCGCGGCTTGCTCTTCTTCCGGGAGCAGATCCCGCCAAGGTCGGCCCAACACTTCTTCTGGGGAACAGCCAAAAAAGCGCAAGAGCGCAGGGTTGCCGTAGGTAATTCTCCCATCGGGCTGAAAGCGGCAGATCAGCTCCGTCTGCTGCTCCACCACAGCGCGGTACTGCTGCTGCTGTTGCCAGAGGCGATCCAGCAAAGCTTGTTGGTTGGTGGCCGCCTGCTGCCAAGCTTTGGCCAGGGTCTGCACTTCTTGGATAGGGCCGGGATCCACAGGGGGCCAGGCCGGGATCCCAGTGTGCACAAATTGCTCCGCTATTTGGGTAAGGCGGCGCAGCGGACGAGAGAGGGCTTCGCTGAGGAGGATCCCGGCGGCCAAAAAGCCCAGCAGCAGCCCACCCCCCAACAGGGCCGCCTGCCGAGCACTGGCATAGACGGGGGCTAAAAGGGCGCCCTCCGGGATCCCGCAGATGAAGTAAAAGACCAGCCCCCATTGATCCTGAATGGCCGTCACCTGCAGCCGGTAGGGGATCCCGTCCACCTCAAGGCGCAGCAAACCCTTAGCGGCAGCCGTTGTCCAGGATCCCACCTGCTCTTGCACAGCCAGCAGCAGCGGGTGGGGAGAGAGCTCCTCCGTGCCGGCCACCACCTGGCCCTCTTCATCCAGCAACCAGCTCACCCCTGGATACGCCAAGCTGGCCTGCAGATCCTCCAGAAAAGCCTGCAGTTGCTGAGCCGAGAGAGCAGCCACCCAGCTGCCGTAAACCCGCCCCTCCGCCCCGGCCAAGGGCAGCGCTGTCAGGATCAGCCGCTCCGGCCTCTGATTGGGAAACTCGACAAAAAAGTTGCTCACCACCCAGGTACGGCGGGCCCCTTCCTGTTGTAGGATTTCGGAAAACCAAGACAGCCGCCGCAAATCCACCCAGCCCAACTGCCGCGTCAAGCCGGTGGGAGCCCCGCTTTCCGGATCCCGCTGGCGGCCCTGGACGGATCCTGGCTTCAGGCCCGGCGTGTGGTAAGTCCAAATCGACCCATCGGCGTGGCGGCGGGCGGTTACAAACCCCCCCTCCGCTGAGACAAAGCCGATGTAGCTCAGCTCGGGAAACTGCTGCAACTGGCGGGCAAAATAGGCCTCAAGCCTCTCCAGATCTTGCGGCTGAAGCGCGGCCAACTTGGGCAGTAGCTCCCACTGCACTGCCCCTTGATTGAGGGCATTGACCTGAAGGGGAGCTTGGAGATAGCCCCTGAGGTGCTCTTCAGTGCGATGGTGAACCTCCCTCTTCAGGCGCTCGGCCAACTGCAGCGCCATCTGCCGCCCAGCCCGCCAGGAGAGATAGCCCACGCCGCCTGCTCCCCCAGCCACCGCCAACAGCAGCAGCAGCAGCAGCGCAACCCGCAAAGGGATGGGTTGGAGAGGCCAGCGGGATTGCCCCTGGGAAGAACTCCAGGAAGATTGCATGGGATCCCTAGCCTAGGCCTGGGAGATGCTCCCCGACGGTCATCTTCCCAATGGGCCGAGAAAGCTGTCCCAGAAAATACTCTCTCTACTCTAGCAAGGGTTAACCTACCACCAGGGCCAGATTTTGAGTGGCTAGGCCGCAGAAGCCGAGATTGGCTTTTCCACTGCAACCTTTTGGCTAAGCAGCGCCAGGGTCAACTGATCCAGAATTTCTAGGTCGGCCTCCGAGTAACGTCCCTGCAAAAGCAGTTCGTTGATGAGGCTCTCTTGCTCTAGGCTGAGGAAGCTACTCTGAAACACTTGCGCAACTACTTCCTGGATACCGGGGGTATTCATGGCTGTCTCCGTTTGGGCTTTACTTACTTCAGGGACGCTTGAGCCTTATCTGCAGCAGGAGCCTTGTCCTGCCACTTTAGAGAAACCCTCCGCAGTTTCCCCAGGGAGAGGTTCTCGCTCAGCACCATTGCCAAGCGGTAAGTCCGGTAATCTAGGGTTAAGTCGAGAGGGGCCTGCATGCTGTTTTCTCCGTACTTCTAACGAGTTTAGCAAGTGCTCCGGGATATCACGTAAGCGATTTCTACGTTTTTTGTACACGATCTGGCGGAAACAAGCAAGGAGGAGCAACCCCCCGCAAGGGGGGTTGCCTGCGAGCCTATGCGCCAGGGCGAAGATGGGGTGACCGCGGCAGCAGCTCTCCGGGAAGCTCGGGATCCGCCCTGCGGGAGGCTTAGGCTTGCTTGAAGTAGTCAGGCTCGTTGCCGGGCTTCCACTTGATGTTGCAGCCGAGGCTGGGCTTTTGGTTGGGATCGATGGGCTTGCCTGCTAGCAGGTTATCCAGGGCTGCCCGCAGATCTTTGCCGGTGACTGGCACATCCGTCAGGCTGGGACGGCTGTCATCCAGTTGGCCCCGGTACACCAGCTTGCGCTCTGCATCGAACAAGAAAAAGTCAGGGGTGCAAGCAGCCCTGAAGGCCTTGGCCACCTCTTGGGTTTCGTCGTAGCAGAAGGGGAAGGTAAAGCCCAAGGTCTCGGCCATTTTCTTCAAGTTCTCGGGGCTGTCCTCGGGGTAATTCTCCACGTCGTTGGCGCTAATGGCTACAATGCCGACGCCGCGGTCCTTGTAATCTCTGCCAATACGGGCCAGCTCTTCTTGCACATGCTTCACATAGGGGCAGTGCTGGCAGATGAACATCACTAGCAAAGCGGGCTTGTCGGCAAAGGTGGAGAGGGAAATGGTTTGTCCAGTTACCACATCCGGCAGGCTGAAGTCTGGGGCCGGGGTGCCCAAAGGTAGCATGGTCGAGGGAGTACGGGCCATAGCAAACCTCCAGCGTAAGGTTTCCTTAATCATCATGGCTCATCCCCCTCCCCAGAAAACCTCACCAGGGGATCGCGCCAGTAACTTGAGGATCCCAAGTAGGCCGGGAACAGCCTTTACAATTTGGATGAAGTCCGTAGCACTTTGTCCAGGAGCTAAGCCTTGAGCCCCACCGTCTTGTCCGCTGCTCCCCTAGTGGACACCCACGTCCACTTGAACTATCCCGACTTTGCAGAAGATCTGCCCCAGGTGGCCGAGCGCTGGCGCCAGGCCGGGATCCGGCACCTGGTGCACTCCTGTGTAACGCCAGCAGAGTTTCCCCAGCTGCAGGCCATTGCCAACCAGTACCCCGAAGTCTTTTTGTCGGTGGGGCTGCACCCTTTGGAGGCGCGCCAGTGGCAGCCGGATCTGGCCGAAAAGATCGCCCAGTTGGCCGCCAGCGACACGCGGGTGGTGGCCATCGGGGAGACGGGCTTAGATTTTTACAAGTCCGACCCGGCGGATATCGAGCGGCAACAAGCCTCCTTCCGTGCCCACATTGCCATTGCCCAGGAGCAGGATTTGGCCCTAATCGTCCATTGCCGTGAGGCGGCAGCAGCCACCTACGAACTCCTCAAGGAGGCCCTGGCCACCGGGGGGCCGCTGCGGGTGGTGATGCACTGCTGGAGTGGATCCCCGGAGGAGACGCGGCTCTTTGTGGAGCTGGGCTGCTTCATCAGCTTTAGCGGCATCGTGACCTTCAAGAACGCCGAGACGGTGCGCCGGTCGGCCTTGGAGGTGCCCCTGTCCCAACTTTTGGTGGAAACCGATTGCCCTTTTTTGGCCCCCACCCCCTTCCGCGGCAAGCGCAACGAGCCGGCCTACGTGCAGCGGGTAGCCCAAACTCTGGCGGAGCTGTTGCAGATCCCCTTGGAAGACCTGGCCCAACAGACCAGCCAAAATGCCGCCCGCCTCTTCCGCCTACCCCAGCTTCCTTTGTGAAGGAGAGTGGAGAACTTTTGAATTCTTTAAGCTTTTCCCTTGCGGCTCTGTAACTTCCCGGCAGGGGGCGCTATCGTGAAAGAGGGAGTGTAGCTTCCAATACTTTTGCTCCTTTATGTAGAGATGGCTACGGAAAACTTGGCCCCTGCAGCCTGCACCAGCCGGGATGTCCTCATCAACCGCATTACCCACCAGATCCGGCAATCTTTGGAGCTGGATCAGATCCTGAGGGCAACCGTAGAGGAGGTGCGGGCCTTTTTGGGCACGGATCGGGTCAAGGTGTACCGCTTCGACCCGGAAGGTCATGGAACGGTGGTGGCGGAAGCGCGCCAGCCGGGGCGGCTGCCCTCTCTCCTGGGTTTGTCTTTTCCGGCGGGGGATATTCCTGAGCAAGCGCGGCAGCTGTTTCGCCTGGCCCAGGTGCGGGTCATCGTGGATGTGGAGAGCCAGACCCGCTCCCTCAGCCAGCCGGAGCCCCTGGGCCGCTTTGCCCAGGCCCAGCCTTTGCCTCTGGGAGAGGTGCCGCAGCGGCCGGTGGATCCCTGCCATGCCCATTACCTCAAGTGCATGGGGGTGGCCTCTTCCCTGGTGGTGCCCCTCCTGCATCACCAGCAATTGTGGGGGCTCTTGGTCTCCCACCACGCCGAGCCGCGCTCCTACTCTGCTGAGGAGCTGCAGGTGGTGCAGTTGGTGGCGGATCAGGTGTCGATTGCCATTGCCCAGGCGGAGTTGCTGGAGCAGGCGCGGCAGAAGGCGCAGCAGGAACGCTTGATTAACCAAATTGCGGCGCTGGTGTACTCGCCGCTTCACCCCGAAACCACCCTGAGCACCGTCCTGGAGCAGCTTACCGCCCAGCTCCAAGGGATCGGGGCACGGCTGCGCCTCCAGTTCCTGGGCTTGGAGACTCTCCACTGCTATGGGAGCCAGCCGCCGGCAGGATACGACGCCTGGCTGCAGGAGCAGGTGGGAAGAGGCAAGTCGGCAGGGAACGGGGTGAGAACCTGGTCGCTTTCGCAACTGGACAAGTGGCCAGAACTGCAGTTAGAGGTGCAGCAGACGCCCATCCGCGGGCTGCTGGCGGTACCGCTGCTTTGGAACGAGCAGGTGGTGGGCTGGCTGAGCGTGTTTCGTGGCGCCATCTGCCAAGAGACCCACTGGGCCGGCTACCGCTGGCCCGCCCAAGGGGAAGGTTGGGAGGATCCCCGTCAACAACTGCCCTTGATCTCTTTTGCCGCCTGGCGGGAGCTGAAAATTGACGAGCCCAAGGCGTGGTCGGCCTCTGACCTGGAGCTCGTCAGCCGCGCTGCCGTGCACCTGGCCCTCTCGATCACGCAAAACCAGCTCTACCGCCAGTTGCAAGATCTCAACGCCCGTCTGGAGCAGGAGGTGCAGGAGCGGACCGCGGCCCTGCAGCGCTCTCTAGCAATGGACGCCCTCCTGCAGCGGGTTACCGACCAGGTGCGCACCACCCTGGACGAAGCCCAGATCCTGCGGGCAGTGGTGCGGGAGTTGGCCCTAGGGCTGCCCATCCAAGGCTGCGATCTCTGTCTCTACGATCTGGAGGCCGGCCAGGCCACGGTGCGCTACGAATACACCGCCGCCCTGCCGCCCGCCGGCGGGATCACTCTAACCCTAGCCGACTACCCGGATCTCTACCGGCAACTGCAAAGGGGGCAAGCGGCGCAACTGTGCCATTTGTCGGGGCAAAGCTGGATCCCGCGGCGGGAAGGGCTAACCCTCTTGGTATGTCCGCTGCGGGATGGCCAGGGGTTGGTGGGGGATCTCTGGCTAGTGAAGCCGGCAGACGAGTGCTTTGATGAGCTGGAGGTGCGGGTAGTGCAGCAGGTGGCGGATCACTGTGCCATCGCCATCCGCCAGGCCCGTCTCTACCAGGCCTCGGTGCAGCAAATCAGTGAGCTGGAACGCCTCAACCGCCTCAAAGATGATTTTTTAAGCACCGTCTCCCACGAGCTGCGCACCCCCATCACCAACATGAAAATGGCCATCCAACTGCTGAAGCTGGCCCGCACCCCGCAAAAACGGGAGCAATACTTGCAAATCCTGGAGCAGGAGTGCGAGCGCGAGGCGGAATTGGTCAACGATCTGCTGGATCTGCAGCGGCTGGAGCAGGGATCCAAACCCCTTCATCTTGAAGAAGTGTCCCTGGCCGCCTGGCTGCCCACTGTGCTCCAGCCCTTTGTGCAGCGGGCCCAGGCCAATCAGCAACAGTTGCGGTGGCAGATTGACCCGAAGGTGGGCAAGATAGTGACGGATCAGCTGGGTCTGGAGCGGGTGGTGCAGGAGCTGGTCAACAACGCCTGCAAGTACACCCCGCCTCACCACCGCATCACGGTGACGGCGGGCCGCCTCAGCGCCGACCAGGTGCAAATTCGGGTCATCAACGAGGGGGTGGAGATCCCCCGCAGCGAGTGGGAGCGCATCTTCGAGAAGTTCTACCGCATCCCCAGCGGGGATCCCTGGAAGCGGGGCGGCACCGGCCTGGGGCTGGCTTTGGTCAAGCAGTGGATGCAGCGGCTGGGAGGCTGCGTCTGGGTAGAAAGCGGCCACGGCAAGACCTGCTTTACCCTGCTGTTGCCGCAGGGATCCCTGCAGCAGCCGCCCCTGAGTCGCAACTGTGCCTAGACCCATGAGCGATGGCCACCCAGAAGCCCTGCAACTGGCCGTTGGGCAATTCAACCGGGGGGAGTTCTACGCCTGCCACGACACCCTGGAGGCGCTGTGGATGGAAGCGGTGGATCCGGAGCGGCGCTTCTACCAGGGGCTGTTGCAAACCGCCGTGGCCTACTACCACCTGCAAAACGGCAACCGCCGCGGCTGCATGATCCTGCTGGGGGAGGCCAACCGCAAGCTGGCCGATTTTCTGCCCACCTACGCCGGCTACAACCTGCAGGCTCTCTGGGAAGCCAACCAGAGTCTCCTGCAAGAGCTCTTTTGCCTCCAGCCTGAGGATCCCTTGCCCTGGGTGGCCCCTCCTGTCCTGAGAACCGTTGACGACAGGCCCGATCGCGAGGCTTCTTGGAATCTCCCAGAACCCCAGTAGCTACCGCCGCTTGGAGCGACGAGCTTGCCGTTCTGCCTCGTGGCGCCGCCGCCGATCCCGCCAGTCAACAAAGGTGATGTAGCCAACCCCCAGCGTTACAGCCAGCAAGAGCAAAAAGATGCTGCCGTAGGCAAGGCGGACAACCCAGGACAAGTCAAGTTCCATAGAGCAGGAGGAAGTCCTTTAGCAACAACAGGGCCAGGCGGGATCCCCTACATGCCGTTACGGCCCCAGACCACAAAGGCAATGGAAAGGGCAAAGAAAGCAGCAACGGCAACCCAGCCAAGGGTAATGATGTCCATAGCTCTAGCTCAGCAAAGAGAGTCCATCGAGGTAATCCCATTTTAGGGGATGGGATCCCCCCGCCTCCCCCCTCGAGCCCGACTGGGGGGGAGGAGCTAGAGATCTTGCGCCCTCAAGGTTTGCACGCCCCGGGGCGACCAGGTTACCGCTCCAACGCGCTCGGCAATGTAGAGGGGCCGCTGCTTTTGCCGAAACCAGGTGGCTACTGCCTCGCCAACAGGGCCGGAGCTGATGCCTGCCTGCACCTGAAAGCGCTCCAGCAAGTCCAAGATTATGGATCCCCCATCCCACCACAGCCAGTCGATCTGGGCCGGCAGCAGGGGGGATCCGGTTAGCTCAGCCTGGACGTTGGTGCCGGCGGATCCCAAGAGCAGCCAACGGGATCCCTCCGCCTCCAGGGTCAACACCAGAGGGTTGGTGTGGACAGCCTGCAGCTTGAGCCGCTCCGAAAAAGGGATCCAATCCGCAGGCCGCAAGACTTGATAGGGGATCCCGGCAGCTTGCACGGCGCTAAGAGAGCGCAGGTAGCTGTCCGAGGCGGCATTGACGCCGCCCCCGTCCCAGAACTGCCCGATGGAGAAAGCTGAAAGCAGGATCTCCCAGCCCCCATTGGCCGAGCCGGCAGAGGTCATGGCCACCGCCCCCTCCAGACGGCGCAGGCCCTGTTGCCGCAAAAAAGGGAGCACCGTACGCTCGGCCAAGCGGGGATCGCCGCTGTTCAGTAAGAGGTGGCGTCCTTCGGCTTGGATGGCCAGGATGGGGATACGGCCACTGGCCAAAGCCGTGATTTGAACTGGCGGCCCCGGCCACAGCCTTGGCCCCAGCAGGATGGCGGCCATAACCAGAGCAGTGCCCTGCCAGCGGAAAGCCCGCCGCCAGCGGGGCCAAAAGGTCAGGGCCACCAGCGCCCCGTAGAGGAGCAGGCACTGCAGCAACGAGACCCTGCCGGTGTAGTAGGAGCTTAGGGGCCAGCTGGCCATCCAGCTCACCCAGTTAATCAAGGGGGTGAGCAAAAACGTCAAGGGCCGGGCCAGCAGGGATCCCAGCCCCGGCCAGATTAAGGCCACCAAGGCCGCCCCAAACCCTGCCACCAGCAGCGGCACCACTAGAAGCAATAGCAGCGGGTTGGCCAGCAGCGAGTAGGTGGGGATGCGGCCAAAGATAACCACCTGTAGCGGCAGGGTCCAGATCTGGGCGGCCAGCGGAACGGCCAGAGCGGTAGCCACCGCCGGCGGCAAGAAGTCCAGCCGGGACACGATCGGCGCCGTCCCCACCAGCAGTCCCAGGGTGGCAGCAAAGCTAAGCTGAAACCCCAAGTCCGTAATCCACAGGGGCTGGTAGATCAAGAGCAAAACTGCCGCCACCAGCAGCGTCCCCAGGGGGTCAAGCCTAACTTTTCCTTCCAGTCTGGGCTCCGTCAGCACCAGCATGGCCGCCACCCCCATCACTGCCGCCCGCAACACCGAAGGCGTAAACCCCGTCAAGGTGAGGTAAAGCCCCAAGACCGCCAGGAGGATCCCTTGCTGCAGGCGCACCGGCAGCCGTCGCGTTAGGACAAACACCACCCCCACCACCAGGGACACGTGAAACCCAGAGGCCGCCAGGACGTGGGCCAGACCGACTTCCCGAAAGGCATCCTGCAAATCAAAATCCAATTGCGCAGCGCGGGATCCCAGCACCAAGGAAGCCAAGAGGTTCCCCTGCCGCTCCCCCAGCCCGGCAATGAACGCCTCCCGCACCCGCCGCCGCACCACCCAACCTCCCCAGCCTCTTCCTCCTGGCTGCGGGATGACCTCGCGGGCGCTGAACCCCGCAAAAGCCCCCTGGCGCTGCAGATAGGCCTGAAAATCAAAGCTGCCTGGGTTTAGGGCGGGACTGGGGAGGTAGAGAGATCCCGTCAGGCGCACCCGCTGGCTGGGATGGAGATCCTGGCTTGGGAGAGCTTCAGGGCTGGCAGTGACGTAGAGCTTGCCGCTCACCTGGCGAGCGGTGGAGTTGGGCTCCAACACCTGCTCCGCCTCAAGCCAAAACTGCCGCCGCTCGCTGCGGGTGGGACGGGGTTCTGAAAGAACGGTGCCCACCAGACTCATCTGCGGCTGTGGGGCCAGCAGGCTGATATCCGTCGGGCCGGGAACCGGCTGTCGCCAGCCCAGGTAGGTCCAGGCTAGACACCCCACCAGCCCCATCGCCAGCCAGGTGCGGGCCAAACGCCGTTGCCGCCGCCACAGCAGGGATCCCGCCAATCCCAACGCCAGCGGGATCCCCCACCCCCAGCCCCCTACTGCTGGCCAGGCCCGCAGCAACAGGCCTAGGATCCAGCCCAGCCCCAGCAGATAGGTTTTCTCCATCCCCTTTCAGCGCCCTTGCTCCCACTCTACTGTTGCGCTCAGGTGGGATCCATGGCGTTGTCTTAACCTTGAACGCTTGCCAACCCCGCAAGACAATTGCCACCAGCCGCCTTCTCCCGGCAGAGGGGCAACGCACCCCCCAATCCCTAGCCCGCAAACTTCCTCTTGCCAGTTTTGCGAAAGATGGCCCACTGGCTCGTGAGGGCGATATCCTAGAGTTGAGGCTACTGCGAGGGGAGGCGGATCCGCTCCCCTCTGTTCCATCCCATTTGGGAATGTCGTTAGGGTGATAGTGGGCTTCGCAAGGTGGGGAAGCGCACATGGACAGCACTTTGCTGCAAGCAGCTCGCCAGATCTACCAGCTTCATCTTCAGCACCGACCAGAGGTGGTGGAGCAGCCACCGCGGGGTGTGGTCATCCACCGCCGTACCCTGCGAGGGGATCTGATCTTTTCTGAGTTTCCCATTCTGCTACCCCAAGAAACCTTCATCCCCCTGCAGCAGCTGGAGTCGCTGCAGTGAGGCAGAAGGGCTACCCTTGCTTTGGCTGCCCTGCTCAACCTTCTGCGCTGCTAGGCAGCGCTTGCGCAATGTGGCTGAGCAACGTCGACACGAACAGCCCCTGGGAACTGCGTCTGCTGGGTTGGGTGCTGGTGTTGGTCCTGGGGGCCTGTGTGGGCAGCTTTATCAACGTGGTGGTCTACCGCCTGCCGCGGGGTCTCTCTCTGCTCTATCCCGGATCCCATTGTCCCCACTGCAAGACCCCCCTGAGCCCCACGGAAAACCTCCCCCTCCTGGGTTGGTTCCTGCTGCGGGGTCGCTGCCGCCACTGCGGGGATCCCATTGCCTGGCGCTACCCTGCCGTTGAGGCCTTGACCCTGGGGCTGTTTGGCCTCAGCATCGCCATCTTAGGGTTTTCCCCCCGCGGGATCCTCACCTGTGTCTTGTTGAGCTGGCTGCTGGCGCTGGCCCTGGTTGACCTAGATACGTTTCTGCTGCCGGAAGCGCTCACCCGCTCCGGCTTGGTGGCGGGGCTGCTGGCCCGCTTGCTCCTGCCCTGGTTGGAAGGGTCGGGATCCCTGGCGGCCATGGGCTGGTCAGTGGTGGCCGGGATTGCTGGCGCGGTGCTCGGCATTTGGCTGTTGGAGGGTATTGGCTTGGTGGCCCGCCAGGTTTTGCGGCGGGAAGCCCTAGGCGGAGGAGATGGCAAGTTGCTTGCCCTGATTGGTATGTGGCTGGGCTGGCAGGGGGTGGGGGTGACCCTCCTAGTGGGTTCGGGGTTGGGCTTGCTGGCTAACTTGCTGGCCCTGGCCAAAGGAAAGGCCCGCCTGGGCAAACCCGTCCCCTTTGGACCCTACTTGGCTCTAGGCGGAGCTGTGGCTGCCTTGGCAGGCTCCCCGCTGGTCGAAGCCTACCTGCGCTGGTCGGGGTTGCTGGAGTAGGGGGAACGCCTATTCAGCTCCTGCCAGTCGCGGTAGGGAGGGCCGGGCCTGCGCAAGGACTGGCGATGGCAAAACCCACAGACAAACCAACGCTCCAGCTCGGCGGCAGGGGTGGGGCAGCCGCAGGCAGGGCAGGGGAACAGGTTTTGCTGGGTCTGGTGCTGTTTCACTCGCTGAGCCCAGCGCTCAAAGGCAGCTTTGACCTCCTCAGAAGAGGGAGGTAAGCCAGAGCAGCAAGGGGCAGCAGGCCGCTTTGGCGGTGCAGGGGAAAGGGGGTAGAACTTGTCCACCAGCTCCGCATCGGCAGCAAAAGAGTTAGCCAAGCCAGATCTGGCATGCCAAGCAGCGGGGCTAAAGCGGATATCAGTGAGGGGAGAGGGCAGGCGGCTGTTGAGTTTCTTAAGAATCAGTTGGCGCTGCAAGGTGAGGTTCTGAGCCCAAGCGGGGGTAGAGGTGGCCACCTGCAGCACCTGACGGCGCAGGTTGACGGGATGGGTTTGCGCGGCTACCGCTTCTCCCACCACTTCCGGCCAGATCTGCCGCAGGGTCTGCATTTGGCTAAGCTCGGCCCAAAGGGGGTGAGCGCTGAAACTTGCCAACACATGCTCTAGGCTTTGCAGCATGGGGTCTTGCCCTAATCGGAAAGGCCGCTTTTGTCTTCCAGGAACTGGGCTGCTTCGCTGAGGGCCGACTGGATGGAAGCGGCATCAGGTAGAGAACGGGATCCGCCATTGGGGCTGAGGGAAACTAGTCCTTCCAAGCTGCGGATGTGGATATCTTGCTGGGGGAAGGGGATGCGGATCCCACGCCGCCGAAACTCTGCCTCAATGGCAAAGTTGAGCTCGCTAATCAAGACAAATTGATCCTGAGGACGGTTGATCCACACCAGCAGCTCAAAGTTAAGGGAAGAGGGCCCAAAAGATCTAAGCCACACCTGCGGAGGCGGGTTGGTCAGAACCCGCGGATTCCCTCTAGCAACCGCAAGGAGGGCTTCGGTAACCACGGCCGTATCGGAGCCATAGGCTACACCTACGGGAATGTGGATGCGGCAGCGGGGATCCCGGTAGCTCCAGTTCACCACCTTCGACTCGGTGAAGCGGGAGTTGGGCACAATCACAAAGATGCGATCCAAGGTGCGCAGGACAGTTGCCCGCGGGCCAATGTGCTCCACCGTGCCCAGCAAGTTATCCACTTCGACGAGATCCCCAATCTGGATGGGGCGCTCCAGGAGGATGGCGAGGTAGCTAATGTAGTTGTTGGAAAGGTTTTGCAGGCCAAAGCCAATGCCCAAGCCCACCGCCCCCGCAATCACAGCTAAGGAGCTGAGGTTGAGGCCACTAAAGGGCAGCACCAGCAGGATCCCAAAGAGAGTGAGGACGTATTTGAAGATGGCCGCCGTCGACTCCTGGGTGCCCAAGTCTAGCCCAAGGCGACCTAATAGTCGCCGCTTCAAGCCAACGCTGATGTAGTGGGCAACCGTAAAAACCAGAGCGGCCAGGACAAAGAAAACCAACAGGCTAGCGATGGAAACATTGGAATTGGGCAGCGGTTGGGTGAGAACGCCCAGCGCCGTGTCCACCACCTGCTCCAGGCGCGCGTAAAAAGCCCGCTGAAAGGGTCGCAGGGGGGGTATGAAGCTGATGCCGCGATCCAGCGAGATGCCGGCAATCAGCATTGCCCCCAGGCTGCGCAGCAGGGATCCTCCCACGTCAATCCAGCTGCCCCAGCCTGGGTCGGCCCGGAGCTCTAGCCACCTCTGCAGGCGGACAAGGCTGCGGTCAAACAGCCGCCAGAGAAAGAACCCCAGCGCCAAAGTGGCCAGCCCAGCTAGGAGAGTGAACAGCAGCACGCGCGGATCCCGCGTCCGCTGCAGATCCAGCCGATCCTGCCGGTACTCGGCAATGGCTTGTTCCAGCCGTCGTGCCCAACTGTTGGCCACCAGACGCACATCGTTGAGGCTCACCTGGCCCAGCGGTATCCTGCGCTCGGCAGCCGCATCGGCATAGGTGACAGTAAACAAATACCGTTGGGTGGCCTCAAAGCGGCCTCTTTCTCCCAGACGGAGGACGTACTGCCCATTGGCCTCCTGGGCCACCCGCACCTCTGGCTCTGGCAACTGGCCTTCTTCTAAAAAGCGCTCGATGATGGCCCGCACGTTATCGGCCCGCACGTCACTGGGGTACTCTGCCGTCTGCAGGCGAAACACGGGGACCTTCCCCACCAAGACTTCTGTGCCCTCTTGGCCAGTCAACGGGATCGGAGGGGGGGATCCCTCAGGGGCAAGGCCAGGAGTCTGTAGCTCGAGGGCCTGAGCCAGGCGGCCCTCAAGGGGGGCAGAGACGGCAGGGGAAAGCCAGAGACCGATCCCCACCGTCAGCCCTAGCACAGCTCCCTTCAGGAGGATGGACTCTCGAATGGCGCGGCGGAGACAAACACCCATGGTTGCAGAGATCCCGGGGAGGCTTGGCGGTATGCCTATGGTGGCACAAGCAGATCCCAAGGGAGGTAGGCTAAGCGTTCAGAGGCTCTGAGGGTGGCCCAAAAGCCGTTGGCGCAGCTTTTTAATCTGGTCGCGCAGCCGGGCAGCTTCTTCAAATTCCAAGTTTTTAGCCGCCGCCTTCATCTTTGCATCTAGCTCGCTAATTAGCTCTGGAATTTTTGATAGCGGGATCTCATCTGGTGCTGGAAAGGCTTTTTCTAGATCCCTGCCGTTGAGTTTGCGGGAGATAGCTAAAAAAGACAAAATAGCATTGCTGTTTTTCTTAACGATGGGCTTGGGGGTGATGTTGTGCTGGCGGTTGTATTGCAATTGAATTTCCCGGCGGCGCTGGGTTTCGGCAATAGCCCGGGCCATGCTGCTGGTGAGAGTGTCGGCGTACATCACCACCGTGCCGCGAACATTGCGCGCTGCCCGCCCAATCATCTGGATTAGGGATCGCTCCGCCCGCAGAAATCCTTCTTTATCCGCATCCAAAATGGCCACCAAGGAGACTTCCGGCAAATCCAACCCTTCCCGCAACAAATTGACTCCCACCAGGACATCAAAAGCTCCTTCCCGGAAATCTTGGAGGATCTCGATGCGCTCGATGGGGGTAATCTCAGAGTGTAGGTAGCGAACGCGGATGCCGCGTTCCTGCAGGTATTCTGTGAGATCTTCGGCCATGCGTTTGGTGAGGGTGGTCACGATTACCCGTTCGGCAGGGCCCTGCTGCGAGCGCTCTAGCCGCAGATAGATCTCCCCCAGCAAATCCTCCATCTGCCCGGCGGTAGGGCGCACATGCACCTCGGGATCCACCACGCCGGTGGGCCGAATGACCTGCTCTACAACCCGACCCGTACCCGGCACATAGAACTTTAGGGTTTTGCCGTTTTCCACCACTGTTTCAAATTGGGCTCCGCTCTGCTCCAGTTCCCAGTTGCCGGGCGTGGCGGAAACAAAGATGCATTGGTGGACTTTGGCCCAAAACTCTTCGGCTTTGAGGGGGCGGTTGTCGAGGGCACTGGGCAGGCGAAAGCCGTGATCCACTAGCACCTGTTTGCGGGCGCGATCCCCATTGTACATGCCACGGATTTGCGGCACCGTGACGTGGGATTCGTCCACCACCAAGAGCCAATCGTTGGCCTTAAAGTAGTCCACTAAGCAGGCAGGTGGCTCTCCTTCCTTGCGCCCTGTCAGGTGGCGGGAGTAGTTTTCAATGCCGTTGCAATAGCCCACCTCCCGCAGCATTTCCAGATCAGCGCGGGTGCGCTGCTCTAGCCGCTGGGCTTCCAAGAGCTTGCCCTGGCAGCGAAAGAGAGCTAGCTGCTCTTCCAGTTCCTGCTCAATGCTGCGGATGGCCTGTTCTAGCCGCTCTTCTGGTGTTACAAAGTGGCGAGCTGGATAAACCCTGAGGGCGCTGACGCTGGTGAGGATTTGACCTGTTACTGGGTCAATGAGGCGAATGGCCTCAATCTCGTCGCCAAAAAACTCAATGCGAATGACTCGGTCTTCGTAGGCAGGCACAATTTCCAACACATCCCCTTTGACGCGAAACCGCCCCCGCGCCAGTTCCAGATCATTGCGCTCATACTGGATGCTGACCAGATCCCGCAAGACTTGCCGCTGGTCAATTTGCTGGCCAACTTTGAAGGGGATGGAAGCCTTCAGGTATTCCTCCGGCATGCCCAAGCCATAGAGGCAGCTTACAGAAGCCACAACGATGACATCCCGCCGTTCAAAGAGGGAGCGGGTAGCCGAGTGCCGCAGCATGTCAATTTCTTCGTTAATGGAAGAGGACTTGGCAATGTAGGTGTCGGTACTGGGCACATAGGCCTCCGGCTGGTAGTAGTCATAGTAGCTGATGAAATACTCAACAGCATTGTAGGGAAAAAGCTCGCGCAGCTCGTTGCACAGTTGTGCGGCCAAGGTTTTGTTGGGGGCCATCACCAGGGTCGGCCTGCCAATCTGCTGGATAGTATGGGCAATGGTAAAAGTTTTGCCAGTTCCGGTTGCCCCCAGCAGAGTTTGAAAGCGATGGCCCTCCAAAATTGACTGCACTAAGCCAGCAATTGCCTTAGGCTGATCCCCGGTAGGTTGGTAGGGCGAAACCAGTTGAAACTCGGACATAGGTCTAATCCTTTACAAGCTGTAGATTTGTCCATCTACCAGCAGGTAAGTAATGCCTTTTTTTTGCAACTGCGAGCGCACAATTTCCAGAATGTAGCCGGGAAATTGGATGACCCGGTAGGGCGGGTGGGTGTTGCTACCCCGGCGGCTCATTTCGGAAAAGCGCCGAGCCACCTTGTGGTTGTCAAAAATGGGCAGCGTATTGGCATTCTCGATCCCTTCCAAGCATCCCGGCCCCAAAAATTCTCTGAGGGGGCGGGTGGCCAATTCTTGGTAGCGATCCACCACCACATAGCAGGTCTCAGGCGGATTCAGCTCCTCCAGGGGGAGCACCCGAATTTGATGGACAGGCTCTGCGAGGAGATCTGGTCCTGCCTCTGCGCTGTCTAGAAAATCGTCGCTAGGGTCCTCCTCGTCTTCCTCTTCTTCTTCCAGCTCTCTGTCTTCGTCTGCGGCCAGATCTGCCTGTAGCTCAGCCACCAGGTGGGCCGGCAATGCTTCAGGAGGCAGTTCTGCTCCTGTTGTCCCCTCTCCCTCGCCCGCCTGAGGGGAGGCGTCGGCAGCCTCTGGAAACAGACCCTGTTGCGGCTGGGGTACCTCGGGAGTGTCTAGGGGAAGGGTAAGTTCCTTGCCCTTGTCTTTGCGGCGGGCTGCTGAGCGTTTGAGCTGAATGAGCCGCTGGTACTCCTCAGGAGGGATATTTTCCTTGAGAACGCGGGTGATGGTGGAGAGGCTGACTCGGAATTGCTCCGCCAATTCAGCAACAGTAGCCACCGAGCTGCGGTAGGCATTGACAATCTGCTGGTGTTCCTGCTCTGAAAGTTTGCTGCGAGTCATGGCCATTCCCCCCTCCCAAAACTTATGGGCAGGTGGCGGTTGAGCGGCACACCTGCTTGAGGCCGGCGGCCAGGGCTTCCCGGTCTAGCCCCTTGCCAGTGAAGACCCTTTTGGACAGGCGCCGCTCCCGGGGATCCCCTGCTCACTCCAACGAGAGGGTCCGCCGACAGCCCAGCTGGTGAAACATAACCCGCTGTGGCTCGTCCACCCCACCCCAGTACTCCCTTAGCGCAAACAAGGGTCTCCGGCACCTCCTGCCGCCAGTCCCCCAGCGGCTGCTGCAGTTGAAAGCTCAGGGATTGGCTCCCGTCTGGGGCTAGGCGGTGGCTGGGGTAGGCGTGAGCTTCAGCCTCGGCAGCGGAGAGCTGGGGATTCCAGAGTTCCGGGCAAAAGGCGTGCACCTCCAAAATACGGGCCAGGGGAACTGGGGTGGTGAGCAGACAAGAGACCGCAGAGTTGTAGCGGCGCAGGTCAAGTTCAGCAGCGGTGATTCCATCCGCTTTGTTGAGCAGCAGGAGGTCAGCGCCGCTAATCTGGTGGGCAACAGTTTGGGAGCGCTGGAAATTGCGCCAGTACTTGGCCCCGTGGCCCAAGGTTACCACGGCCGCAAGGCGCAGCTCCGGGCGGAAAGTTTTCTGGACAAATAGCTCGGTTGCGTGCCTGGGATCCGCTACCCGGTAGTCCAACGCCTGGGCAGGCGGGGGCAGCTCCCCAGCGGCCCCTTCAAGGTCCTGCCGCACCCTGCCCCAGAGACAGCCATTGCTAAGCTGCAGCAGCGCTCCTGCAGCCAGGTGGGCTAGGTTGCCCTCGAGGGAGATCCCACCCAACTCGTTGCGGATCACTCCACTGCCCAGCCCCTCCTCCTGCAAGAGGCGCCTGAGCAGTGGGGTTTTGCCCCTGCCCCAAAAACCCGTCAAAATCGTAACCGGAAGCTGGGCTTTCATTCTCCCTGCGGCTGACCGGCGGCTTCTCTTCAGGAGCTCTACTAGCTTAGCTCCAGGACTGCTTGTGCATCTTTCAACTCAACCCGCTAGCGAGTAGCGCTCCATCAGGTAGCAGAGGCAATCTTGGCGGATGATGCGGCTATTGAGGGTGAGCATGCCCGGCACCAGGGGCACGCGGGTGCGAATTTCCCCATTCTGGGTATAGAAAAAGCGCTCCGCCACATCTTGGCCTTGCTCGTCTTGGACCTCCAGGTGGAAGCCGTTGTTCGTCCAGCCGATGCAGGTGTGGGGAGGGAGCTCCCGAAAATTGAGGAGATCCAAATCGGGGAGAAAGCGCAGGTGTGGCTGGGATCCCTTGGGTGCTTCCCCCGCTTCTCCAAAGCTAAAGCTCACCTCCTCCGGGATCTTGACGATGGCGACGCTGTGAAATAAATCAATATCTTGTCGCAGGACGGGGCGTTGCGGCAGCGCCGACAGGTGCAGGCAGGCTTCCAGAAATTCGTAGGCATGTTGGGTGCCGTGGGGCTGATCCGGCTTGCCACATTCCAGGGTTACCGCCGGGCAGAAGCGCCCAAAGGCCATACTCTGCACCCCTTCTGGCTTGGTGAAATAGAGGACGGTGCGCCCAAATAAGGTGGCCAGGTGCAAGGTAGAGCGATCTAAGTAATTGACACAGGCGTAGTGGGGATTGGTGCCCGTGTTGTTGTGGAGGTCAACGCTGGCAAACACGCCGCGTTGCTGCATCTGCCGCAGGACGGCCTGAGCCATAGCGTGTTCGGGAGTGGAGCCGGGGCCCCAAATGCGGTTGTAGTCCGGTTGGCCGTCTAGCCGCCGTTGCCCGTGGCGGGCAGCTTGCACATTGCCAATGAACAGGGAAAGGGAGCGAGGCAACTCCCGCCCGCGGTAGCAGCGCAGAAGCTGGCGCACTGCCTGCCAGCCGGTAGTCTCGTTGCCGTGCAGCAGGACGGAAACAAACAGAGGGGGATCCCGCCGTCCCGCCAGATGGATGAGGGTTGGCCCGCCCAATCGGTCATAGAGGTGATGGGCTTCTAAATCTAGGAGTTGCTCCGGCAGGTGATCAAGAACGGTGAGCATACGGTTTTTTGGGCAAGCACCTCAACGCAAACCTTTTGGCTGCTTAAGAAGCCCTCACCCCCAGCCCCTCTCCCGTTGGGAGAGGGGAAAGGGAGATTGGGGTAGCGAACTGTCTCATCCTTAGCTGGAAATCAACAACTGGCTGCCGTGCTTGTGGCTTAGGTCGTCGTCCTGACTTTTGAGAAAGCATCCCTCAAGCGGTGACTTATCCCCCCTGCCGGCTTCCCTAGCCGAGATCCCAGGTGTGTACCGGCTGACCTTGCCGCTGTCGTTCCCAGTAGGCACAGGTCAATTGTTGCATATCTTTACCATGCCGAGCCACGTAGCGGCGCTGCCAGGTGGCCCCATTCTGCCCCGACTCGACACGGGCCCGGAGAATGCCCAGGTACTCCTGGATATCCTGGGGGTCCAAGTCCAGTTGCGCCAAGCCCGCCTCTGCTTGGGGGAGCAGCTCTTGCAACAACAATTGGCGCAGGGATCCCTGCCACCCCTTGAGCCAGGTGATGGGGGCCTCGAGGCCAAAGCGGGCAGCCGCGTAGAAATTGGCGCGGCACTGGGCAAAGCTCAGCTCCTGCTCCGGAGGAAGGGGTTGGGATCCTAGAGCTTGCACCAGGCCAAAGTAGAAGGCCGCATTGGCAATCATGTCCGGCAGGGTGGGGCCTGCTGCAGTCACCCGCTGTTCGATGCGCAGGTGGGGAACGGGATCCAAGCCGATGAGGGGGCGGTTCCAGCGCCAGATGGTGCCGTTGTGCAGGCGCAGATGGGCCAGCTCTGAGGGAGCAGCAGCTAGCCTTTGCGGCAACACCACCGGGTAGCGGTGCAGATTTTCCCAAAACAGCTCCATTAGGGATTCCTGGACATAGCCTTGCCCGAAGGTAACGCGAGCTTGGTGGGTGGGGGCGAGGGGGGGTGGGCCATCCAACGCCTGCTCAAACACCGGGATGCGGGTTTCCGCCCACAGGTCGTGCCCAAACAGATAGGGAGAATTGGCTGCCAGGGCCACCAGGGGGGCCGACACCAGGAGAGAAGCATTGAAGTAGCGGGCTGCCTGGTGGGGCGACACCTGCAGATGGATCTGAAAGGAGGTGGTGGCTGCCTCCAGCATAACGTTTGGGTGGGTGACGCGCAGTAGGGTGGCAGGCCCTGCAATCGCCAGCCCCAGGGGCGGGATCCCTGAAGGTTGCTCGCGCCGGTGCAGGTTGAGGATCTGCTCGTTGAGGGCCAGGTAGCGCTTGCGGGGCGAGATCATCTCCAAAGTGAGCTGCTGCTGCTGCAGCGTGGGCAAAATGCCGATCATCACCAGCCCCGCCTGCAGTTGCTCGGCCACTCGGCAGCAGTGAGCCCAGGTCTGCGCCAGCTCTTGCTGCAACTGCCGCAGAGCCGAACCGACCAAAACCTGAGGCCGGCCGTTGATCTCGATGTTGAAGCGGGCCAGTTCCGGCACCACCAGCGGGTTGTTGACGGCCTCCAGGTAGGCGGAGTTGATCGGGGCCGGCTCTCCCTGGGGGGTGACCAGCCAAGCTTCCAGCTCAAACCCGCCCACCAGGGATCCCTGGGCAAAGGGCCGACAGGCGGGATCCAGCCCCGGCACGCCGGCCAGCCAGCGCTCGAGCAAATCTGTTTCTTGCTGCAGCCGAGCTTTGAACTCAGTAAAGTCTTCGTCGCTAAAACTCAGGCAGGTGATCTCCTGGCCCATGGAAACAACTCCGCGGCTTTTGGGAATAAGACCACTGTATCGCTGCTACTGGGGATCGCGGGGGGTGGCAGTTTGCCGCTGTCGCTTCCTGGCCAGGTCCTAGCCTAAGGGTGCTGGCTAGGCCACTGAGCTGGCTCAGCCTGCCGTGATCGAGACATCTTCAATGCGCAGAGCGGGAAAGGCAGCCGTGCCGTTGAAAACGGTTACTTCCTGGGAGATGGCAGAGATATTGCGCAAACAGTCGTAGAGGTTGCCGGCAATGGTGGTCTCCAGGATGGGGCGCTTCTCGCCACCCTTGACCAAAAAGCCCCCCTTCACCACCCCAGAAAAATCCCCTGTGATGGGGTTGCTGCTGCCGGAAAGCCGCGTGACAATGATGCCCCGCTCCATCGCGTACAGCTCCGCCAGGGGCGTCGTTCCCGGGGTCACCCTCAAACAGGCTGGCCCCACTCCTGGCAAGCTGCCCGCCCCCCCGGTGGCGTGGCCATTGGAGGGAACGCCAGCAGCCCGGGCTTCGTAGCTGTTGTACATGAAGTTGCAGAGGATCCCCTCGTGGATCAGGGGGGTAACCTGGCGTGGCATCCCCTCGCGGTCAAAGGGCTCAATGAGATAGCCGGGCAAGCCCAGTCCCTCGGAAACCAAGGTCAACAGGGGGCTAGCAATCAGGGATCCCATCTTCTGCGCCAGGGGGCTTTTGCCCTTGCGCACCGCGTCCGCCCCCAGCACAAAGAGGAGGTCTCCCAGAAACTCCTCCACCACCTCCGGGGGCAGGACGATGGGACCGCGAAAACTCTCCCCCTCCCTAGCCCCTAGAGCCCCCACACACTTTTGCACAAAGCGATTAAAAGCCCGCTCCAGGGCCGGCACCAGATCCGCCCGCTTCTGGACACTGTCGCCGTCGTAGGCAAAGCTGCCCACCTCATCCCCATCGATGGCCATGCCAAACAGGGATCCACCCGCCTCGACGCTGTGGTAGTTGGCGCGGATGCCGGTGGAAGAAGCAATGGCCACGGTGTCCTCTTCCACGCTAAAGGAGCCGCTGTCAATGGTGATGCGGGGGTCTTGAGAGCGTACCCACTCCACCAGTTGGGATCCCAGTTGCGTCAGCTCGGCAGCATCCAGTTCCAGTAGGCCCGGGTCGAGGGCAAAGGGCACCTGGGGCAGAGGCTGGGGATCCGGCAGGCCGTTGAGGGGATCCGCCGGCGAGGCCTTAGCCATGGCCACCGCCTCAGCTGCTGTCTCGGCCAGATCCTCTGGGCGGTTGGAAGTGGCAAAGCCCAGCCTGCCGCCGCAGAAAACCCGGATGCCAAACAGGGTCTCACAACTAGTGCGAACCAGGTTGAGGTCATTTTTCTCAAAAGTTACTTCCGTCTCGCGGCCTGAGTTGGCAAACACCTCTGCTTGGTCAGCTCCGGCAGCCAGGGCCTTTTGCACCCCCTGTTCGCAGAGATCCAGCAGGTTTTCAGGAGCAATGACGGAGCCGGCCATAGAACTTGAGATTAGATCCTGCAAGAGAACAGTTCTATTATCGACCCTGCTGCCAAGACCCGCCCTAGCAGCAGGGGGCAGAGGGGTTGCTCAGGCTCGGGAGTTTTGCGGATCCCTGCCGCATCAGGGCTGCTCCAGCGGCTGATCCGAGAACAGCAAGGGGGCAATGTTGGCGGCTTGGTTGAGCGGGATCTCGTCGTGGATGGGGTACTGATAAAACTGATCCAGCCGCTGACACAGACCTTCTGGGGTCAAAGCTTGCACATTGGAGCTGATGATGTAGCTCTGGGCAGGAGAGGCCCGAAACGCCTGAAAGGCTTTGCGACAAAACGCCTGCTTGGCCTCAGGATCCGCCTGGCGCCACTCCGGCCCTGTGAGTTTGCCAGAGAGTGCCGGCTCAGTTGCCGCCCAAGCGCTGGACGCCACCAGGGGCAGTCCCGTTGCCCAAACCAGGCAGGCCAGGAGGAGCAGCAATACCTGCTGCCAAGAGAACCCAAGCCGTTGCTCGTGCTGCACCATAGGTAGATAAGCTGAGGTAGGTAGCTTGGAATGCCGAAGCACCCTTAGCGATCCTATCGCCCCCGGTCTCCCCCATCCAGCCAAGGACAGCCCTGGAGCTCTCTACTTATGGCTCGCAGCAAACCCCGCCGAAAACAGCGCTTTCCCCATCTGCTGGGCTCCAAGTGGACTTCTGTTCAGCCTGTGATGGGTTGGCGCCATTTTCAGGTCACCGCTCGCCAAGAGGGGCAAGGGGGGCTAGTGTTTGCCGAGCTGAGGGCCGTTTGCGATCCCCAGGTGCGCCTCTGGGTCAACGCCGCCACCCTCAAAAACCGGGATCTCTGGCAGCCGGGCTGGACGCCGCTGGAAGACGGGATCCCCTGCGGAGCTGGCTCTCTGGGGGTTCAGGGATCCCCGGATCCCTCTAGCGCTGTATTCTTCTAGCTACAAGACTTTTTTGAGGAGAAAACGATGCCCAGGTGTGATGTCTGTGGGAAAGAGCTCGGCTACAGCGACTATCAATGGGCCAAGCGCTGTACCAATCCCTACGGGAAGTCCCACCTTATCTGCTTCGACTGCTACAGCGGTTCCTCCTGTCCCATCTGCTACTCTCCTCTCGAGTCAGCAGAATAGATAGCGGCAGTTTCACCTCTGCGGGGGGGAAGTTGGCAAAAGTCTCGCTGGTGTTCCCAAGGGAGCCGCAACAGTGCGTATTGGCCAGGGCTATGACATCCACCGCCTTGTAGAAGGGCGCCCCTTGATCCTGGGCGGGATCCGGATCCCTTATGAAAAGGGTCTGCTGGGCCACAGCGACGCGGACGTGCTCACCCACGCCATCATGGACGCCCTCCTAGGAGCCGCCGCCCTGCGGGACATCGGCTACTACTTTCCCCCGGAAGAGGAGCGCTGGAAAGGGGCAGACAGCATTCTCCTCCTGCAGCAGGTGGTGCAGTTGGTAAGCCAAGAGGGCTGGCGCATTGCCAACGTCGATAGCATCGTGGTGGCAGAGCAGCCCAAGCTCAAGCCCCACATCCCCGCCATGCAGGCTCGTCTAGCCGAGGCCATGCAACTATCGCCCAAACAAGTAGGCGTGAAGGCCACCACCAACGAAAAACTCGGCCCCGTCGGCCAGGGGGAGGCCATGGCTGCCTTTGCCGTGGCCCTGCTGGTGGAACGCTGAGGGTAGCTGCTTCTGGGCTGGATCCCTACCTCACCGTTAGCTCCACATCCCCTGTGCTCCTAAGGACGTTGATCCCCACCCCTCCTGCCTGAAGATACAGGCCAATGTCCAGGGATCCCCGCCCCACCTGGATGTTCTCAAGAGTTACATAGGGCAGCCACAGGGGCAGGGTGGGCTGGGTGAGGCGCACCTGCTGGGCCAGCCCGTCGATCTCCAGGCCTAGGCAGGCTTGCAGCAGCAGGAACACACTGGCCGCTGCCCAGGACTGGGGCAGACAGGCCACCGGGTAAAGAGTGGGGCCTTCCCGCTGGCGCCGGCGAAAGCCACAGAACAGCTCCGGCAGCCGCCGCAGCTCTAGAAACTGGCTGGCATCAAACAGGGCCGTCAATACTTGGGCTGCCTCCGCCTTGTAGCCATAGCGGGCCAAACCTGCTGCAATCAGGGCGTTGTCGTGGGGCCAGATGGAGCCGTTGTGGTAGGACATGGGGTTGTAGCGCCCTTCCCCTTCCGCCAGGGTGCGGATGCCCCAGCCGCTGAAAAAAGCGGGCTCCAAAAGTTGCCGCGCGATGCGCTCGGCATGCTGCGGGTGGGCGATCCCGGAAAACAGGCAGTGGCCCATGTTGGAGCTGCGCACACGGCAGGGCTGCTTGCGCCCGTCCAAAGCTAGGACATAGCCGCCCAGCTCCTCGCACCAAAACTGCTCCCAAAACCGCCGCTGCAGTTTCTGGGCCTGCTGGCGCAGTTGCGCTGCTTGCTCGTGCCGCCCCAACAGCTCCGCCATCTCCGCCGCCAACAACTTGGCCTCGTAGGCGTAGCCCTGCACCTCGCACAGGGCTATGGGTGGCTCCGCCAGGGATCCGTCGGCATAGAAGATGGCATCTTCCGAGTCTTTCCAGCCCTGGTTGCGCAGGCCCCGCCGCGCCTTGCCGGCATACTCCAAAAAGCCGTCGCCGTCGGGATCCCCGTAGGTGTCCATCCAGTGGAGAGCTGCCTCGATATTCGGCCACAACTGCCGCAACAGCTCGAGATCCCCACTGCGGCGCACATAGCGCCCTGCTAGCACCACAAACAAAGGAGTGGCGTCGATGCTGCCGAAGTAATTGCCAAAGGGGATCTCGCGCGTCTTGGCCATCTCGCTGTAGCGCTGCTCGTGCAGGATCTTGCCGGGCTCGGCATCGCGGCTGGGATCCACCTCCTGCGCCTGGTGGGCTGCCAGGTACAGCAACACCCCCCGGGCCAAGTCGGGGAACCACCAGAGGGTGGCCAAGGCGGTGATTAGCGCGTCGCGGCCAAAGACCGTGGCAAACCAAGGCACCCCGGCGTGGGGATAGAGCCCATAGGGGGTGCGGGCCAGCATCATCACCAGGTCGTCCCGCGAGGCGTTGAGCCACTCGTTAAACTGGGCGTTGCCGGTATCGATGCGGTGGGCCAGAGCTCTTAGCGCCGCCCGCTGCTCCCGCTCCGCCTGCAGCGCCTCCTGGTAGGTTAAGGGCGGGATCTCCTCGCCGCCATAGCTGCAGACGACCCTCACCTCCAAGTCCCGCTCCTCCTGCGGCGCCAGCGGCACCCACCACTGCGCCAGCTTTTCCGAAACCATGTCCGGAGGAGGGGAAAACAGGATCCGGGTTTGCCGCTCCACCCCGTCCAGGCCGTGGTAGCGCAAGGTTACCCCTTCTGAGCTCACCTGGGCCGGCAGCAGTTGTCCCCGCTTTGTCCGCCGGATGCCGCGAATCTCAAACATATCGGCAAAATCGGCCTCAAAGCGCAGGGTAAGGGGCACGCGGAGCGTCTCCAAACCGTAGTTGTGAAGGTGGATCCGCTCATAGGCCACGTTGTTCCATAAAAAAGTGGTGCGCAGGACGTGCAACGTCTCCTGCTCAATGAACTGCCCCTCCGAGGTGGTGAACTCGGGGTTGGTGAGATCCACCGCCAGAATATCCTTGTCTTCCCGCACCTCCGAGCTGAGCAACAGAAACTGCTTCCCCTGCAAATCCAAGACGAGCCGCGACAAAAAGCGGGTATCGTCGCGGAACAGGCCGTGATCCCGGATGCCGAGGGGGCGCATGTTGCCCAGGCGGTCAAAAATAGCAAAGCAGTTGTCCTGCTTGAGGACATGGGGACGCGCCTCCACCAAGGAAGCGCTGGCGCGGATGTAGTACTGATCCTGAATCTGGATGATGTCTTCGGCCATCTGCGTCTTCCCACCCAACCAAAGGAGCAAAACAGGAGCCCCCAGATAGCCCCAGCTTTACCTGGGCAGGGTTGACAGGCCGGGGGTGGCTTTCTTCGAGCGCTCCTGCCGTTCGTTCACCAATTGGTTGTAAAGAGCTTCGTATTCCGACACCATCCTCTCGACGCTAAACCGCTCCTCAAACGCCTGCCGCACCCCCGCTCGGTCAAGGGATCCCACCTTTTCCAGCGCCTCCACTGCCTCCTCCACCGAGTCAACAATAAAGCCCGAGCGGCGGTCGGCCATCACTTCTGGCACCGAGCCAAAGCGAGTGGCAATCACCGGCGTGCCACAGGCCATCGCTTCAATCATGACTAGCCCAAAGGGTTCCGGCCAGCGGATGGGAAACAGCACTGCATAGGCCTTGCCCAAGAACTCGCTCTTCTCTTGGTCAGTGATTTCCCCCACGATCTCCACATTGGGGTGGCGCCTGGCCAAAGGCTTAATCTCTAACTCGTAGTACTGGCGATCCACGGCGTCAATTTTGATAGCAGCTTTCAGGGGCATCCCTGCCCGCGCGGCAATTTCAATGGCCGTGTCCAGCCCTTTCTCCGGCGAGACCCGGCCCAGAAAAGCCAGGTAATCTCCCTTTTCTGGATAGAAACGGTGGAGATTCAGGGGCAAGCCATGATAGACCGTCCCCACCCAGCGCGCCTGGGGCAGGGGCCGCCGCTGGGCGTTGGAGATGGAGACCACTGGGATGTCCTGAAACTCGGTGTAGAGCGGCTGCAGCTCCGGAATGTCCAGTCGCCCGTGCAGGGTGGCCAAAAAAGAAACTTCAGGGTGGCGGCGGGCCAGGGCGTAGGGGTAGTAGTCAATGTGGCCGTGGATGATGTCAAACTCATTGGCCATCTGAAAGGCTTTCTCCACCATCAGGATGTGGGGAGCCACCGTGTCAATAGCCGTGGGATCCAAGCGCAAAGCCCGCTCCCGAAAAGGGATGAGACGCGCTTGGGTTTGGGAGTCGCCGCTGGCAAATAGAGTCACCTCGTGCCCACGTCGCACCAGCTCTTCAGTTAACCAAGAAACCACCCGCTCCGTACCGCCGTAGAGCTTGGGGGGCACGCTCTCGTGCAACGGGGCAATCTGGGCAATGCGCATCGTTATCCTCCCAACTAAGTAAGTAGCCGTCCAGGGTGGTTGGTGTTTCTGAGCGCTGACCCTGGCCCTACAGTTTTGTGAATTTTCTTGCTGCGGCTAAAGCAGGATAAAAAACAGGATAAAGTAAGGGAGCCCGCCAGAGCCAGGCCTAACCCCCTAGGCCAGCTGGTTAAGCTTGCTGCAGGGGTTGCGAAAATTCCCCAAATCTGCTCGATCTTTTCCAGGTCCAGCAAGCGAGGAGCCTCGGCAGCATCCTCAGCGGCCTCGAGGGGCAGAGGGCTGGCCGTTGGGTTGAGGCTCTTCCCTCTGCCGACTTGAACAGCTGCTGCCCTGCAGGCACTCCAGATCCACTGCAAAGAACTGTCTCCGCTGGTTAGGTGGGTCTAGGGCTAGGTGTTGGCGTAGGCGGAAAGCTGGGACGAGGGGAAGGGCTGGGCGAAGGCGACACGGAGGGAAAAGGATTGGGCGTGCCGGTCGGGGTTGGCGCCACGGGCGGCGGCAGTACCCGCAAGGGGGCTTTGGCGGAGGCAATGCGGCCTTGGCTGTCTGCTACCATGGCCGTAACCTCGTAATCTCCAGGGGGGGCAGAGGCCGGAATGGTGATGGGAAGGGTGCCGATGCAGGTTCTGCTGTTGGGCTGGCAGCCGGCGGCAGCGGCGGTGAAATCAAACGTGAGGGTGAGAGAGTTCTGTCGGATTTCCACCCGGAAGCTGATGCCGCTGCCCAAACCCGCAGGAGTTGTAACGGCCACCAAGACATTGAAGGGTACCATCTGTCGGGCGTCCGTCAGGGCCACCACGGCAATCGAAGGTGGCTCTGCTGAGAAAGGTGTGGTGGGGGAAGGACTGGGGCTGGGGAAAGGATTCCAGAGTGGAGTGGGGGTCGGGGTGAGCGAAGGCGTCGGGAGAGGACTGGGGACGAGAAAAGGCGTGGGCGTTGGCGCCACAACCGTTACTGGCACAGGAGTAATGGTGACTGAGGGTTGCTCGCGGCCATCTTCTTGGCAGGCCACCAGTGACAACGACAGAAAGGCGGCTACACTGGCTTTCATCCAAGAGACCGCTAGCGCCCAACTGCGGCGAAATCCAGAGGACGGCTGTTTCATGGGCTTTAGCTCCTCACAACACAAGCTTGGGGGTTTTGTTAGGAAAACCGAGTCTCGGCAGTGTTCAACTCAAAACCCGCACAGTCCTGCTCCCTTGACGGCGAAAGCAGAATCTCGCAGGTGCTCCTAACACTATAGATAGAGCCTCATCTTTTCGCAAACACTATGAGTGGCTCCTGCTGCGGATCCGCCCTGGCGGCGGGATCTCAAGAGCGCTCGGGTTAGCCCCGCACTGCATGGGTGAACTGTGATTACTCCAGAGCCAATCAGGGTCGGGATGAAAGCCGTTCGTGCCACAATTGAGGAGAGCAAGTTCACTCTCTAGAGAGTTTCCCGCGGTGGGTTGCACGGTGGCATCACGCTGAGACCTCTGGACCAACAAGTCGGTGAAGCAGGAAGCCGTACTCTATTCGCGCAGCGTGGCGCAAGCCATGTTGACTCGACGAAGAGGAGTGTTGGGAGTCGTTAGCAAGACGAGAATCCATGGCAGCGAAGGTGGGAGCAGAACCATCGCCAGCTCAGGAAGGGGCGCAAGAGCGGCCTGCCGAATCCTGGAACAACCAGGAAGGGCCCAAAGAGGCCTGCGGAGTATTTGGCATTCTGGCTCCAGGGGAGGAGGTGGCTAGGCTGGCCTACTTTGGGCTATTTGCCCTCCAGCATCGTGGCCAGGAATCGGCGGGCATTGCCACCTTTGAGGGAGCCTTTTGCCGGGTTCACAAGGCAATGGGGTTGGTCTCGCAGGTTTTTGATGAGGTCAACCTAGCCCAGTTAACGGGTGAGTTGGCAGTAGGCCACACCCGCTACTCCACGACTGGATCCAGCCGCATGGCCAATGCTCAGCCGGTGATTGTGGAAACCCGCTTGGGGCCCCTAGCTTTGGCTCACAATGGGAACTTGGTCAATGCCGAAGAGCTGCGCAAAGAACTGGAAGCTGCCGAGTGCCACCTCACCGGTAGCACTGATTCGGAGTGCATTGCCCACGCCATTGCCCAAGCGGTGAACCAAGGTCAAGACTGGGTGGGAGCCACCTGTCAGGCTTTGCGGCGCTGCCGCGGGGCTTTCAGTTTGGTTATCGGTACGCCAGAAGGCCTGATGGGGGCGCGGGATCCCTATGGCGTGCGCCCGCTGGTGTTGGGGTTTTTGAGCAGCAACCCTGCCCTAGAGGAGCTGCTGCAGCCGGAGATGGCAGGGATCCTCTGCAGCGACGGCACGTTCAACCCCCCTGAAGCCCGGCCGCTGCACTACGTGTTGGCCTCAGAAACCTGTGCTTTGGATATCATCGGGGCGGATTATCTGCGCCAGGTGGAGCCGGGGGAGCTGGTGTGGATTGACCGTCAAGGGCTGCAATCCCTGCGCTGGGCGGAGCCCAACCCCAAACTGTGCATCTTTGAGATGATCTACTTTGCCCGCCCCGACAGTTGCATGCATGGAGAGAGCCTCTATTCCTACCGCGTGCGGCTGGGGGAACAACTGGCCAAAGAAGCCCCGGCGGAAGCTGACTGGGTAATAGCAGTGCCTGATTCCGGCACACCGGCAGCCATTGGCTATGCCCGCCAGTTGGGGATCCCCTACACCGAGGGGCTAATTAAAAACCGCTACGTGGGCCGCACCTTTATCCAACCCACCCAGTCGATGCGGGAGCGGGGCATTCGTATGAAGCTCAACCCCCTCGAAGACGTGCTGCGGGGGAAGCGGATTGTGATTGTAGACGACTCAATTGTGCGGGGCACCACCAGCCAAAAGATCGTCAAGGCCCTGCGCCAGGCGGGGGCCACCGAGGTTCACATGCGCATCTCCAGCCCGCCGGTTACCCATCCCTGCTTCTACGGCATTGACACCGACAGCCAAGATCAGTTGATTGCCGCCAAGTATTCGGTGGCAGAAATTGCTGAGAAGATTGGGGTGGACTCACTGGCCTACTTGAGTTGGGAAGGCATGCTGGCCGCCACAGGCCAGGATCCCAATTCCTTCTGCTCTGCTTGCTTTACCGGTCACTACCCCATTCCCGTTCCTGAAGGGCTGAAGCGCTCCAAGCTGGCTCTGGAGACGGCAGCCAGCCGCAAGGATCGCTAGCAAATGCTGGAGAGTCTGCAGAGGGGTCTGAGAGCACGTTATGACCTTGCGCCTGCGACAACTAGGGGATCCCATCCTAGGGCAAGTAGCCAACCCAGTGACAGAGTTCAGAACGCCGGCCTTGCAGGATCTCGTAGAAGGCATGTTGGCTACCCTGAAGGAGGCCCAGGGGGTGGGCTTGGCTGCTCCTCAGGTGGGATCCCCCCTCCAGGTCATCATTGTGGCCTCCCGCCCCAACCCTCGCTATCCCGACGCACCCCAAATGGAGCCGGTGGTCATGGTTAACCCCCGTCCCTTGGCCTTGAGCCAGGAGCAGGTGCTGGGGTGGGAAGGTTGCCTGAGCGTACCCAACTGCCGTGGCCTAGTGGCCCGCGCCCGCGAGGTGGAGGTGGAGTATTACACTCCAGAAGGTGTCCAGCAGAGGGTAACTTGGCAGGGCTTCCCAGCAAGGATTTTCCAGCACGAATACGATCACCTCTTGGGCCAGTTGTTCCTAGATCGGCAGCCGCAGCAAGTGCTGACTGAAGCCGAGTATCAAGCCCAAATTCTGGGGCGGGAGTACACCTTGCCCTAGCTGAGGCGTCTAGCCACCCTAGGCTAGGCTGGGGCTATCAAATCCCATGGGCGGCGCTTTTGTTGTCCAGCCAGGGGAAGCCGACCTAGCCCAAGAAAACTGGGTTCGCCCCACTGCTGCGCGGTTTGGTCGGCGGCCAGAGAGATAGCTAGGCCGCTACCTTCCGCACTGCTTCCAGCCGCCCCAGAGCCCAGCCTCGCCGATGCAATAGCGCAAAAGAGGTCAGTAAATCCGGTCCCTGCAGCTCCCCTGTCAAAGCAGCCCGCAGGCTTTTCATGAGCAAGCCCTTTTTCATCCCCTGGCTTTGAGCCACCTGCTCCACCAGCGGCTGTAGGCTGTCGGCAGTAACTGGCTGGGGCAGCTCGGCGGTGGCCAACGCAGATGCTGTGGCGGCCATCGCCTCTACGACTCCTGGCAAGCGCAACTGTTCCAGGGCAGGCAGGCTGTAGCTAAGGGGCTCTACAAACAAGAAGCGACTCAGGGGAGGGGCCTCCGCCAGGCGGTCGATACCCTCAGCCACCAGGCAGGCCACATCCTCCAGCCAGGTGGGATCGGGCACCGATGTCAGATCAAATCCCGCCGCCTGCCAAAAGGGGGTAAGTCGCTCCACCAACTCCGCTGGCGAAAGCCGCTTGATGTACTGGCTGTTGATCCAGTTCAGCTTGTCCCAATCAAAACGAGCAGCGGCCCGGTTGACCCGGTCGAAGTCAAACATCGTAGCCGCCTTTTCCAACGGGAAAATCTCTTCCCCATCCGGGGGAGACCAACTGAGCAAAGCCAGGTAATTTTTGAGGGCCTCTGGCAAAAAGCCCATTTGCTGAAACTCGGTTACCGATGTGGCTCCATCCCGCTTGGAGAGCTTCTTCCCTTCTTGGTTCAGGATCAAGGGAGAATGGGCAAATTGCGGCGGTTCATGCCCCAGTGCGCGGTAGAGCAAGATCTGCTTGGGGGTGTTGCCAATGTGGTCTTCGCCGCGGATGACGTGGGTGATGCCCATGTCAATATCGTCGACCACCACTGCCAAGTTGTAGAGAGGGTAGCCATCTGCCCGCGCAATTACCATGTCCCCCCCTAAGTCCTGGGTGTTCCAGGTAATGGGGCCACGGATGAGATCCACCCACGACACCTCCATCGGCTCCTCAATCTTAAATCGGATCACCGGCTGCCGCCCCTCGGCCTCGTAGGCCCGTCGCTGCTCCTCCGTGAGAAAACGGTGGCGGTTGTCGTAGCGGGGGGCTTTGCCGGCGGCCTTCTGGGCAGCCCGCATTGCTTCCAGCTCCTCCTCAGTGACGTAGCAGCGGTAGGCCAACCCCCGCTCCAAAAGCTGCTGCACCACTTCCCGGTAGCGCGCGATGCGGTTGGACTGGTAGATAGGCCCTTCGTCCCAGTCCAGTCCCAGCCAGGCCAGCCCCGCTAGGATGTTACGGGTGTAGCGGGGGGAAGAGCGCTCGCGGTCCGTGTCTTCGATGCGCAAAATGAACTGGCCACCGTGGCGGCGAGCGTAGAGCCAGTTGAACACCGCCGTCCGGGCAGTGCCGATGTGCAAGTTGCCAGTTGGGCTAGGGGCAAGACGAACGCGAACACTCACAGGCAACAGCTCCCGAACAGAGCATCCCGATCCTAGTCGGCAAGGGGATCCCTTGTCACGTTGGGATCCGCAAGCGGTTGCCAGTTGGCGCATTTTGGGTAGAATCCGCCTTAGCTGCCGGTCAAGAGGTAGGCTCCTCAGGGGTAAAAGTTGGTGGGCAAAGCCCAGATCCTGCTTTTTCCGGTGTTGAGGAACAAGCTGTAGCGTAGGAGGAACCACAGCCCATGCGTCTGACCTTGGCAATTGTTCTGGGCTATCTGGCTGCCGGGATCCCGGTTGGATCGGCTTTTGCCCAAATTGCCTACCCTTCTTATCCGGTGGGGGAGGCTCTAGATCGAATCTTGCTGGATACGGGCAAGGAGGCCGATCCAGTCATTTTCCCTGAGGAAGTGGTGCGCTCCCAGGCCCAGCAAGTTACCGCCTTCTTCACCACTTTGCTGAACCAGCGCACCAACATCCCGCCCTTGCGCTCGCTGGATTTGCCCAGCCCCTATCAAGCCTCGGTTCGCACCCAGGCCGGCTACTATCGCGTCACCCAGACAGAGCCTGTTTTAGACTCCGAGCTCCTCCGCTAGTCAAGGCAGATCCCAGCCTGCCCTGTTGCAAATTTGCGTTTTCGGCCAGGGGGCGTCGGGCCGAGAGGCTAAGATCGGCTTGTAGTGTTTCAGGCTACCTATGTCTGCCCGATCCAAAGTAGAAGCCAGGGATCCCCGCCAATTCACTGCAGCCGATGTGGCGGCCATTGCAGAGCGGCTGGAGCGCAACGAGTACCCTAACGTCTTTGACTGCTTAGAAGATTGGCACACCCTGCGGGCTATTGCCTTTTACTCTCCCGAGCTGGTGGCTCCCTACGCCCACCTGTTGGAGTGGGAAGTGGATGAGGACTAGATTTGCTCAGAAAGAATCCCCCCTCCTCAAGTAGAAGGGGGAGAGGAAGTCTGCGAATAAGATAGCGCACTTCTTCGAGGAGAACGTTAAACCTCTGGTCATTCTCGATCTGACGCTGGTTGATGGCCTGGATGGCGCGTTCGTGCTCTTGTTGCAATGCAGTAAGAGTGATGAGAGCTTGAGTTACTTCCTCAGCCCATTCAGCCAAGTGTGCTAAATCTGAGCGGGTCTCGCGGACAACTTCCTGTAAGTCTCTCAAACCTTGCGCCTGGGCCATATTTTGCTCGTGGCTTTCTCGGATGGCCTGGCGTAGCTCTTGGATCTCGCGGCTGTTGGCCGCAATCTGCTCGGCTGCCTGAGCTAGGAGTTGTTCTGCTCGATCTAAGCGGTCTTGGCTGTTCATTCTGAAACCCTCGGATACCCACTGGGGGAACTACAGACCCATCCCTGCCAATGTGTCGATCACTTGCTCCAGGATCAGGGTGAGGTTGGGGTGAGAGGTTTCAAATAGGGCCAGCGCTTCCCCAATGCGATCTTTGCGCCCTTGGTTTTGTTGGCCCTTGCTTGGGGATCCCAGCTCGGCCAGCACCGCCTCTACCTCCTGGCGAATAGCGGCAATGTGCTGCCGCTGCTTTTCATCCAAGCCAGGGGTTTTTTGCAGCTCAACATCCAGGTCATGCAGCAGTTGTCGCAGTTTCGAGGCAGCCATTCTCAAAAAGACCTTATTAAAATCGAGTTTTGACCACGCTGACTCAATCATACGCCCTGTGGGCAGGAGCGGGGATCCCTCTTTTGGGAGCGGCTGAGGCGGCAAAGGTTAACTTTTGCAGCCGGGGATCCCAGCCTTGGAGCAACTCCCATAGGATGGGCAATAGCCTTGCTGTCTATCCCTATGTCTGAGCTGGCATTGGCCCTGCTGGGGACAGTGGTTGCCGTTGCCCTGTTCCTGGGAATTTTTGTCTGGGAACAAAGACGCAGCCAGGAGCTGCTGCAGCAGTGGGCGGCAAAGCATGGCTACTCCATTGTGAGCCGGGAGCCGCGGTATTGGCGGCTGGGGCCTTTTTCCGGCAGCACTTCCATGTATCAACGGTATCAACGCGTGTTTTATGTGCGGATACACAATCCGGGGGGCAAGAACGCAGCGGCTGGGTGAGGTTAGGGAACTGGTGGCTGGGGCTTTTGTCAGATCAGGTGGAGGAACGGTGGGAGTAGGCTGGGGTTAACGACTGAAAGGGGGAAGCAATGGACAGGCTCAAGGGGTGGAAAAGGCTGAAGGGGGTGGCCTGGCTGGGCGTGGTACTGGCGCTGGCACTGTTGGGTTGGAACGCAATCGCTGGAGGCGGGGCAATGGCCAGTCCCGGTGAGGGATCCCGAACCTTGACGGTAACCGGCCAGGGATCTGTTGCAGTGGAAACCTCCATTGCCGTAATCCGGCTGGGGGTGGTGCTTCAAGGGGAGACAGCCCAAGCGGTCCAGCAACAGGTGGCCGAGCGCTCGGAACGCCTGGTGAACCGCCTCAAAGAGCTGCAGGTGAGCGCCCTGCAGACTACCGGCATTTCTCTCTATCCCCAATACGACTACCAGCAGAGCCCACCCCGCCTGACTGGGGTACGGGGGCAAAACAGCCTGCAATTTGAAGTACCCATAGCCCGAGCCGGAGAGGTGCTGGATGAAGCCGTGGCGGCTGGAGCCACCCAGGTGGAATCGGTCAGCTTCCAAGCGGATGAGGCCACCTTGTTGCAGGCACGCAGCCGTGCCCTGACCCAAGCCGTGGAAGATGCCCAACGTCAAGCCAGCGATGTGTTGAAGGCCTTGAACCTGAGCATCCGTTCTGTGGAGGGCATCCAGGTTCACAGCGATAGCTATGTTGCACCCCTGCTCCCTCTAGCAGGCAGCGGTGGAGCCGAGTACGCTCGTCTACAGGCAGCCTCCACGCCAGTGGAAGGAGGGCGGCAGACAGTGCGTGCCCAAGTTACCCTTGAGATCCGCTACTAGCTGCTCCCCTGCGCTTCTGGATCTGAGGACGTTAGAGGGATCCCTTAAGGGACTAGAGTGGACAGACGGATTTCAGGAAGCACCCAGTTACTGGGCCTGATCGGGGATCCGGTGGCCCACAGCCTATCCCCGGCAATGCACAACGCCGCTTTGGCGGCCATGGGAGAAGACTACTGCTATGTGCCCTTTCCGGTGGCGGCAGAGCGCTTGGCGGTGGCGGTGGCCGGGCTGGCGGCCATCGGGGTGCGGGGGTTTAACGTCACCATTCCCCACAAGCAGGCGATTCTGCCTTTGCTCAGCCAGGTGGAAGCGCGGGCGGCAAAGGTGGGAGCAGTAAACACGGTCTACGCCTTGCCGGAGGGAGGCTGGGGCGGCACCAACACCGATATCGACGGCTTTGTTCAGCCTTTGCGGGGCTTGGAAAAGGGGATCCCGACCCTGATCCTGGGCTGTGGCGGGGCGGCGCGGGCGGCCATCCAGGGCTGTTTGGAGTTGGAGTTGGGGCCAGTACGGGTGGCCGGGCGATCCCCTGAGAAGTTACAGGCTTTGCAACAGACCTGGCCGCAGGTGGAAACGCTGAGCTGGGCCGAGCTGGATCGCCACTTGCCCGAGACTTCCCTTGTGGTCAACACCACCCCCGTGGGCATGTACAAGCCGGGATCCCCTGCCGAGCTGTCTCCCCTTAGCCGGGAGCAGCTGCACCTTCTGCCCGCCGGCGCCGTTGTCTACGATCTCATCTATGTACCGGATCCCACTCCCCTGCTGCGGATGGCCGCAGAGTTAGGCCATACCCCCATCAGTGGCCTGGAGATGCTGATCCACCAGGGGGCCAAGGCCCTCTCCCTCTGGCTGGGGGGCAAGCCTGTGCCGGTGGAGGTGATGCGGCAGGCGGCCCGGCAGCAGTTGGCCCAGATTGAGGCAGATAGGGCAAGGCATCCCAAGCCCCAGCTCTCCTCTCCAAGTTGAGCGCAATTGGCTGGGGGCGGGAACAATTGCCTCGGGCCTGCCGATCTCTAGGGGGAGATAGAGCTAAAGCAATTCTCGATGGGGTTAAGGGTGTTAAGGTTGCCGAGGCGGCAGCGGAAATGGCTTGTAGGTGTGCTTGGCGCACTGATGTGGCTGGGATCCGGAATTGCCGCCCAGGCCCAATTCCCTAGGTTTGGCCATTCTCTTTTCCCGGACTCCGGTTCCGCGCTTCAGGGCAGCGAGAACCAGACAGGATCCCTGTCTGCTCCTCAGCTCGATGCCTTCTGCCGGCAACCCCCTGAGGAAGTGGAGCGCAAGGCTCAACTGCGCCAGCGGGCCACCCAGTCAGAGGCCGCTTGGGCCGAATACACCCAAGTCTTAGCCGAACATCGCGCTGCCTTGATGGCCTGCCGCAGCCGCCGTTGGCCGCAAATCCAAGCCATTTGGGTGCGCTTGCATCCCTGTGATGCCAAGCCGGGCGTACTGGATCAGGTGTTTGACCAAGTGGTGAACCTGGGCTACAACCGCGTTTTTATCGAGACGCTTCACGATGGCCGCGCCGTTCTGCCCGATGGAGCGGGCGGGATCTGGCCCAGCCTGCAGCCCAATGCTGATTTGTTGGATTTGGCTTTCAAGGCGGCGCGACGGCGGGGGCTATCGGCCTATGCCTGGGTGTTTTCCCTCAATTTCGGCTACAGCTACGGGCTTCTCCCAGATCGCCAGAAAGTTCTGGCCCGCAACGGCCGTGGCCTCACCACCGTCTTGGATCCGGCGACAGCCCTTGCGGAAGATTTGGGCAGCCCGGATGAGGTGTTTGTGGATCCCTTCCATCCCGTGGCGCGACGGGATTTTGCCGAGCTAATCCGCCGCATCCTGCAGCGGCAGCCGGATGGGATCCTCTTCGACTACATTCGCTATCCGCGCGGCTCTGGGGGATCCAGTGTGGCAGCCACTGTTCGGGATCTGTGGATCCATGGGGAGGCGGCCCGGCAAGCCTACCTGGATTTGGCAGAAAACCCGGCGGGCCGAGCCTTGCTGGAGCGTTACCTCAGCCAGGGCTATATTACTGTGGCGGATGTTCTCCATCTGGATGCCACCTATGCCGAAGAGCCCCGGTGGCGCCAGCCAGGGAATCCCAAGCCTAGCGCAAGCAGGGAGCGGCCGCTTTCTCCAGAACTAAGGGACGGGATGGCCCAAAGCAGAGCAGCTGGGAATGGGGATTCCACCCCTGCTGATTTAGAAGGTGATTCAGGGAATAGCGGTTTAGAGAATTTGGCGGCTCCCCGTCCAGAAGCAGCGCCGCCGGATCCCACGCCCACCCCTAGCGCCGCTCTCCGACAGGAGCGCTGGCAAGAGCAGCTCTGGCAGCTCAGCGTCGAGTTTGCCCGCCATGGGATCCTCGATTACCTACGGCAAGCTGCCCAACCGGCCCAAAGCCTTGGGATCCCGACCGGGGCCGTCTTTTTCCCCGAGGGCAATCTGGAGGTAGGAGAGGGGTTTGATGCCCGTCTCCAGCCTTGGGATCGCTTTGATCCCGGCATGGAGTGGCACCCGATGGCCTATGCCAAGTGCGAGGCTAGCTCCTGTGTAGTGCAGCAAGTGGAGCGAGTCTTGGCTGTGGCTTCTCCTCAAACCTTTGTGTGTCCGGCTATTGCCGGCCTGTGGGGACAAGCGCAGCGAAAACGGCCCAGCTTGGAAATTCAGATGGCAGAACTAGCCCGCCGCTTCCCCCAGTTGCCCTGCGTGAGTCACTTTTCCCTCTCCTGGATTGAACCGGAGCTGGAGCACAGCCGTCGCACTTGTCAGCTCTAAGGCTGGCCAGCATGCAGGGCGCTTGTTGAGGGAGTACTGTAGAGGGCTTGCTATGGCTCCTGGGCCTCAGGATCAGCCGACTTCACCAACTGCTGCAAGCAGTTTAGAACCTGGGCTTCAACAGCGGCGTCGTAGAGCCGCAAAGTTAGGCGAGGTACCCGCAAGGAAGCGGTAATTCGCCCTGCCGGCAGATCCAACCACACCAGTTGCTTTTGAAAACAGCGGCAGGTGGCCCCTATCTCCTGCGCCAGCTCTTCCACCTCCGGCCAGCTCAGGCAGCGCGGCAGCAGCAGGTCTGTGGCCCAGCCCCTTCCACACTCTCGCCGCCTCAGGATGCGCACCTGCATGGATCCCTAAATCCGCTCGGCGTAGAACTCACACCAGGGATCCCCTTTCTCTCTGGCTTTGGTCTCCTTCCCGTGAAACAGCCCACCCCGCTGGAAGAGGCGGTTGTAGAAGACTTGATCCAGAATCGGCTTCTGCTGAATGTTGCCGTTGTAAACCAGGTTCATCAGCGCCGGCACCGCCCCTTGGGCAAAATAGCAGCTCGGATAGTCTGCCCGTGGGTAGGAAGCCAAAAAGTAGTTGGTCTCGTAGTTGCCGTCAATAGCCACCCGGCAGGAATGATCGCTCACCACCTCCAAAGCCTGCCAACGACCGAACCCCAAGCTGCTGGCTACAGCATAGGCCCCGTGGATCCAGTCGGTATCCTTTTCCAGCATTGGCCCCACAAGGGTTTCCCACTCCAGGGACTCCATGATGTTGCCCAAGGTGTAGAAGACACAGACATGGCCCGATTCGCGAATTAGATCCTCTGCCACCTGCTGCAGACCGGGTTGCACTGCTTTCAGCTCTTCCAAAAAGCGGTACTGGATGCGGTTGTAGTAATTGGCAGGCATGCGCGTGAGCAGCACGTTGAAGGCGCGAATCTGCCCCCGTTTATCTCCTGCCAAAGGCAGGCTCCACAGAGCTTCGTTGACCGCGTCATAGTCCACCGCTGTTATCGGCTTGGGCAGATCGGCTGGACGTTCAATGAGCTTGCCCATGCCGGGGCTAGGAACCAAAGTCTGAGGCCGTGGCAGCCGAGTAGCCTGGATCAGGCAGCGATCCTTGCGCGTAACCGCCATGCACTCCGTTTCCTCTGCCGTGTAGCTGCCCAGCTCGCCAAAAGTGGCATCCAGCGCCGCCGCCACATAGCCCACGGCTAGATGATCGATGGGGCGGGTGCGGTTAGCCTGATCCCCGTACTTGCTCAGCCAGCCTTCTGCGTAGTGGGAGTGGGTGAGCTGGGCTTCGCCACCGCTGGGGCTGGCCTGCAGCTCCAGTCGCCCCAAGCCGAGAAAGCCGAACAACTGGCACGCCACCGCCAGCCGCTCTGCTGCCTGCTGCACTCCCAAGGTTTTAAAAGCGCCCTGGAGCAAGCTGTAGAAAATCTCCTGAGCTGCCGTGCGCAGGATGCTCACCCCATCAATCCAGTCGGGATCCTCAATGGTCTGCTGCAGAAATAGGTTGTAGTGGTGGCAGTGGAAAATTACCGGCTCGCCGAAGAGAGAAATTAGCTTGCGAGCGCGGTCAAGGCGTAAATGCTCCAACATAGATGGCCTGAGCTCGAGGGGATAGGAAGGGAGAACAGTTAACGACTCCCACAACCTTAGCCTTCTTTAGCTAGGCAAGGCAATCGGCAGATGTTCTCTGCCCAAAAGATCGGCCACCGCTTTGTAGAGAATGCGCAGCTCCTGTCGGTTCAGGGTGCCTTTTTCAAGGCGGTTGCGGTCAATGCCCGTTTTCAAAGACAGGCGCAGGGCGACAAAGTTGGGATCCGGAGCGTAGCGCTTGGCGTAGCTAATCAAAGCCTGAGCAGTGGATAGAGTGTCGTCTTGAACAGGGGGCAGCAGTGGTTTGCCGTCGATGAGGATGGCCTTAATCCGGTCTGAAATCGCCTTGAGGTCGGTGATGGAACGGGTCAGAAACAAAACAAAGTAGGGGCTTTTGGGAAAGGCTTTGATGACAACCCGCAACGCCGGAGTACCTGCCAAAAGGTAGTCCGCCTCTTGGCCGGGGCTAACGGTTTGACAAAGGCGGCTATTGGCCTGCAACAAGTCGCCGGCGTAGGTGCCTAAACGTTCTAGGGCTTGCTCCTCTTGGGAGTCGCTGGCATAGGTTACTTTGGCTACTGTGGCACCGTCAGTGACCCGCCCTATCAAGACGGCAATGAGGCCAGGGAGTCCAGCAATATGCTGCTCAATTACACTTTGCAGGGTGCGGACAGCCATGCTCTCCTCTGAGGTTAAGACTAGGTTATCCCCTTATTGTAGCGATTAGGAAGCCTAACCTACGAATATTTACCGATGTTAACGAAGCTCCCCGAGGAGGCTCAGCCCTCGCGCCACGGATCCCAGTTCTCATGAAATTTGCCTTCCAGAATGGCCTGGCGCATTCTTTGGGTGTAGCGCACGAGCTCCGTGATGTTGTGGATGGAAAGCAGAGTGTAGCCCAGGAGCTCTTGGGCGCGGATGAGGTGGCATAAATAGGCGCGGCTGAAGTGGCGGCAGGTGTAGCAGGGGCAGTCGGGATCGATGGGATCCAGGCTGCGGCGGTGTTCGGCATTCTTGATGTTCCAGCGTTGGCCGCGGCTGATCACGGTGCCGTGGCGGGCATAGCGCGTGGGAATGACACAGTCAAACAAGTCCACGCCGGCAGCCACTGCCGCCCGCATCTCGGCATAGGTGCCCACCCCCATGAGATAACGGGGGCGATCGGCTGGCAAGAGGGGGGCTGTTTGTCGCACCACCGCGTGCATTAGCTCCACCGGCTCTCCTACGCTGACGCCGCCGATGGCATAGCCGGGTAGATCCAGCCGACAGACTTCTTCCGCTGCCTGCCGACGCAGCTCCGGGTAAACCCCCCCCTGAACAATGCCAAACAAAGCCTGGTCGGAGCGACGGTGGGCTTCCACGCAGCGCTTCAGCCATTGAGTAGTCCGCCGCACCGCTGCCGCCACCGCCTCAGGGCTGGCAGGATAGGGGGGACACTCGTCAAAAGCCATGATGATGTCTGCCCCCAAAGCATTTTGGATCTGGATGGAGAGCTCAGGAGTGAAGTGAATAATTCGCCCATCGTAAGGCGAGCGAAACGTTACCCCTTCCTCGTCGATTTGGCGGATGGCGCTGAGGCTAAAAACTTGAAAGCCGCCTGAATCCGTGAGGATGGGACCGGGCCAGCCCATGAAGCGGTGCAGGCCCCCCGCCGCTTGAATGATCTCTTCGCCGGGGCGTAGGTGCAGATGATAGGTGTTGCTGAGGATAATGTGGGCGCCGGTCTCCTTGAGTTGAGCAGGCGTGAGGGTTTTCACATTGGCCAGCGTTCCCACCGGCATAAAGCAGGGGGTCGGGATCTCGCCATGGGGGGTAATGAAATAACCCGCCCGCGCCTGTGTGTTGGGGCAGGTGCCCTCGCAAACAAAAGTAAAAGCCGCCAAGGTCAGCGCTCTGGATCCATTGCGTGCGCAGCCGAGCTTAGCATAAGATCCCCTTCTAAACCCCCCCAGCCCTTGACAGGGATCCCCTTTCTTGGGCATGCTTATAGATCGCTGCGGAACTGGCGGAATGGTAGACGCGCTAGATTCAGGTTCTAGTGGCAGCAATGCCATCGGGGTTCAAGTCCCCGGTTCCGCATTTCTTTGGATTGGTCGCTACCTACCCCATTACCTCAACGTAGAGTACCTCAATGCAGAGCAAGCTCTAAAAGAATCTTGCTTGGCTGCGGAACTCCTGTGAGGTTAGAGAGTCAGCTCTTTTTCAATTTGGGAGAGCTTGATACGAGCAAGAGCCAAGTTGCCTTTCTCTCGATCCAAAGCCAGATAGAAAAATAGCCCAGGTATGTGCTTAATTAGATACATCAGGTGATACTGAGTCTCCAGAATAATAAGTATCTCTTCGATTCTGTCGGTGAGCTTAAGAGACTCTGCAGCTCGCATCTTGGCGCGGATCACCTCGGTGTTTCCGGCAATGGCCAGCTCCAGGTTAGCTTCGGGAAAGGCAGGGCTGTTGGTGCCCTTAAACCCCAGACACATTCCGGTCTTCCAGTCCCCCAAAGCGATGCCCAGTGCTCCGTCAATGGTGAGAGCCTTCACCAGACTGTCTTGAAGCTTGTTCATAAGGCTGCCCTACCCCCAAAAGCCTGATCCTGAAGTCTGTCCGACCATCATAAGTCTCTAATCGGAAAGTTTCAACTTAAAAGTACTAGAACCTGCTTATTTTTAAGATAAGTAAAACTAATGCTAAGCGAGGGTCGTCGAGATTTTCTTGCCTTTACGTGATAGTTTCTTGAAAGCCAAGCCCCTGGGATCACCCTCCCAGAACAAGGGCATTTCCCTCAAGTCAGGCAGTACGGCTCCCGCTTAGTTCGTTTGGGGGCATAAGATCCCTAAGGATTCCGGCAGGGCGGTCGGGGAGTTATGCTGGGGTTGTCTCTTTTACCAGGCTGCTGAGGTTCACCCACGGCAGCGCCGGATCCCGTCTCTCCAGCTTGACCTATGCCCAAGGCTCCCCTTCCCCCCAACGAAGAAGAGCGGCTGGCTGCCCTACGAGAGTATCAAGTTCTCGATACAGCCCCTGAAACTGCCTTTGACGAGATCGTCCGGCTTGCTGCCTACATCTGCGGCACGCCCGTCTCGCTGGTCTCTCTCATCGACGAGCATCGCCAGTGGTTTAAGGCTAAGTTCGGCATTGAGGGCATCGAGGAAACGCCGCGGGATGTGGCCTTCTGTGCCCACGCCATTCTCTCGCCCAAAGAGCCGCTGGTGGTGCCGGATGCCACCCAGGATCCGCGCTTTGCCGATAACCCTCTTGTAACCCAAGAGCCGCATATTCGCTTTTACGCCGGTGTGCCCTTGGTAACGCCGGAAGGGCACGCGCTGGGTACCCTCTGCGTGGTGGACTACCAACCCCGCCAGCTCAGCCCGGAGCAATTGGAGCAGCTCAAGGCCCTGGCCCATCAGGTGACAGCCCAACTGGAGCTGCGCCGCACCTTGCGGGAGTTGGCCAAGGCTCCCTTGCTTCCCAAAGCTGGCGAGAGCAAGCCTGCTCGCAAAAACCGCTTTCTCCTCAAGGTCAGTGCTGGCCTGGGCCTGGCTGCCCTGATCTTGGGCGGGATCGCCTACTCTGCCCAGCGCAACGCCAGTCGCCTGCCCCAACTGACGGAGCAAGTGGCCCATACCTTGGAAGTGATCCAGAACCTGGAAGGATTGCTCTCAGAGCTCCGTGCTGCCGAGGCAGGTAAACAGGGCTACTTTTTGACCAACGAGACTCGCTACCTCGACGAGTACAAGGCCAGCCTTGAGGCCATTCCCACTCGTCTTAGCTGGCTGCAAGAGTTGACAGCCGACAACCCTCTCCAGCAAGGGCGCCTGAAGTGGCTGGAGCTGCTTTTGGAACAGCGTCTGAACCTTGCCCAAGATCTTATCCGGCTCCGGGATCAAGAGGGGCTGGCCGCTGTTCAAGAAGCCTTGAAGAGGGGCGAAGGGCAAAGGTTGATGGAGCGGATCGCCAACCTAGTGGAGGCGCTCCAGGAGCAAGAGCGGCTTCTGTTGCAGCAGCGCAGCGGGCAGTTCCAGCTTGCTTGGGTTAGAACCAATGCCATCCTGCTGGGGGGGCTAGCTTTTACCTACTTGCTGTTGGCCGCAGTTTATGTCCTCATTCGCCGCGAAACTGCCGAGCGGGAGCGGGCGGAAACCTTCCTCAAGCAGGAGCGGGACTTTACCAACGCCATCCTCGACACGGCAGGCGCTGTGGTGGTGGTCATGGATCCCGAAGGGCGCATCCTGCGCTTTAACCGCGCTGCCGAGCAGCTTTCTGGCTATTCGCTGGCAGAAGTCAAGGGCCAACTGCTCTGGGACTTGGGCTTGATCCCGGCGGAGGAGATGGCCGGCGTGAAGCAAGCTTTTCAACAACTTAAGGGCAGTCGCTCCCTTTTCTTAAACCGCCATGAAAACTTCTGGCGCACCAAGCAGGGGGCGCTGCGGCTCATTGCTTGGACCAACACCGCCTTGGTCGATGCCAAGGGTGAGGTGGAGTTTATCATCAGCACCGGCATCGACATCACCGAGCGCAAGCTGGCGGAGCTGGCTCTCAAAGAAAGCGAAGAGCGCTACCGGGATCTCTTTGAAAATGCCAGCGATCTCATTCAGGCTGTCAATGCCGAAGGGTACTTTCTCTACGTCAACCGCGCCTGGAAGGAGACCCTGGGCTACGACGAAGCTCAAATCCACCAAATGAGGGTTTTCGACATCATCCACCCCGACTATCGAGAGCACTGCCAGGTCGCTTTCCAGAAGCTTTTGGCTGGCCAACCTCTGGACAAGGTGGAGACGGCCTTTGTCACTGCCAAGGGCGAAACCATCTGGGTGGAGGGAAGTGTTAACTGCCGCTTTGAAGATGGGGTGATGGTCTCCACGCGGGGCATTTTCCGCAACATCACCGAGCGCAAAAAAGCTGCCGAGGAGCTGGAGCGGCAGAGCCGGCGGGCCCAACTGCTGGCCGATCTCAGCTTAAAGATCCGCCAATCGCTGGATATTGCCGAGATCCTGGAAACGGCAGTAACGGAGATCCAAGCCCTGCTCAAGGCGGATCGCGTTTTGGTCTACCGCTTCCAGCCGGATGGATCCGGGATCATCTCCAACGAGAAAACCCAGCCCGGCATCCCTTCCCTTTTGGGCGAGGTGATTGAGGATCCCTGTTTTCAGGAAAAATATGCTGAGCTCTACAGCCAGGGCCGGGTTCGCGCCATCAGCGACGTGGAGGCCGAAGGGCTGGAGCCCTGCTACCTGGAGCTGCTGCAAACAATGCAGGTGAAGGCCAACCTGGTGGTGCCCCTCTTCATGGAGCAGCGGCTATGGGGGCTGTTGTTGGCCCACCAGTGTTCTGCACCCCGCCAGTGGCAGCCGTTTGAGATCGAGCTGCTGGTGCAACTGGCCAACCAAATCGGCATTGCCCTCACCCAGGCAGAGCTCCTGGAGCGGGAGCGGCAGCGCAGCCTCGAGCTAGAACAAGCCCGCAAAGCGGCAGAGCAGGCTTCTCAGGCCAAAAGCAGCTTCTTGGCTACCATGAGCCACGAGATCCGCACCCCCATGAACGCGGTGCTGGGGATGACGGGCTTGTTGCTGGAGACACCCCTGACCCCAGAGCAGCGGGACTTTGTCGAGACCATTCGCATCAGCGGCGATGCCCTGCTGACCCTCATCAACGACATCCTGGACTTCTCCAAGCTGGAAGCCGGGGAGATGGAGCTGGAGATCCTGGACTTCGACCTGAGGGCCTGTTTGGAGGAGGTGGCGGATCTCTTTGCCCCCACTGCCCATGCCAAGGGCCTGGAGCTGGCGGTGCTGATGCCGCCGGAAGTGCCCCGCTATCTGCGGGGGGATGCGTCGCGGCTGCGCCAAATCCTCAACAACTTGGTGAGCAACGCCATCAAGTTCACCCATCAAGGGGAGGTGGTCATCCAGGCCGAGCTGCTGCAGGAGACGGCCACCCATGTCCAACTGCGGCTCTCGGTAAGGGATACAGGGATCGGGATCCCCAAGGAAGCGCAAGCCAAGCTGTTTCAGCCCTTCACCCAAGTGGATGCTTCTACCACCCGCAAATACGGGGGCACAGGCCTGGGCCTAGCCATTTGCAAGCAACTGACAGAGCTGATGGGGGGCAAGATCTTCCTAGAGAGCGAGGTGGGCCGCGGCAGCACCTTCAGCCTCGAGCTGACCCTGGAAAGACAACCCTACCCCCGCCAGATTGCCCAGAACCCCGCCCGCATCCCTGTCGATCTTCAGGGCAAGCGGCTGTTGGTGGTGGACGACAACGCCACCAACCGCAAGATCGTCCGCTGCCAGGCCACCGCTTGGGGCATGGTGGTGGAAGAAGCCGAAAATGCCTACCAGGCTCTGGACAAACTGCGCCAGGCCGTGCGGGAAGGGATCCCCTTCCCCTTGGCGGTTTTGGACATGCAGATGCCGGAGGTGGACGGGGAGACCTTGGGCCGCTGGATCAAGGCGGATCCCGAACTGTCCCCGACGCAACTGGTGATGATGACCTCGCTGGGGTTGGGGGAGCACTCCCGCCGCGCCGCCGAGATTGGCTTTGCTGCCTACCTAACCAAGCCGGTCAAGCAAACGCGATTGCAAGAAGCTCTGATCATGGCGCTGGGCAAGTCTTCCGGCCTGGCCACCGCGCTGCTGGGCATGGGCCCACCCCTTTCGCAAAGTGCGCCCTCCGCCAGCCGTCCCCAGCAACCCCTGCGCATCCTCTTGGCCGAAGACAACCCCGTCAACCAAAAGGTGGCCCTGCGCCAGCTCCAGAGCTTGGGCTACCTGGCGGATGTGGTGGCCAACGGCCAGGAGGTTTTGGATCTGCTGCAGCGAGTCAAGTACGACCTCATCCTCATGGACTGCCAGATGCCAGTGATGGACGGCTACGAGGCCACCCGCCGCCTGCGCCAGCAGGAGCGGGGATCCGGCCACCGCACCGTCGTGATTGCCATCACGGCCAACGCCATGCAAGAGGATCGGGAGCGCTGCCTGCAAGCGGGTATGGACGACTATCTCAGTAAGCCGGTGCTAAAGGAGGATCTAGAAAAAGTGCTCAACCACTGGAGCCAAAGGATCGCCCCTTCCGCAGCAGGAGCAGCCAACGGGGCGGCTTCGTCCGATCCGCCTTCTCCTGAAGCTGCCGGCGGTGACCCTGCTCCCACGCTGCCCTACCCCATCGACGCCGCCTACTTGGAGCGGGTTACGGCGGGCGACCGCCAGTTTCAGCGGGAGCTGCTGCAGGTGTTTGTCCAGGATTGCCAGGAGCAGTTGCCGCGGCTGCGCCAAGCTCTTGCAGCGGGTAATGCCGAAGACTTGAGGAAAATTGCCCACCGCCTCAAGGGAGCCAGCGCCAACGTGGGGGCCAATGCCTTTTCTCAAGCAGCCCGCGAGCTAGAACACCTGGGGGTGCAACTGGCGCAGCCGGGATCCCAAGCTGATGACCCAAAATGGGCAGGCGCTTCCCAGAACCTGGAGGAGCTGGAGCGCATCTTGGCCGACATTTGCCAGTACCTGCAGGGATTGAAAGGCTAGGGCGATCCCAGACTTGTTGCCCTCACCTCCAGCCTCTCTCCCAAAGGGAGATGGGGATCAAGTGGGGAACCGTTGGGGGCAGAAGGAACAACTACTTTCGGCTGTTTGGCTTCGCTCTGGCTCGGAACTGCAGCAAAAGCCCGGCTGCTTGATCAGTCCGGAAGAGGACAGCCGGGCAAAAAGGTGTCTAGCTAGTGCTTCGACCCAATCAGGCGGGCTGGGATTACATCAGGCCAATTTGAGAGAGGATCCCTTGGCCCGTCAGCAGCTCGGTCAAAACGCCAATCACAAAGCCCAACATTGCCAGACGGCCATTCCATTTTTCGGCGAAGGTGGTAAAGCCGAACTTAGCTTCTTGGTTTTCCATGGTTGCAACTCCATCAAGGGGTGACATCTCCAATCTGGCTCAGATATTAAAAAGTGTCAAGTTTTGTGTCGAGAGCTAACAAGGTGAGGTCGACAAGGATCCCTAGCTGCTTTTGACGGCAGTCCAGACAGCGTCCACGAGACGGAGCTCCTCCTGCGACAGCACTTTGAGGTACCTCAGCCTAGCAAAGGTTGCCTCATCGGGATAGATAGCTGGGTTTTGGCGATCCTGCGGATTAATCTTAGGCAGGGCGGCAGCATTGGGGGTGGCAAAGCGGTTGTAGTTGCTCAGTTGGGCGCCAATTTCCGGCTCCAGAAGGAAGTTGATGAAGCGGTTGGCCAGCTCCGGGTTAGGAGCTTTGGCTGGGATGGCCATCACATCTAGCCAGATGTGAGCGCCCTCGCGAGGGACAAAGTAGCCAATGTTGGGATTTTCCTCAGCAGCTTGCAGGGCATCGCCGCTGTAGACAACCGCCACGTTGGCTGTTCCGGAGACCAATTGATTTTTGCCGCCCACCCCGCCAATAAGTCCAGCGCTGCGGCGTTTGGCTTGAATTAACAGCTCCTGAATCTGCTGCAGCTCCGAGGGAACGGTAGTGTTGGGGTCAAAGCCTAGATAGAAAGCAGCCGCCGCCAGCATAGAGCGCATCTCGTCGATCATGACAAAGGGGCCGTACTGCTGCTGCGGGTCGAAAATCAGCCCCCAGGAGCGCTCGAAGTTTTCCGGCAGGCGGTCTTTGCGGTAGCCAATGCCGGTGGTGCCCCACTGGTAGGGAACCGTGTAGGTGTTTTCTGGGTCAAAGGGCAAGCCGACAAACTTCTCCCCCAAGTTGCGGAGATTGGGAATCAGGGCTTTGTTGAGAGGCTGCAGCAGGCCCAGCTCCACCATGTTGGGCACAACGTAGTCCGTGGGCACGACGACGTCGTACTGGCTCACGCCGCCCCCCCGCAGCTTGGCAATCATGTCCTCGTTGGACTCGTACACACTTACCACCACGCGGCTATTGGTGGCTTTCTCAAAGGCAGTGAGAATGGCCGGGTCAATGTATTCCGACCAGATGTAGAGTTGAAGGGTTTGTTTTTGGGCAGCCGTTCTCAGGGGCCAGAAGAAAAGCAGAACCCCTAGACAGCAAAGCAAGGCAGTGGCCCTGGCGATTCCCTTTTTCATGGGCATTTTCAGAGAAGGGGCAGGAAGCTACTGGGCAGGTGGCGGTGAAGGTGTCAGGACGTCCTCGGTGAACAAAAGCCGACCTCCCCTAGCGTTGACACAAAAGCAGGTCTCAACGCCGTCCCTGCAAATTAGCAGGCCATAGACTGAGAGCAGGCTTGTCCACCCCTACGCCCTAGCCTACCACCTGAGCTTCCCCGTTGCTGCTTTCCCTAGCCGAGAATAGCAGTTGATATAGCCGCTGCTGCTCAGCGGGGTTGCAGTAGCGCTGTTGCTGCAGGGGCCAGTCCTGGAGAGCCAGCTTCTGCTGCTGCTGCAGCCAGTTTTGCAGACTTAAGTCGGCAGGTAACTTGGCCCGCAGAACTTGCAAATCGTGAAAGCGGCCCAACTGTTCCTGCAAGCCCTTGAGGGTCTTCACCCAGTCTTGGAGAGCCTCCCCGTAGAAAGGAGCAAAAAACTCTAGCTGGTAGCGCAGGCGTTTGGTAGCTTTGCGCAGGTCGTGCAGTTGTTCAGCCTGAACTTCAGTTTCCGGGAAGGCCGGGATCCGCCAGCCCGGCTGCAGGAACCAGGCAGCTAGCAAAGGGGCCAACAGGTGAGGTAAGCTCTCCTGCAGGGAAAGCTGGGCCGCAGGCCGGTAGCGAGGGGAAACCAGCCACTCTTCGCAAGCGGCCTGGAACTCAAGGAAGTCTTCCTCTGTCAAAATGCGGCGGGAGTGTTTCTCAGCTTGGGCTTGGCGCCGCTGCAGCTTTTCCCTCAGCTCCTCCAGCTCCCCCTGCTGGTCTGCCGGGATTTGCTGCCAATAGGGCTCTTGGAGGATTTCCAGCAACACGTCCAAATCCCGCTGCTGGCCCAGGGTTCTGGTCAACTTTTGCAGACGTTTGGGCTTGAGTGGCTTGGGCAGGCGCACGGATCCCTGAAACACCTCCACCCAGGTGCCGATGCGGCGCAGGCCCACCCGAATCTGATGGAGGGACTCTGCTGCCTCGGGGTGTTGGTTGAGCACTCTCCCCACGTGCTTCTGCAGCCGCTGCCATTGCTGGCTTAACAATTGGTGGGCCCAAGCGGCCACGGTGGGTGGAGGGGAAGACGCCAGCAGGATCGAGTGCTCGCTTTTCTGCTCAGCAGCAATGGCATTCACAGCAAATCTCCTCTACCTCTTAAAACAGGGCCTAAAAAGGGCAGAAGGCTTTCCCTGCATAGCCCACTTACCTTACCCTGAGGTCACCCGCGCCCTCTTCTTTTTTAACCTAATCTTAACCTCTGAGCAGGGTATGGCCAGGGAAACGGTTGAGACCGCCCTTCGAGCTAGGAGGGCGGAGCCTTTGGTAGGCGGGGCCTGACCGCTGCCCAGATGCGGGTGGCCACCTCTGCTGGGGATCCCTCGCCGGGAATGCGAACAATCCGCTGCGGGAACTCGGCAGCTAGAGCTTGAAATCCGCGGTAAACTCGGCGGTGAAACTCCAGGTGTTCTCGCTCGAGTTTGTCGGCCTCTGACTGTGGGGAACGGGTAATTGCTACGCGACGCTGACGCGAACGCGCCAGCCCCACCTCAGGGGGGAGATCCAACCACAGGGTGAGGTGCGGCTGCAGCCCGCCGGTAGCCAAGTGGTTGAGCTGGCGGATCTTCTCCAAGTCCAGCCCGCGACCATACCCCTGGTAGGCCAGGGTAGAGTCGGTGAAGCGGTCACAGAGCACCACCTGCCCGGCTGCTAGGGCGGGAAGGATGCATCTTTGCACGTGCTCGGCCCGGTCTGCCGCGTACAGGAGCAACTCGGCCAGCGGCGTTATGGGATCCCCGTGCAACAGCAGCTCCCGCAGCGCTCGGCCTAGGGCTGTCCCTCCCGGCTCGCGGGTACACAGGCAGGCATAGCCTTCTAGAGTAAGCCGCTGTGCCAGCAGCGTCTGCTGAGTGGTTTTGCCCACTCCTTCTCCACCTTCTAAGGTGATGAACACAGCAGTCTCCCTAGAAAGGAGAGCTAGCGCAGATTAAGCTGCGGTTGCAAGTTAAAGGAGTGGCCCGGGATCATCACGTACACGTCGGGGATGTTGGTGGGCTCTAGGCTTTGCAGGGCCAGCCCCTCGAGGTTGGAGCGCAGGGCGTCGTTGATGGTGGTTTCCAGTTGGGAGAAAACCTGGGCCTCATTACCCTGACTGGCCAAGCCAGGAAACTGGTTGTAGATGGCGCGGGCCAAGCTGCTGGCCAGAGGGAGCTGGATGAGGGTGAGGTTGGATCCCCCCAGTTGCGGGCCTAGGGTGTTGGCTCGGCCACGGATGCCCAAGGCCTGCAGGGCGTTGGCGGTTTGGCTGACGGGGATGGTGCAGGTGTCCATCTTGTAGACGGGCACAGAAGCCATGGTGAGGGCGGAAACGCTGGTTAGTTGCACCACGGTAAAGGAAGCCGTGCCGTTGTAGGCAAAGCAAAAATCCCGAAAGGCCGCTGGTACATTGGCCGCGCGGATGGGGCGCTCATCGTCAAAGCCACCCGACTCCGCGAAGAGGTTGCGGATGGCAAACCCCCCAAAGAAAGCCAGCAAGGCCACCACCAGCAGGATTGTCAGATCCGAAGAGGAGACTCCCCCTGAGGAGCTGCTGCTGCGCCCTCCACCTCCATACCCCCCACTTCCCCCCGAGCCGGCAGGGTAGCCGTAAGTTGCAGAACGGCTGTACTCGCCCCGGGAGGAGCCGGCATAGGCGGCGGATGCCGCGTAGCTCCGGTTGCTGGAGACAGGGCGCCGGGGAACCAGGGCCTGTCCAGGACGGCTGGCCCCCGGCCGCGAGGACCCTGTCTCGGCATCTTGCGAAGAGCCAGCCCTTCCTTCTCTTCCGGTATCCTCTGCTCGCGGCGCGCGCCCAGAGAGACGAGTAGCGGACGCCTTCCCGTCGTTTCGCTCCTCTTCCTCTTCTAGCCAGTCTTCGGCACCGTCGGGGGAGGGGGCAGAACCTTCCTCCGGCAGAGGGGGCGGGGAACGCCGGCCTTGGGACTCTGAGCTGCTGGGAGCTTGGCCGCGGCTTCCCTCACCGGCAGCAGCCGTTGAGTCTGGAAAACGGTTTGGATCGCGCTCCTCAGAGAAGGTCATTCTTCAGGCTCCCAACGCAAAACTGGCATTCCCATCTTCCTGTACCGAGGAAACCTTTTGGCAGGTAGGATCCACAGAGCTGCAGCCTTGGGGTTCAAGGGATCCCCTCAGCGGCATTGTGCAGCCTTTTCTGGCCCAGGTTGCTGCCGTGATCTCGGGCTCTTGTCGTGGACAAATGCCGCCGTACCTCCAAGCTAGCCTAGACTGCGCTCCAAGATCAGGAGCTGTTCTTTCAAGGCCCTCAGGGCCTGGCCGCGGTGGCTGACGGCTTCCTTTTGCGCCGGGCTCATCTCGGCAAAGGTCAGCCCCACCTCCGGCACCCAAAAGAGCGGGTCATAGCCAAATCCTCCTGCTCCCCGGGGCTGAGCCAGGATCTCCCCGTGGCAGATGCCCTCCACCAAGGCCCGCACCTGCCCCTGGGGATCCACCACAGCAATGGCGCAGTGAAAGCTGGCTTGGCGGTTGGGGATCCCTTCCATCTCCCGCAGCAGCCGCGCGATGCGGGCGGCATCGTCGGGGGCATAGCGGGCCGAATGGATCCCGGGGGCGCCGCCAAGGGCTGCCACCGCCAGCCCAGAGTCATCGGCAATGGCCCACTCCCCCAGAGCGGCTGCTACAGCCTTGGCCTTGAGAAGGGCATTTTCGACAAAGGTGCTGCCGCTTTCTTCCACTGCTATCGCCGCCGGCAGGGGGCGCAGATCCCAGCTGGGAGCATGGGCCTGGAAGAAGGTGTTGAACTCCCGCCATTTACCAGGGTTGCTGCTGGCCAAGATCAAGGGGCGCGCCATAGGCTGGGGATCGCGGGAAACACAGGTATCTTAGCGGAAGAAAGCAGACAGCAGAGGGCTGCCCAGGTCCTTAGGGGATTTCCAGAACCATGTTGTGCAAGGCCGTGTTGATCACCAGGGTGGAGCCGCAGCGTTCCACCTTTCCCCCGTCCCAGTGCATGTGGCCGCAGATGTAGTAGCGCGGCTGTAGGTGATCCAACAGGGGGCGCAGGGTGGGCATGCGGCGGTGGTACCATTTGCCGCCTTCGTCCAACAGGCCCCGCGGCGGCGCGTGGCTAAGCAGCAGGTCAATGGGGCGAGGAGGCTGGCTATAGAGGGTAAGCAGCTCCTGCAGATGGCTGCGGGTAAGGGTCCAGCTCCAGCCGCAAGGGGGAGTCCAGGGCACCGCCAACACTTGCAGCCCTAGCCACTCAAAGTAACAAGACTGGGTGATGGCCCGTCCCCACCTGCCAGCTAGGGCATCCAACACGGCAGCGGCTGGGTCGTGGTTGCCAGGCAAAAAGAGCCAGGGCTTGCCCAGGCCGTCTACTGCCGCCAGGAAAGATTGCAACTGGATGACCTCAGCTTCGGCTGTTGGGTAAAAGCCTTGGGTGGCGTTGAGGGAGGGCTTGCCAGCCTTGGAGCAGAAATCGCCGCAGTTGATGTAGCCATCCACCTGGGGCAAGTAGGCTAGGGCTTGCCGGATCAGCCGGTCGTTGCCGTGGTAGTCAGAGCCAAGAAGCAGTTTGATCCCCATGGGCTAGCAGAAGTCGGGAGGGGAAGCCAGAACCCTGTCTGGCGACTGGGATCCCTGCAGCAGGGCAGCCACCTGTGGCCAGGAGCTGCGGTACCAGGCCCGTTGGGCCTCCAGTTCCTCTTCCAACGATCCTGTTGGGCCAAACTCCGGACAGGCATACCCTAGCGAGCGCAGGCCCGCCACCAACAGCGCTGGCGATAGCCACCAGTGCTGGCCTAGGCGTAACAGATCCACCTGAGGCCGGGTTTGCAGGTAGTGGCGTAGCTGCCGCTGTAAGGTGGCCGCAGAGGGCAGGGGCACTGTTTGCTGGTGCACGACAATGAGCGGCGCTTCGCCAGCAAGGTAGTGGAGCAGCCACTTGAGGTGCTCTAGAGAGGGGGGCCAGCTCCACAGCCACAGCTGGTCGTAGCGGTGGCCGGCCTGAGGACGGTCGTAGTGAAGAGTTAGCGGGGAGCGCCGCTCAGGATCCAGGACAAAGGTGGGGCGCCGAAAGCCGTAGAAGAGGATGCTTCCCTGCGCCTGGGGCAGGAGGGCAGAAAAGCCATCCACAACTTGCCAACGCAGGGGTCGGGTGAGAGGCGGAGCAGGGCGGCAGATCAGCAGGGGCGAGGGGACTGTTCCCTGCTGGGGAGAAGACTTTGGAGAACCAGCCGCTTGAGCAGGCCGGATCCCGACAATTTCCAGCTCTAGTTGGCTCTCTTCTCCCCACCGCTTGGCTCTGAGGGTGTAGGCGACGTCAATCCGCTTAGGCAAGGGATAGGCTGCGGCTCCCCGCCAGAGAATGGCCCAGAGGGGACGGCTGCAAGTCTTGGCTTGCAGGGGGGATCTGCCGCTGTGGTGGCAAGGCTCAGAGGGATCCTGCAGGAGCAACTTTAGGTGGCTGGGGGTATCCTCCCCCTGGGCAGGCCGCGGGCCAAATCGCTGCTGTTGCACCACCTGCAGGTTGCGGCTGCAAAAGACCGGCTCCGGGTTGCCAATGCCGTAGGGCTGCAGCCGTTGCAGCTCCTGGTAGAGGTCGAGGGTGAGATCTGCCAGGGCCACCTCAGCATCGATCTGCACCAAGGGCCGGATCTGTTCCGGCTGCAGACGCTGTTGGGCCAATTGCCGCAGCCGCTCTTCCAAAAGGGGCCAGTTTTCCGCTTTCAGGCTAAACCCGCCTGCCGCTGGGTGGCCGCCATGCTTGATCAATAAATCTTTGCAGAGCTCTAGGGCCTGGAACACGTCGAACTCGGGGATCCCCTGCCGCGCCGAGCCGGTGATCTCCCCCTGGCGCGACTGGCTGCCGATAAACACTGGACAGCCAAAGCGCTCCGCCAGCCGCGAAGCCACCAGGCCAATCACCCCTTTGTGCCAGCGCTGCTGGGGAGCTCCCAAAAGGATTAACACCCGCTCCTGCGCTAGATCCCGCTCTTGCCGGGCCATCTGCTCCAAAGCCTCCGCCTCAATGCGGCTGCACATCTGCTGCCGCACCTGGTTGAGCCGTTCACAGCGGCGGGCCAGTTTCTCTGCCTGCTGCGGGTCGTCGGTGGTCAGCAGCCGGATCCCCAGCTCCGGTCGGCCAATTCGCCCAATGGCATTGATGCGGGGCCCCAGGCCAAACCCTACCCACTCTGGTCGCAGCTCCTCTGGGGATCCCGTCATTCCCATCACTGCCAAGAGGGCACGGATCCCGGCCACCTGGGCAGTAGGCAAAAGGGCTAGCCCCTGCCGCACCCAAAGACGGTTTACCCCCGTCAGGGGCGCCAAATCGGCAATGGTGCCCACCGTAAACAGCTCCAGCGCCATTCGCCCCAGCCGTTCATCGCCGCGGCGCTCCGCCAAGGCCTGGGCTAGGAGGTAGGCCACCCCCACCCCGGCCATTCCCCGGTAGGGAGACGACTCTGGGAGCTGCTTGGGGTTGAGGATGGCGTCGGCAGGGGGCAACTGGGGCGGCAGGTCGTGGTGATCTGTCACGATTACTGTTAGCCCTAGCTCTTTGGCTAGACGAATGGGCTCGTGGGCAGCAATGCCGTTGTCCACCGTGAGGATGAGGCGCACTCCCTCGCGGTGCAGCTCCTGCACCATGCGGCTGTTGAGGCCATAGCCCTCCGTAAGGCGGCTGGGAATGCGGTAAACCACCGGTGTGCCCCGCAGCGCCCGCAGCAGGAGGGCCGTGCTGGTCATGCCGTCGGCATCATAATCGCCGCAGATGGCAATGGGCTCCTGCCGGTGCAGGGCCTTCTCCAACAGCTCTATCGCTAGGGGCAGGTCGGCAAAGTCACGGCTGGGTGGAGGCAAGCAGGAGGGATCTGGCTGCAAATAGTGGCCAATCTCAGGGAGGCTGCGGAGGCCGCGGTTGAGCAGGATCTGGGCTAGGAGAGGCGAAATCCCCGCTGCTTTAGCCAAGTGGCTTGCCCTTGGCTTATCCTCAGGCTGAAATAGCCAGCGCTGCTTAAAAATTGCAGCCATTCCCCGAGTCGGACAGCCAGCTGCCAGTGCTACAGTTGGCCTATAGGTGGGCCCTTTTTGAACTTACTCCAAAACGCTCCTCCGCTGACTAGCTTCGATGTACTCTCTACTGCTTACCTATAGCCTCAACCCTCTAGTGGGACTGAAGCTGCTGCTGCGATCCCCTGAGCAAACTTCCCTGTGGAGTTTGGCGCGTCAGCTCTGGAGATCCCGGGGAGGGGGATCGCGGCTTCAGATTGCCCTAGGCCGCCTGGTGCCCGAGCAAACTGAGCACCTTTCCCCCTGGGAGGTGCTGCTGCGATCGCGGTTTTTCATTGCTCTGGAAGCTGCCTTGCCGGATCAGGTCCTGCCTGCTCTCCCTTCTGGGCAGGGATCCGCCATTCAGCTGGCCCGCTACACAGAAGGCTCCCAACCCTACAAGACTGAGATCCTCCGCTTTTCCCTGGGAGGAGCGCCTGCTCTTGCTGCACCGCGCCGCTACAGCTACCGTCGCCGTTGCTTCTAGGGACTGCAGGTAGCAGGCGCCTCCTTACCTATGGCGGCAGGTCTATACTGGAGGGGGATCCAATCTGCGCTTCTCCCGTGAACGCTGGGTTGCGTAACGGCTGCCAGAGGGGGGCAGGGGGTGGCTGGGGAGGAGGGAGTGGTCTCCTGCGGGGCAGTCCTTGGCCGCGCCTAACAACAGCGGTAGCTCTCTTGGGGGGCTCCCTAGCAACTGCTTTCCTTGCCCTGCCTGCTGCCTTTGCCCTCACCCGCTACCAAGTCCACGTCTTGGCCAACGAACCCGAAGCCTTAGCGCGGGTGCGCCGCCAAGTAGCGGATGCCTACTTTGTGCAGGAGGAGGGTCAGGTCTTCATTCTTGCTGGAACGTTTGTTAACCGTAGCCACGCCCAACGCCGCCAAGCTGAGTTGGCACGGCTGGGGTTGCCAGTGCGGGTGGTGAGCCGCCAAGAGACAGATCCACCCCTGCCGCCGGCTTTTCCCGCCCTGCCGGCGCCAACGGCTCCTCCCTTTGATCCGCGGCGGCCCTTTGCCACCCACGTGCCCAACCCCCATAGGGATCCGCTGCTGGAGGAGCGAGTGCGCCGCTTCTTTCCCCAAGCCATTGGAGTGCTCTACCGCGGCCAGCCTTCCCTGCAGACGGGGACTTTCTCTCGCCTATCGCTGGCGCAGGAGCAGGCCCGCTGGTTGACTGCCCAGGGATTGCCGGCAGTAGTTGTGTCACTGGCAGAAGGGAATGCTGCGTCACCGCCCGAGGAGCCTGCCCAAGGAGAACGCTATTGGGTGTTGGTGGCCGATCCCAGCGGCGAGAAATTGGCGGCCTTGGAGCAGCTCCTGCCAGGATCTGTGCCCCTGATCTACGACAACCTGCGGGTGGTGCGCACCGGTGGCTTTGCCGATCTCGCAGGGGCCACTGAGCAAGTGCGTTACCTAGCCCGCCAGGGCTACGCAGCGGGGATCTTTCCCGCTGACCTGCGCCGCTCGCGCCCTCTTCTGGTTCAGGATTCGCCTCCCGCTCTGCAGGAGGCTAGCCCGGGGGGGTTCTGGGTGGTGGTTCAGGCTGGCGAAGAGGCGCTGCCCAAAGTGCAGCAGTTTGCACCCGATGCTTTTGTGCGCGGCTCAGTAATTCAGGTGGGCACTTACCGGCAGCGGGCCAATGCCGAACGGGCACAGCGCAGCTTGGCGGAGGCGGGGTTTGACGCCCGCATTCTGCCTGTGGAGTAACCGCGGTCGTCTTCAGCCGTTTTGCTGCTGGTTAAGCATTGCCATTGGCCCTCCTTGCGGCAGGGTGGGTCCATCGCCGCCAGGTTTGCCGCTGGCAGTTGGGTGGGCTTGACCCAGGAATACTGCACCCCTGCGGGCCTCCCCCAGGCGCTGAGGGTCAAAGCTCCTCTTCGGCTGGATTTTCTTTGCTGCGGCTGAGCCAGCGCCGAAGGCGGGGCTGCTGGCCGCCCCGCGCTGAATAAAGTTGGGGCCCCTAGAGGGACTGCTTGGCCTGTTGCAGCGTCTGCTCGAACACCTCCAAAGGCTGCGCCCCCGAGAAGGCGAGGCCATTCAAGATGAAATAGGGGGTATGGCTAATGCCCAGTTGGGAAGCCAGATCCATGTCTCGCTGCACAGCCCGCTCCGCCGCCCGGCTGCGCCGATCCCGATTGAACTTCTCCACGTTCAGGCCCAACCTTTGGGCAGTGGCTACGTAGAATTCCTCCCCCAGCTGGGATTGGTTGGCAAAGAGCTCGTCGTGGAACTCCCAAAACTTGCCTTGCCGGTGGGCAGCCCACGCAGCGCGAGCTGCCGCCACTGCTTCAGGGTGAATGCCGGTCAAGGGCAGGTGCTTGTACACCAAGGTTACCTCGTCCCCATGTTTAGCTAGGAACTCCTTCAGGGTCTGCTGGGCCCGGGCGCAAAAAGGGCATTGAAAATCAGAAAACTCGACCAACACGAGCCGCAAGGACTCGGAGCCGGTGCGGGGGGAGTCACCAATTACAGCGCGGGGGTTTTCCCTCAACTGCCGGCCAAATTCCTCTACCAACTTCTGCTGCTGCTTCTGCTGCTCTTCGTACTGCCGCTGCTGGTACTCCTGCACCGCCTCCAGGATTACCTGAGGATTTTTGCGAATAATCTCCAGCACCTGCTTCTCCAGGTCTGCCGGAGCTGCAAAGACAACGGGCACTCCCAGCCAAACTAGCAGCAGGCCGAGGAGCCCAGCCTTGGCTAGGTGCCGTAGCCCCCTGCAAAAAACCCTTGCCAGGTTCTCCATTTTTCAGCTCCTCCCTCAATGCGCTTTGAGCCACCCTGTCTAGCCTGCTTTTAGCGCAGCTAGGAATTGGCAGCTTGCAAAAGCTGCTCTTTGATCCGCTGCAACTGGCTGGCCCAGCGGGGATCCGGCTCAACGGCCTCTTGCGGGCCCCCCTTGACACCCCTCCTTTTGCTACTGTGCTGGCGCTGCTTCTTGCCCGAAGCAGACTTCTCCCCTGCCGTTTTGGAACCTTTGGCAGAACTCTTGGGCGCTGCTTCCCCAGCTGCCTTGGGATCCGCGGCAGACTCCTTAGCTGGGGAAGGGGAGGCAGCTGCTTTGGCTTCGCCACCTTCCCGTTTGTCGCGCGGCTGGGCAAGTTCAATGCGCAAGTTGACGTCGCCAAAGCTGTGGCCATTGAATCTCTCAATATACTGCTGGGCCTGTTCCTCGGTGCTTACCGTAACAAAGCCGAAGCCGCGGCATTTGCCCGTCTTCCGATCCCGAATCACCTTGGTGGAAATGACCTCACCTGCAGATCTAAAGAGCTTCTCCAGTGCCTCGCGATCTACCTCTGCTGGCAGATTTCCAACGTACAAACGAACGGGCATAATACCGTGAAGCTCCTTACCGAGGGGATAGAAGTCCAACCTGCAAAGGGCCAGTCCAGAAGGGCTGCTCCAAGGGGAAACCCAGAACTCCAGCGTTCCCCGTTTCCTCAGAGGGCAGTACAGTCTATGACCCTTGCAAAGCCTAAAGCTACCTTTTAAATTTACCTCAACCTCAGGCCAAAAAAGCTCAGCAAAACTAGCTTGCTCAGTTGGGGCAAGCCAGGGATCCTTCCTAGGCCAGGCCAGTGAGGTTCAAGCGATCCCGATGCCGAAAGGGACGGGCCTGGGGGCCAGTGTAGTCAGCTACGAGATGGCCTCGCCCCCGCAGCTGGTAGCGGTAGGTCACGAGGCCTTCCAAGCCCACCGGGCCGCGCGGCGGCAGCTTTTGGGTACTGATCCCCACCTCTGCTCCAAAACCGTAGCGAAAACCATCGGCAAAACGGGTGGAGGCGTTGTGAAAGACCCCTGCTGCGTCCACTTCATCGAGAAAGCGCTGGGCAGCGGCGGCATCTTCGGTCACGATGGCCTCGGTGTGCCGAGAGCCGTACCGTTGGATGTGGGCAATGGCTTCGTCAAGAGAATCCACCATCTTGATGGACAGGATCAAGTCCGCGTACTCGGTGCTCCAGTCGGCCTCAGTGGCCGGGAGCAAATCTGGCACCAGCTCGCGGCAGCGGCGATCCCCGCGCAACTCCACCCCTTTCTCGCGCAGCGCCTGCACGGCCAGAGGCAAAAACTGGGGAGCAATGTCTGCGTGCACCAGCAGGGTCTCAATGGCATTGCAGGCAGCGGGGTACTGGGTTTTGCTGTCTAGCGTCAGATGCAATGCCATCTCCACATCGGCAGCCCGATCCACGTACAGGTGGCACAGCCCATCGGCATGGCCCAGCACCGGGATGCGGGTATTTTCCATAATGTAGCGGACAAAGCTGCTGGAGCCGCGGGGAATAATTAGATCCACCAGACCTTCCAGCTGTAGCAGAGCTTGGATCTCCTCGCGGCTGGTAAGCAACTGCAAAGATCCCGAAGGAAAGTCGGGAACTTGCTGTAGCCCCGCCTGCAGCGCGGCCATCAACGCCTGGCAGGAGCAGAGTGCCTCCGCTCCGCCTTTGAGCAGGACGCTATTGCCCGTCTTTACCGCCAGGGCAGCAATTTGCACCAGGGCGTCGGGCCGCGACTCAAAGATCACGCCTAGCACCCCTAGGGGATAGGTGCGCCGCTCCAGCACCAGCCCCTCGTCCAGCTCGCGGATAAGAAGGGATCGCCCTACTGGGTCAGGCAGCCGCCTCACCTGCTGTACCCCGGCTACCATCTCGGCCAATTTGTGGGCATCCAACTTCAGCCGGGCATAGGCTGCGGCCGACAACTCCCCGCTTTTGAGTTGCTCCGCTGCCCGCTCCAGATCTTCCCGGTTGGCCGCCAGGATGGCCTCTTGCTGCTCCAGCAAAGCAGTGGCCATGGCCTCGAGGGCCGCATCCTTGATCTCCGTAGGCAGGGTGGCTGTGCGCTGGGCGGCAGCCCGAGCCGCTTGCACCTGAACTAGCAGGGAGGAGTTGGCAGGAGTTGCAGGAGACATTGGCAGAGAGGCAACAAGACCCAACCCAAAGGGCTACAAAAAGTTGCAATCTCCTCAGTCAATGGGCTTCTGGCAGCCGCTTTACCAGGATCCCTATGCTAGCTTGGGCAAAATTGGGCAGTGCTATTAGCAGCCTATCAGAATTTGGACGCTGCGCAGACTAGCCGGGCAGGCTGCTGGCGGACAAGGAAGCCCAGCCCATCCTCAAGTATCAATCTAGTAGCGTGTCTTCCAGGAGAGCCGATGAGAAAGCGTGGGTTTGTGGTGAGTGCAACGGCTGCCGTAGTTACAGCCGTGTCATTGGTTGGCGTACAGCTATCCATGCCGGGTTGGGCGGGGTTTCGCCGGGATCCCAAAGAGGTGGTGGACGAAGTTTGGCAGATTGTCAATCGGGAGTACGTCGATCCTTCCTTTAATTCCGTCGACTGGGAAGCGGTGCGCCGCGATCTGCTTAGTAGAGAATATGCCACCCGCGAGGAGGCCTACGAGGCGATTCGAGAGGCTCTCAAGAAGCTCAACGATCCCTATACCCGCTTTTTGGATCCGGATCAGTTTGCCAGCATGCAGATTGACACCTCGGGGGAGCTGACGGGCGTGGGGATTACGCTGGGTGTGGATCAGGAAACCAATGAGTTGGTCGTGATCTCACCCATCGAAGGCTCCCCTGCCGATCGCGCCGGGATCAAGTCCAAAGACGTGATCGTGCGCATCGACGACAAATCCACCGAAGGCATGGACACCAACACCGCCGTCAGCCTCATTCGCGGCGAGCCGGGCACACGGGTGCGGCTGACCATCCGTCGCGAGGGGGAAGGGCTAAAGGTGTTCGACCTGGTGCGGGAGAGAATTGAGCTGGCTACCGTGCGCTACGAGGCTCGCCAGGAAAAAAATGGCCTGCTTATTGGCTACATCCGCATCACCCAGTTTTCCGGCAACGCTGCCGACAAGGTGCGCCAGGCCATTCGCGAGCTGGAAAAACAAGGGGTGGCCGCCTACGTGCTGGATCTGCGGGCCAATCCGGGAGGGCTGCTCTACTCCAGTGCCGAGATTGCCCGCATGTGGATTGACCGGGGGAGCATTGTCTCAACGGTGAACCGGCAGGGGGAGCAGGATCGCCTGGTGGCCAACAACAGCGCTCTTACCGACAAGCCTCTGGCTGTCCTGGTGGACGGGGGATCCGCCAGCGCCAGCGAGATCCTCTCAGGAGCCTTGCAGGATAACCGCCGCGCCGTGATTGTTGGCACACAAACCTTTGGCAAGGGCTTGGTGCAGTCGGTGCATCCCCTCTCCGATGGGTCAGGGTTGGCGGTAACTATTGCTCGCTACCGCACGCCCAAGGGCACCGATATCGACCACAAAGGCATCACCCCCGATATTGTGGTGGAGCTCTCAGAAGAAGATCTCGAGCGCCTCAGCAAGAACCGCGAGCTGGTGGCCACCGCCGCTGATCCCCAGTACGCGGCTGCCGTTCGCGCCCTCCAGTCCCAAATTGCAGCCCGCCAGCAACCAGCTCCCGAGGTCGTTCGGTCCTCCTCCCGTTAGCCGCTGCTGGAGTATCGTGGGCAGGTAGGCCCAATGGCGAGGAGGGCAGGATCCATGAATTTGGCTGGACGGGATCTGCTCAAACTGAGCAACTTGACGTCAGCAGAGCTGGCGGCCCTGCTAGCCCAGGCAGCGGAATTGAAGCGGGATCCCTATCGGGTGGATCTGCGGGGTCGGGTGCTGGGGCTGTTGTTCCAGAAGGCTTCCACCCGCACCCGCGTTAGCTTTACCGCCGCCATGGCCCAGTGCGGAGGCAGCACCCTGGATCTGGTGCCGACGGCAATGCAGATAAGCCGCGGTGAGCCCTTGCCGGATACAGCCCGTGTCCTCTCCCGCTACCTAGACGCGATTGCCATTCGCACCTACGACCAGCGGGAGCTGGAAATCTTTGCGGAATATGCCGAGATCCCGGTAATCAACGCCCTCACGGATCAGTTTCACCCCTGCCAAGTTTTGGCCGATCTGCTCACCATTCAGGAGAACTTCGGCCAACTGGCGGGCCTGACCTTGGCCTATTGCGGCGATGGCAATAATGTTGCCCATTCCCTGCTGCTGGGCTGTGCCATGAGCGGGATCCACATCCGTGTCGCCACGCCCCCCGGCTACGAGCCGGATGCAGCGGTGGTGGCAGAAGCGCAGGCCTTGGCCCAGGGATCGCAGGTGCTGGTGTTACGGGATCCCTACGAAGCGGTCGCGGGAGCCCAAGTGGTCTATACCGACGTCTGGGCCAGCATGGGCCAAGAAGACCAGGCCGAGGCCCGCAAAGCCCACTTCCTACCCTACCAGGTCAATGCCAAGCTGCTGCAACAGGCAGATCCCGAGGCTATTGTGCTCCACTGCCTGCCCGCCCACCGGGGGGAGGAGATTACGGCCGAGGTTTTGGAGGGATCCCGGTCCCGTGTTTGGGATCAGGCGGAAAATCGCCTCCACGTGCAAAAGGCGCTGCTAGTTCAACTGCTGGGGGCAGGGGGATAGTCCCCCTCCTCTCGCAGCGGGGAGCCTGTTAACGGCTATTGCTAGGGCGGCGGGCAGCAATGGCCAGGCTGACGTTGGGCAGCCGCTGCAGGGCATCCATGACCTCCACCACTTTGCCGTGGGAGAGGGCCAAGTCGGCATTGATCACCACCAAGCGTCGCCCTTCAGCCGGCTTCTCGGCCAGGATGCGTTCCACTGCTGGGATCAGAGCGTCAAGATTGGCAATTTTCTTGCGGTTGACGGCAATTTGGCCCTCAGCCGTGATGCTCACCGTAACGTCTGGCTGGCGGCGGGCTTCGGCTGTGGAGGCCTCTGGCAAATTGACCTCGAGAGCCTCGGAGCGGGTAAGCACCAGGCTGGCGATGACGAAAAACACCAAGATAGAGAAGATGACATCGATGAGAGGCACGATGTTGATCTCGGCGGGTCTAAAGTTTTCTTCTGGGATGCGCATAGGCTAGGAGGGCTCAAGCGGAGAGTAGGGGGGAAGGGTGGAGCTGCCGCTGGGGCCGGGCTGGGTGTAGGAAAACTGGGAAAGCTGCTGGGCTTGCATCTCTAGCCGTTGCCGGTGCAGCAACTCCAGCTCACCGCCGTACTCCTGGATCTTGGAAAGTTGCCGCAGGTACAGAGAGCGAAAGACATTGGAGATCAGCAAGGTGGGAATAGCCACAATTAACCCGAAGGCCGTCGAGTAGAGGGCCTCGGCAATTCCTTGTCCCACCCCCTGGGTATTGGTGCCGCCAATATCCCCCAGTTGGATGGAGCTGAGGATCTGGATAATGCCAGTCACAGTGCCCAAGAGGCCTAGGAAGGGGGCAACGGTAATCACCGTGTCGAAGAGGGTGTTAAAGCGTTTCAGCAGGGGCACTTCTGCCGCCAGGGCTGTCTCTAGGGCCAGTTTAAAGTCCTCAGGGCTGGCTTCGTTGAGCTCCAGGGCGGCCAAAAAGATGCGGGCAATGGGGAGATCCGCATTCTGCTCCAGCAGGTACTGGGCGGCTCTGGGGTTGCGGCGGTACTGGCTGAGGGCTTGCCGCACCACCTCCTCCTGTCGGTGGGTCACCTTCCACCAGAACAAGGCCCGCTCGAGACAACAGGCCACCGAGAGAACCGAGAATGTCAACAGGGGGATGGAATAGTACCAACCCTGGATCAGGAGCTGCAAGACTCTGGCCATACAACCCCGACGACTCACGCCCCTCTTGTCATAGCACTTTCCCAGCAAGGCTGGGATCCCCTTTTGCCCACTTGACGCCAAGCTGCTGATTTAAGGCGTGGAATCAAGAGGCTGCTGGTGTATTTTTTGTTTGAGGGAACCAACAACCTATGCCTGCTCAGCCCTTCCCCCCTGTGGCGCTTCTCAGTGTCTTTGATAAAACTGGCCTGATCCCGCTGGCTCAGGCCCTCGTGCAGGAGCACGGCTTTCAGCTGCTCAGCAGCGGAGGCACCGCCAAGGCGCTTTTAGAGGCCGGGATCCCGGTCACCCCTGTTTCAGACCATACCGGCGCCCCGGAAATCTTGGGGGGACGGGTGAAAACGCTGCACCCCCGCATTCACGGGGGCATTCTGGCCCGTCTGGAGCGCGGCGAAGACCGGGCAGATCTGGAGGCCCTAGGGATCCCTCCCATCCAGTTGGTGGTGGTCAATTTCTATCCTTTCGAGCAGACGGTGGCCCGGCCAGGGGTGTCGCTGGAGGAGGCTTTCGAGCAGATTGACATCGGCGGGCCCACGCTGGCGCGGGCGGCAGCCAAAAACTATCCCCACGTTACCGTGCTCACCGATCCCAGCCAGTACCCTCAGTACTTGCAATTGCTCTCTAGCTCCTCCAGCGAGGCGGAGCGGCTGGCCTTTCGCTTCCAGTGTGCCCGCCGTGCCTTTGAGCGGGTGTTGAGCTACGACCGTGCCATTGTCCACTACCTGGCCTGCTCCGAGCTGTCCCACTCCTCTCCAGCTCCTGCAGCCGCTGCCGCAGAGGTTTTTCAACTGCAAGGGATCCCGTGGCAGCGCCTGCGCTACGGAGAAAACCCTCACCAAGCCGCCACCTGGTATGTGGTGGATGCGGCTGCTCCCGGCTGGCACCGGGCCAAACAGTTGCAGGGGAAAGAGCTGAGCTACAACAACCTGCTGGATCTGGAGGCGGCCCGCGCCCTGGCGGCAGAGCTCAGCCTAGGGCTGGCCAACGGCCCTAGGCCAGCGGTGGCGGTGATTGTCAAGCACAACAACCCCTGTGGGGTAGCCGTTCGCCCAACTCTGGCTGCCGCTTTTGAGGCGGCTTTGGCCGCCGATCCCGTCTCCGCCTTTGGGGGCATCGTTGCCCTGAACCAGACGTTGGACAGGGAGACTGCCCAGCGCCTGGCGGAGCCTTTTTTGGAGTGCGTGGTTGTCCCGGCCTGCCCACCTGAGGCAGCTGAGCAACTGGCAGCCAAAAAGAACTTGCGGCTTTTGGTTTTGCCGGACTTTGAGGTTGGGCCAACCCAAAACCTCCGCACACTGGCGGGGGGTTTTCTGGTGCAGGAGGCCGACTTGCCCCAGGAAGCCGACCGCCGGCAGTCCTGGCGGGTGGTGAGCGAGCGCCAGCCGACACCGGAAGAGTGGGCGGATCTGGAGTTTGCCTGGATAGTTTGCAAATACGTCAAATCCAACGCCATCGTCGTTGCCCGGCAGGGGCAGACCCTCGGCATTGGCGCAGGCCAGATGAACCGGGTGGGCGCTGTCGAGATTGCCCTTCGCCAGGCCGGCTCGCAGGCAGCAGGAGCGGTTTTGGCCAGCGACGGCTTTTTCCCCTTTGCCGACAGTGTGGAGGCGGCAGCCCGTGCTGGGATCCGCGCCATCATCCAGCCGGGAGGCAGTCTCCGCGATGCCGATTCCATTGCTGCTGCCAATGCTGCCGGCATCGCCATGGTCTGCACTGGCATCCGTCACTTTTTGCACTAGGGCAGACCCCAAGCTCTGGCCCGCTCCGCCAGCCAGCCCTCGGCGCGCAGGTTCTCCAGCTCGCGGCGCACCCGCAGCCGCAATTCAGCATGCTCCAGCCCCTTGGGCAGGGCAATGCCCAGCCCCACCGCCGCCAACGGGGATCCCAAAAACTGAAACTGGGGGTGCTCCGCCAGCCACCCCGCCAGCACCGAGCGATCCGCTGCCCAGACCTGTACCGCTCCTTTTAGGAGCAACTCCGCCCCTTCCCGGTAGGAATCCACCGCCACCAACTCAACCCCTGGGAGGTAGCGCTGCAGGTAAGCAATAGCAGCCGATCCGCGCAGGACGGCAATCCGCGCGCCGCCCACCTCCGACCAGCTCGTCCAGTTTTGGGAACGGGCCACAACCAAGCTGGAGCCATCCAGGTAGTAGGCCGAGGTCAACTCCACCTGGCGCGCCCGATCCGGCGTGATGCCAATTTGGGCAATGGCCAGATCCACCCTCCCAGTGGCCACTGCCTGCAGCCGCTCCCCATTGCTCACCGGCACCAGCTCCACCGCCGCCGGGGATCCCAGCAGCCGGGACCCCAGCTCGCGGGCTAGGTCAATCTCAAATCCCTGCAGCTTGCCTTCGGCATCGCGAAACCCCAAGGGCCGGAGGTTGTCTTTGACCGCCACTCGCAACTGCCCCGACCGAACAATCTCCAGCCAGGGGCGGGCAGCAGCAGGGATCCCCATCCCCCCGCCAGCTAAAGCTAGGCTGGCCGCCAAGCAAACCTTCCCGACCGCCGTGGCCAACGGAGACCGCGCTTCCATTAGGAGGCGCGAGCCTGGCGGGCTGCCTCCACCACTTGGGCAAAGGCTTCGGGATCCAGGAAAGCCAGGCGGGCCAACATTTTACGGTTGAGCTGGATATTGGCTTTCTTGAGGCCGTCGATGAACTCACTGTAGCGCAGGCCCTGGGCACGGGTGGCGGCGTTGATGCGGGCAATCCAGAGGCGGCGAAAATCCCGCTTCTTGCGGCGGCGATCCCGGTAGGCGCTGCGCAGCGCCTTCATCACCTGCTGGTTGGCAGTGCGAAACAGCTTGGAGCCGGCTCCGCGAAAGCCTTTGGCTAGCTTGAGGATCTTCTTACGACGCTTGCGGGCAACATTGCCGCGTTTGACTCTCATGGCAGTAACCCAATACAGATACCGAGGCCAACAGAGCTTGAGACTTCCAGCCTGCTGTGGCGAGGGCTCACCCTAGGCTGAGGGGGTGGATTCCCCCTAGTGGGTGTTGGGCAGCATCAGGCGCACATTGACCAGATCCTGCTTGCTCACCAAGGCCACACCCGCCAACTTGCGTTTGCGGTTGCTGGTTTTGTGCTCAAGTAGGTGGTTGTGCCCGGCTCGGCGGCGCAGGAACTTGCCGTTACCAGTGAGGCGAAAGCGCTTAGCGGCTGCCTTGCGGGTTTTGATCTTGGGCATGGCGATAACCCCAGAAATGGCCAGGGGAAAAGTCACAGTCTCCTAGCATAAGCTAGGGAAGTCCAAGAAAGCAAATGCCGCAGTAGCCTCTTTCTGTCCCAGACTCGCCAAGAGCCCTCAAAAACCCTTCTCTTGCGGCTCCAAGAGCAGCACCTGCCAGCGCAGCAACTGCTGCAACTGCGGCCAGCTCAGGGGAGAGTCTAGGCTCTCTTGAAGGGCTTGGACGGTGCGGATCCCGTCCACCTGCTGCAAAAAGGCAAAGGCCTCCTCGCTGAGGGAGATGGCCTCGTAGGCGTAGTTGAAGAGGCTCCGCCCTGGCCACAGACCCAGGCAGGGGCTGAGGTGAGCCACTGCCGCGGCCACCTCCTCTGGATGGGTCCATTCCCAGCGGCAAATGGGGGGCTTGCCGAGAAACAGCTCGTAGTGGGCCACCACCGGATCCAGCAGCTCAATCAGGCGGTAGCGCTCCAGCTCCGGCAGTTGAGCCGCCTGGGCTAGTAGGGCCTCATCCTGGCCCAACACCCGCTCCAGCCGCCAAAACTCCGGGTTGGAAAAGCGCAGAAACTGCAGTCCGGAGGCGCGGATCAGCTCAAATAGGGTCTCAATGTTGTAGTTCACCTCCTGCGGGTGCAGGTACATATCGGCAAAGCATTCGTCGTCCACGTTCTCGACGGCCCAGCGGGCCTGTTCCTGCTGCTGGATGCGGTTGCTTGCCGGCAGGATCTCGAAAAGACGGCGACCCACCTGGAGGGCCTTTTGCAATTGCTCTGGGGAAGCGAAGGGTTGGTGTTCAGAGCCGGTAACCAAGAGGCGGATGGCCTTCTGCATGAGGCGAATCTCATGGCGGCCCAGCTCGCCGTAGACAAACAAATGCAGGATTCCACCGGGAGCCAATTTGCTGGCCAGCGCCTGGAGCCCCGCTGCTGGATCGGGCAAGTGGTGGAGCATACCCACGCAGTTAATGAAGTCAAACTGCCCTGGCAGTTGGTCGATGTCGTAGACGTTGAGCTGGCGAAAGTGCACCGGTGGTGCCTGGGAAGCCCGACAGCGGGCCTCGGCAATCTCCAGAGCGCGGCTGCTTAGGTCAAAGGCCCAGATTTCGGCGTTGGGGTTTTGGTGGGCGATATACTCCGTCCCCACCCCAGAGCCGCAGCCAGCGTCCAGAATGCGCACTGGGCGGCGGCCTGGATGAGCACCTGTGCAGAAGGCATAGGCCTGGGGCCAGCTCCAGCGCCAGTTCCACCCTGGCGGGGGAACGGTGGCGATGGGCTGTGGCGGGAAGGGGTAGAGGTCGTAGAGCTGCCGCACTTGTTCGAGGATCTGTTCGGCGCTGCGGGACTGCATAGGCTCTCCGGCCAGACTATAGTGACGATATCTCCCCTGAGGACATTTCTCCCCGACGATCTATGGTTGTACGTCCTTCCCCTCCTCTGCAAACTGGCCTTACTTTCGACTGGATCAAGCTGACGGCTGAGCTCAAAAAAATTCTCGATCCGCAGCGAGTGATCAGCAAGCCGGAGGAGCTGCTGGTTTACGAGTGCGACGGGCTGACCAGCTACCGGCAAAGGCCGGCTTTGGTGGTGTTGCCGCGCACCACGGAGGAGGTGGCGCAGGTGGTGAAGCTGTGCAACCGCTATCGGGTGCCCTTTGTGGCCCGGGGATCCGGTACTGGCCTTTCGGGAGGGGCGCTACCCGTGGAAAATAGCGTCGTCATCGCCACCACCCTGATGAAACAGATCCTGGAGATTGACCTAGACAACCGCTGCATGGTGGTGCAGCCGGGGGTAATCAACGCCTGGATTACCCAAGCGGTGGCCGCCCAGGGCTATTTTTATGCCCCGGATCCCTCTAGCCAGTCGGTTTGCTCCATCGGCGGCAATGTGGCGGAAAACTCCGGCGGCGTCCACTGCCTCAAGTACGGGGTAACAGCCAACCACATCCTCGGCCTGACCGTGGTGCTGCCGGATGGGGAGGTGGTGCGCTGGGGGGGCAAGATCCCGGAGATGCCCGGCTACGACTGGGTGGGCCTGTTTGTCGGCTCTGAGGGCACCCTGGGGATTGCGACGGAGATCACCCTCCGCTTGCTCAAGGCGCCGGCTCAGGTGCAGGTCTTGCTTGCAGATTTTGAGAGCGTTGAGGCGGCAGGAGCCACTGTTTCCGACATCATCGCTGCTGGGATCATCCCCGCCGGCCTGGAGATCATGGACAACTTCAGCATCAACGCCGTCGAGGATGTGGTGCAGTTGGGCTGCTACCCGCGGGATGCGGCAGCCATCTTGCTGGTGGAGGTGGACGGGCTGGCGCTGGAGGTGGAGGAAGCTAGCCAACAGGTGAGGGCGCTGTGCCTCAAAAACGGCGCCCGCCAGGTGCAAGTTGCCTCTGACCCAGAAGAGCGGGCGCGGCTGTGGAAAGGGCGCAAGGCGGCCTTTGCTGCAATGGGCAAGCTCAGCCCCAACTACTACGTCCAGGATGGGGTGATCCCCCGCAGCCAGCTAGCCTATGTCCTCAAAGAAATTGAGCGCCTCAGCCGCGAATACGGCTACCGGGTGGCCAATGTCTTCCACGCCGGCGACGGCAATCTCCATCCGCTGATTCTCTACGACGAGTCGGTGCCGGGATCCCTGGAACAGGTGGAGAAGCTGGGGGGTGAGATCCTCAAGCTCTGCGTACGCCTGGGAGGCAGCATCTCTGGCGAGCATGGCATCGGGGCCGACAAGCGCTGCTACATGTCGGAGATGTTTACGCCCACGGATTTGGAGAGCATGCAGTGGGTGCGGCAGGTGTTCGACCCGCAGCATCTGGCCAACCCCGACAAGATCTTTCCCACCCCCCGCACTTGCGGCGAGGCGGCCCATGCCCACCGGCAACCGGAATGGCAAGGGATCCCTGTCTTCTAGCTGACCTGCCGCTGCTGCTGGAGCTCAGCGAAGGCCTGGGCAAAGTCCTCCTGGCCAATGACCAAGGCCTTGGCGTCTAAGGAGGCAGAAGTGGCGCGGTGGCGGCGAATGGCGGCAATGGCGGCACGGTTGCTTAACAAAGCCAGGTCGGCGCCGCTCCAGCCCTCGGTGCGCTCAGCCCACACCTCCAGATCCACATCTGGCCCCAGGGGGCGCCTGCGGTTGTGCACAGCCAAGATTTCCCGCCGTGCGGCGCGATCCGGCAGCTCCACACTCAGGTGCAGCTCCAGCCGGCCGGCGCGGGTGAGGGCGGGATCCAAACTCTCCTTGCGATTGGTGGCCGCCACCACCAAGACCCCCTGGCTGGAGCGGATCCCGTCCAGTTCGGCTAGGAGTTGCCCCAGGACCCGGTCGCTGACGCCACTATCGCCGGAGTAACTGCCCCGTGCCGGCGCCAGGGTGTCGATCTCATCGATGAAGATCACGCAGGGAGCGCATTGGCGGGCACGGGCAAAGAGTTCCCGCACCGCCTGCTCGGAGGAGCCCACCCACTTGCTCAAGAGCTCTGGGCCGGAGACGGCGATGAAGTTGGCCTTGGCCTGGGAGGCAATGGCCTTGGCCAGGAGAGTCTTGCCGGTGCCGGGGGGCCCACTGAGGAGGATCCCTTTGGGGGCTTGGGCCTGGGCCTGCTCGTACAGCTCCGGGTGCAGCAGGGATCCCTCGATGGCCTCCTGCAAAACCTGCTTGGCGTGCTCCAGGCCGCCAATGTGATCCCAGCTCACCTGGGGGGATTCAATTTCCACCGAGCGCAACACCGCCGGCTTCACTTGTTGCAGAGCTTCTTGAAAGTCCGCTGCCGTAACTTTTAGGGATTCAGGAATGGGGGATTCTAGATCCGGCACCTGGCGCCGCAAAGCCGCATAGGCGGCCGCCTGGCACAGGCCCCGCAGATCCGCGCCTACAAAGCCCAGCGTCTGATCTGCTAGGCTGTCCAAATCCACATCCTCTGCCAGGGGCATGCCGCGGGTGTGAATGGCCAGGATCTCCCGCCGCCCCTCCCGATCCGGCACCCTAAAGATGATCTCCCGGTCAAAGCGCCCCGGTCGCCGCAGGGCCGGATCCAAAGCTTCAGGTCGGTTGGTGGCTGCCAGCACCACAACGCCTTTTTGGGCCCCAAACCCGTCCATTAGCCCCAGCAGCTGGGCCACCAAGCGTTTTTCCACCTCCCCCTCGACGGTGCTGCGATTGGGCACAAGGGCGTCAATTTCGTCGATAAACACCAGACAAGGGGCAGACCTAGCCGCTTGCTCAAACAGCTGCCGCAGGCGCGCCTCCGCCTCGCCGTAGTACTTGCCAATCAGCTCCGGGCCCACGACGGCAATGTAGTTCACCCCCAGGCTCTCGGCCAGGGCGCGGGCCGTCAGGGTTTTGCCAGTGCCAGGGGGGCCAACCAACAGCACGCCACGGGGCGGCTCCAGCCCCAACTTAGCCAGTAGATCGGGCCGCTTGAGGGGAATCTCCACCAACTCCCGCAAGGCTTGCAGTTGTTCCTTAAGCCCCCCTACGTCCTTGAGGCACAACTTGGACCTTGACCCTGGGCGCTCGGCAGGGATTGTCCCAGCAGCCCCAGAGGTTTCCTGGAAGCGGGTTGCAGACATCCCTTGGGGCTCGCTGCTCCAGGAGGGATCCCCCGTCTGGGCGCTGCTGCGGCGACGGGGGATGGAGCCGGAAGGGGGGATAGAGCTGCCCAAAGGACGGGCCTGGATGCGCACCTCGGTTCGCAGCTCCCCCGTGTTTCTTTTCTCGTCCAGCTTCTGGGCTAGCTCGATAAGCTGCTCAATACCCTGGATAAAATTGCTTAGATCCGCCACAGCCGGGGTTTTCCGTCTACAAATAACCCACCAACAGAGGTTTTAGCCCATCCCTTGCTGGCTGAGGCTCTCCCCCCACCCAAAAGGAGCCAACTTTCAGCCAGGGATCTGGTCAGCCCCCGCCTAGGGAGAGCGGGACTCGGCCATGGCCGAGAGGGGGGAAGAGCTGGCGGAGAGCTTGCGCACCTCGGAGCAGAAAGAAGCCATGCTAAAGCCGCCGAAGCGCTTGACAATGCTAGTCCGCAGGCGGAGATTGGGGCTGGCAAACCAAATGCGCTCCTCCGACTCGGTCATTTCGTACTCGGTGTAGAGGGTGAGGGCGCCATCGGCTCCCATCACATAGGTACCCGCCACCGGCACTTTCTCAGCATAGCCCTGATCCCGCAGCAGTTGCCCCCGCATGGGGTTGTCAGGATCGGGAATCGGAACCAGCACCACATCGCCTTTGTACTCTTCGTTGTCCCAGTCCTGCTCCCCCTGCCACTGTACCCGTGCTGCCCCCACCGCCCGCTGCGGATCCACCTTGAACAGCTCGCAAACCCGAATGACAGCTGGATCGGTTGCCGCAAGGGTGGCAATTTGCAGCCGCGACCTCCCTCCTTCAGAGCGGCGAAAAGCCAAGTGATGGCTGGTGCGCTGACACATCCACTCGCCAGCGCTGAGGGCAAAAAACTCCATTACGGTCATCATGGCCGACGCGGATCCTCATCGATAACAACCGGGATTTGCCGATTCTAGCTTGTGCTGTAGCCGTAGATTTGCTCTTGCCGGCTCTGCTGTTTGTGCCAAAACTGCTCGGCAAAAGCCACCGTCGGGTGGAGGGGGGCGCGGGGTTTGCTGCGCAGAGGCATATTGGCCTCTTCAGGAGTGCGGTTGCCCTTGCGCTGGTTGCAGCGCTCGCAGGCCGTGACTACATTGTCCCAAGTGTGGGATCCCCCGCGAGAAAGAGGCACGACATGATCCAGGGTTAGGTTATGGGTGCTGCCGCAGTACTGACAGGTGTGGTGGTCCCGCCGCAAAACCTCCCGCCGGTTGACAGGGGGCACCCGCCAGGATCGCTCCTTGCCTTTGATGGTCAGGCGGATGTGCTCGGGCACCTCGATCACCTGGCTGGGGGAGCGCACTTTCCATACCGGCACATTCATCATCGCCAGCGGCTCTGCCTTGCCCGTCAGCAGCAGCACAATCGCCCGTCTAATGTTGACCCGGCTAATGGGCAAGTAGTTTTGGGAAAAGACAACAATCGACTGTTCTAGGACGTGGGTAGCAGCAGTCATGCCTTAGCTCTTCCATTTGCCGCCATTGTCCTGAGAAATCTGGCAAATGACAAGGTTTTCCCGCAGGGGGCCCCATCCAGGTGGAGCCCCACCATTCAACATTCCAGAGTTTCTTACGATCGGGAGGCGGACAGATGGGCTAGTATCCGGGTGATGGTTGGATCCCGTGCCTCCCATGACCCACCCGCTGTATGTTGCCCTGGTTTGGCACCAACACCAGCCCCTCTACAAAAGTCCGCTGGCAGGCAAGTATCGCTTGCCCTGGGTGCGCCTGCACGGGATCAAAGACTACCTGGACTTAATTTTGCTGCTGGAGCGCTATCCCCGCCTGCACCAAACGGTTAACCTAGTGCCCTCTCTCATTGTGCAAATTGAGGACTACGTGGCCGGCTCGGCCTTCGATCCCTATTTGGAGCTGACTTTATCTCCTGTCGAAAAGCTGACCCCGGAGCAGCGGCGCTTCATTGTCGAGCGTTTCTTCGACAGCCATTACCCCACCATGATTGAGCCCTACCCCCGCTACCGCCAGCTCTACGAACAGCGGGAATCGCAAGGGATCAACTGGTGCCTACAGTACTGGACAGCGCAAGACTTCAGCGATCTGCTGGCCTGGCACAATTTGTCCTGGTTTGATCCCCTCTTCCAAGAGGATCCGGAGATCGAGGGCTGGATTAAGATGGGCTCCGGCTTTACCCTGGCGGATCGGCAGCGGATCTACGCCAAGCAACAGCAGATCCTGGCTGCCATCCTGCCCCAGCACGCTAAGTTGCAAAGTAGCGGCCAACTGGAGTTGACCACTAGCCCCTACACCCACCCTATCTTGCCCCTGCTGGTAAGCGAGCGCTCGGCGCGGGTGGCCCGGCCCGGCTTGCCCCTGCCCCGCTACCCCTTCCACTGGGAGCAGGATGTCCACAGCCAACTGGAGCGGGCCAAGCAGATCTACCGGGAGCGCTTTGGCCGCGATCCGCGGGGGTTGTGGCCTTCAGAGCAGGCGGTTAGCCCCGCCATTGTCCCCATCGTCTGCAAGCAGGGCTTTGAGTGGATTATCTCTGACGAGGGAGTGCTGGGCTGGAGCCTGGGCCAGCCTTTCCACCGCGATGAGCAGGGCCATGTCCTTGAGCCGGAAAAGCTCTACCGGCCCTATCGTCTTGAGAGCGAGGCGGGGGATCTGGCGATTGTCTTCCGGGATCACCGCCTTTCCGATCTCATTGGCTTTAGCTACAGCACCATGCCTGCCGACGCTGCCGCCAAGGACCTCATTGGCCATCTGGAGAATATCCGCAACCGCCTGCCCCCAGAGCAGCCTTGGCTGGTCACCATTGCTCTCGATGGAGAAAATTGCTGGGAGTACTATCCCCAAGATGGCCGGCCCTTCTTGGAAAACCTCTATACCCGCCTCAGCCAACACCCGGCCCTGCGCTTGGTAACGGTCTCCGAGTTTTTGGATCAGTTCCCTCCCACCGAGTTTCTGCCAGCCGAACAATTGCACAGCGGCTCTTGGATTGAGGCCGACTTGACCACTTGGATTGGGGATCCCGTCAAAAACCGCGCCTGGGAGCTCCTGGCCCAAGCCCGCCAGGTGATCCAGGATCACCCTTACGCCACCCCCCAGGCCTGGGAAGCCCTCTGGGCGGCCGAGGGATCCGACTGGTTCTGGTGGTTTGGGGCGGGCCATTCTTCCGCCCACGATGCCGTTTTCGACCAGTTGTTCCGGGAACATCTACAGGCCCTCTACACCGCTTTGGGAGAGGCGGTGCCGGCGGCGCTGCAGTTTCCCCTCGAGGATCACGACGGGCTGGGGGATCGCCTGCCGCAGGGGTTTATCCATCCCACCATCAACGGTCGCCCCGCCGAACGGGAGTGGAGCCAGGCCGGGCGGGTGGAGATCGGCGCCGCTCGAGGAACCATGCACCGCAACAGCGTCGTCCGCCGCCTCTGGTACGGGTTCGATCACTTCAACCTCTATCTGCGGCTAGATTTTAGCTCGGTGGTGCAGCGGCCCAAGCAATTGCTGGTGCTCTGGTTTTATCCCAACCGCGTTACCGTCAACAGCCCCATTCCCCTGCAGGGATTACCCGCAGAAGCCCCCCTCAACTATCTCTACCGCCACCTGTTGAAGCTGTCGCTGCCGCCGCCTGGCACCGGCCAGCATCCCGCACCCGTCGAGACTCAGCTCTTGCAGGCAGGGGAGTACCATAGCTGGCACCCCATCAACCATCAGGTGAAGGCGGTGGTGGATGCCTGTTTGGAGGTGGCCATTCCCTGGAGCAATTTGGGTGCCCAGCCGGGGCAGGAGCTGCAATTTATCATCGTGGCCGCCGATGGCGAGACCTTCCAAGAAGGGATCCCCCCCAAGGCCACCATTGCCCTGCGCAGGCCCTAGAAAGCTGCTTGTTTCCAGATCTGCCTATGCAGCGCGAGCTCTATCCGCCCATCGAGCCCTACGATCACGGCTTTCTCCCCGTCTCTTCCCTGCACACCCTCTACTACGAGCAGTGCGGCAACCCGGCGGGCAAGCCGGTGGTGTTTTTGCATGGGGGGCCAGGGGGTGGAATCGATCCCCTCTACCGGCAGTACTTTGATCCCAGCCGCTGGCGGGTGGTGCTGTTTGATCAACGCGGCTGCGGCAAGAGCCGCCCCTACGCTGAGCTGCGGGAGAACACCACCTGGGATCTGGTGGCCGATATTGAGAGGCTGCGCCAGCACTTGGGCATTGAACGCTGGTTTGTCTTTGGAGGAAGCTGGGGCAGCGCCCTTGCCTTAGCCTACGGCCAGACCCACCCCCAGTCCTGCCTGGGGTTTATCTTGCGGGGGATCTTCCTACTCCGCTCCTTTGAAATCCGCTGGTTTTACCAGGAGGGGGCCAGCTACCTTTTTCCCGATGCCTGGCAACACTACCTCGAGCCCATCCCCCCCGAAGAGCGGGATGACCTGCTGGCAGCCTACTACCGCCGCCTCAACGACCCCGATCCTCAAGTGCGCCTAAAGGCAGCCCGCGCTTGGGCCATTTGGGAGGCCAGCACCAGCAAGCTGATCCCCAGCCCTGAGCTCATCGAGCGCTTTGGCCAGGAGAGCTTTGCCGAGGCCTTTGCCCGCCTAGAGTGCCACTACTTTATCCACCACGGTTTTTTGGAGGCGGAGGATCAACTCCTTAAGGGGGTAGAGCGCCTGCGCCACCTGCCGGCTGTCATTGTCCAGGGCCGCTACGATGTCGTCTGCCCTCCCATTTCTGCCTGGGAGTTGCATCAGGCCTGGCCAGAGGCGGAGTTTTACCTCATTCCTGATGCCGGCCACGCCATCACCGAGCCCGGGATCCGCACCGCCCTCCTGGCAGCCACCGATCGCTTTGCTCAGCTCTAAGAGCCTAGGATGACTTCAAAGCAGGTCTGCCATTTCCAGCACTAAGCCTCAGCCGGCCTCAAACTGGAGGGCATCGGGATCAACGTAGTAGCAGCGGGCATTGTCAGCACAAATGAGCGCCCAGCCGTTGCAGTTGGCATCGACTAGGACGTACTCTGATTGTGGGATAAAATGGCCTTGGTGGTTACGGGTCTCGCTCTTAACCTGAACTGTCTGCCGGTTCATTCCAACGTTCCTCCAACTCACGCTCAAAAAGACTTGAAAACAGCACCCCAGCTCGCTGCAAGCAGCAGCAAAGCCAGGCAAGAATTAGAGCCAATAAACCTACCCCTTTTGAGCTTCGGTAAGCTCGAGGGGAGGAAAGCTAAGCAATACCCTTGACTGGATAAGAGAAGTCTAGCACTGCCTCTCTGAGAATAGCGTTAAGAGTTACAGATTTAAGGTAAAAAGCTCTGGATTTTCGTAAATTCTTATTGCAAAATGGACTTGAGCCTATTTAAGCTTCTTCAGCTAATTGGCGGTGGATCTTGCTTACCTGCGGCCAATCGACGCCAGCAACCCGCTCAGGATCCCCACCTGTTAGTAGCCTGTCTAGAGCTAGCCGCTGGGGGTGTGGGGGTGGATCAGACTCAGGATAAAGATGGGGTAGAAGGGCCTTCCCGGAGTGTCTACCAGATCCCGTTGAAGTGAGAAGGCCGCGCTCTATGCGTTGGTAGGAGGGTGGCTGAAGCTCGCTGTAGGGCAGGTGGGGTGGCTCTCAGGGTGCTTTTGGCCTGTCCCTCTAGAAAGACAAGTCCAGGCTGCTGCCTTCGGGGATCCTGCAATGCCTTGGCGGCTTCCCCTGCCTTGTAGCGCCGGATATTCCTATTGGGGGCAACATGAACTACCCCACCGCGTAGGCAGGTGGGGTTTCCTCACCCGCTTGACAGCAGAGCTTTTGTCTCTTCTTCTGCCCCAGTTGCTTCATAGATCCCGTGTA
>NZ_JANSIP010000005.1:0-185945 GCF_047462175.1 Synechococcus sp. OH30 | reverse complement strand
AGGGGCGACCCTCTGGAAAAATAGCTCGGTGCCAGCCCACCTACCCTCAGCCCCCACTAGGGGGATTCTTTTTCCCCTACCAACTCACCGCGGCGCTTGCAGTCCCGTCAGCTAGCAGGGAGAGGCTATTAACGGACTCAAGAGCCGCACTTTGACTTAACCAGGCTTTAAGGTGATAGGTAGCTCGGCAGTCGTCCTCGTTGTAAATGAGTGACTGTTCCAGATAGCGGCGATCTCGTGTTTCCAACCACTGGCTGTACCAATAGATGGAGTGGGCTCCATTAGCCTCCGGTAGTCGCCACTTGAACCCCAGCCAGCGGGCAATGTTTTTCAGAGAGTAGCTCTCAATGGGGAGCACTACCGAGCGTCGAACCCAGCTGTGTAAATCCACGAAGCGCTGCAACAGTTGTCGCACCTCTCGCGGATCCGTTTGGTACTGCTCCCCCAGGCGTCGGCAAGTCTGTATTTCAAAGTCATGAAAATGATAGATGGGCGCCTCAGGGTAACGTTGAACCAATTGTAAAAACTGTTGCCAGGCTTGCCCTTCTTCCTGCAGTTCGGCAGCCAAGCAGCCGTGGTAGTTGACAATTGTGTTTCCCTCTGCTTGTTCTACCACTAGCAAGCCTAACAGGTAGGCGACGTTGTGGCGGGGATCCGCCTCGATATCGAAGTACAGCTCCACGGACGCTGTTGGCAGAGCTTGCGGCGGGGATTGCAGCCAAAGGGGCTTGCGGCTGAGGGTGGCACGGGCTTGAAGCTGCAGTTGCAGGGCCACGCCGGCTCCCAGCTTGGGGATAGCCTGGAGCATCTCCAGGCGGGCGTTAGCTAAGGCCTCAATCGAGTTGATCCCTGCCTCTTGCAACAGGGGATAGCGGGATCCGGTTACGCCTGGCAGCAGGCTGAGGGGCTGGGTGGCGGCGTTTAGCTGTCGACAGTGCTCCCGCCAGTGGCAAAGATGACAGCGGCTGCGGGCCATCAACACCTGGGGCGGCTCCGGCTGCTCAAGGGAGCGCAGATACTCTTGCAGCAGGCGGCGCACCTGGGCGCGGCGTCGGCTGAGGTGGACAGGGTGCCACTTCCCATCTTTTAGAATCAAAAAGCCGCGTTTGGGCAGCTGCCCCTGCAGGGATCCCAGCAATTCTGCCTGCAGCACTAGCAACAATTCGTACTCCGGCTTGGGTCGCTTGCTAGTGCGAATGTGCACTGGCAGGTAGGAGGGTTGGCCCTTGCCAATGCCAGAGGGATCCCGAATCAGGAGATCCAGGGAGCTGCTTACCCAAAGGGAACGAAACTCTGGAACAGCCGCAGGCGGCAGTGCAGGGTTGGAGGGTGTCTTGGCGGTGGAGTGGAGCTCAACCTCTGTCTCAGGGGAAGGGGCGAGGGCAACTGCAGAGCCGGCAGGCTCCGCCTCAGCAACTCCCTCGGGATCCACTTCCCAGAACAGCTTTGCTACGACCTGTCCGCCGTAGATCCGCTCTGTCCCTGCTGCCATGGCTGCTAAAAGAGCTTCATTGCCCGGCGCCACCTGTTCGCCAGGGAATTGCTCCAGCACAGCAGCTTGCAGAGCTTGGCGATCCCGACGCCATTGCTCCAGCAGCTTTTCCGGCGGCAGCTTGGCTTCTTGAGGCCCAAAGCGATCTAGGTAGGGCAGGCGCCGACAGCGAAAAAAGGCCAGCAACTCTTCTGCGTCAACAGAACCCTGCTGGAACTCCAACGGCGGACAACCTCAGCTCTGCTGCCATTTTGGCACGCCTTTTGGGGATCCCTTACGACCTGGGATCCTGAGCTGACAAAAGATGGGCGATGAGGCGGTCAACTGTTTCCGCTTGGCGACGGGCCGTCTCCGCCTGGTGCTGGCAAACGGCCTTCAGCTCTCCCAGACAGGCAGTTTGCTCCTGGGTCATCAGCACTTGTTGCTGAACAATGCCTTTCAAATAAGACAAGTCGTCTTTGATAAAGATGACACTCTCGGCTAGGGTCAGCACGGCACCAACTAGGCGATCCAGGCGGAAGTCAATTTGGTCAAATCGGTCCTTGCTCTGCATTTTTTTACCTTGTAAGTGCAGTTTTCAGGGGCAGTGTCTACTATTTTGCAAGCTCCAGCAAGATTGACAGAGGATGGGATCACAGCCACGGAAGAGCTCGAGAGATAACGCAGCAGGGATCCCCAGTTAAGACCTGTGGCTCAACTGACGTATGCTGGAGAAGAAAGATTTCTTTACACCCGCAGATGGAGCCGACTGTAACCGCTCTTTCGATGGCCCCGGCCCTGCCTCAGACCCAGCCGGCAGCAGTGGAAATGCAGGGGGTGTGGAAGCGCTTTGGGCAGCAGGTGGCCGTGCAGGACTTGAGCCTGCGGATCCCACAGGGGGAGGTGTTTGCTCTGCTGGGCCCCAACGGGGCTGGGAAGTCCACCACCATCCGCATGCTCACCAGCCTCACCCGTCCCAGCCAGGGATCCATCTACGTGGGGGGCTACGACGTGGTGCGGGATCCCTTGGCAGTGCGGCGGCAGATTGGGGTGGTGTTGCAGCCCATCACCCTAGAAGCAGAGCTGACAGTTTGGGAAAACCTGGAGTTTCATGGGCGCATGCATCACATTCCCAACCCGGAGCGGCAGCGGCGCATCGAGGAGTGGCTGGAATACGTGAAGCTGGCCGACCGCCGGCACGACAAGGTGAAGACCCTCTCGGGCGGCATGAAGCGGCGCCTGCAAGTGGCCAGGGCGCTGTTGCACCGGCCGCAAATTTTGTTTCTAGATGAGCCAACCGTTGGGTTGGATCCCCAGGCGCGGCGGCTACTGTGGGAGATCTTGCGGGATCTCAACCGGCAGGGGATGACTTTGCTGATTACCACCCACTACATGGAGGAGGCCGAGGAGCTGTGCGACCGCATCGGCATCATGGATGGCGGGAAGCTGATCGAGCTGGGCAGCACCGACCAGTTGCGGGCCAAGTACGGGGAAGCCCTGCTGGTGCGCTCCCGCCCCGGCCAGGAAGTGAGCTACACCTTTTTCCCCAGCTTGGCGGAGGCCCAGCGGCAGTTGGAAGCTGAGCCGGACAAAACTGGCCTGATGGTGCGCCCTGCTAACCTGGAAGATATTTTTGTGCGCCTAACAGGTCGTCGTCTAGATTAGCGTGCCCTCCCCCCTAGCCCCTCTCCCAGGGGGGGAGTGCTGACTACCCCTCTTTGGGAGTGGGGGGTTCAAACTTGTAGCCAACGCCGCGCACAGTGCGGATTAGCTCGGGCTGACTGGTATCAGTCTCCAATTTCTTGCGAATTTGGCCAATGTGGACATCGACAACCCGCTCATCCCCTTCATAGTTAAAATCCCACACCTCTTGAATTAGCTCAGCCCGCCGCCAGACCCGCCCCGGGTGTCGGGCCATGGTGTAAAGCAAGTCAAACTCCAAAGCTGTCAGGTGAATTGGGCGCTGGTTGCGGGTGACTTCTCGGGTAGTTGGGTCAATCACCAAAGAGGCAAAAGTCAAAACCGGCGCGCCTGCAATCTTGGTTTTTGTCCGTCCTCGGCGCAGGATAGCTTGCACCCGTGCCTGTAACTCCGGCAGGCTGAAGGGTTTGGTTAGGTAGTCATCTGCACCTAGCTGAAACCCTTGCAGCTTGTCGGCAGGATTCACTCGGCTAGTTAACATCAATACGTACACGCCGGTTTCCTTTTGCATCTGTTGGCAGAGAGTGTAGCCACTAACATCTGGCAGGTTCAGATCCAAAATCACCAAGTTCGGCTGAAAAGCCCGCAACTGTTGCAAGCCCTCGGCGCCGGTTGCGGCCACCTCGACCGTATATCCCTGGCGCTGCAAATACCGCTTGAGCAGCATGCAAATGCTGGGATCGTCATCGATGACGAGGATGCGGGACATAGTAGGGTGAAAACTTGCAGAAGAGCTTTGCTAGCAGGGCATCCTTGGCCTGAGTTGGAGAAAGCAGCCGACCCAGGCGGCCTATTTAAATTACAGCAGAGGCAACAGACTGCTTCAGGTTCTTAATACCTCGGCTTGCAAGCTGGGCACTTCTTTCCTCAACTCGCCAGCCAAGCCTTAGAGTGGCATGGTGATGGTTCCTCCCAGAGGCTTATGTACGATCCCAACGCAGTCTTTCGCAAGGATCTCCAGTTGGCCCTCTTCACCTGGGGGATCCTGGAGCTGGCCTGTTTTGTCATTATCCCGTTCACCGGTGCCTACGCATTTGCCCAAGTTGCGGATTGGCTGTGGCCATCGCTAGTGCTGGGGCCAGCGGGGGCGGTGGTGGTGGCCTTGTGCTCCAAGCTCACAGTAGCTGCCAATTCCATCCCCGACCCCAAAAAGAAAAGGATGCAGCGGCAAATTGCCCAGGTCATCAGTTTCTTTGGCTTCCTGGGCTTGGCCTTGCCCTTGCTCCTGGCTGGCTGGACCTTTGGCCACGAAGTTCTCACCACCGACTGGGAGAATATGTTCACTAAGTAGAAGTCAAACGCTGCCCCTCGGTAGGTAGCTCCCCAAGCTAGCACCCTGAGGCGAAACTAGAAGTACTAGAGATGCTCCGGTGCAAGCCTTGACAGGGCCCTTTTCTTGGCTTTTGTCACTAGCTTCTTGGGAGCTGAGTTTTGGATAGCTAACTACCCGATGCGAGGCCGTTCTTCTCCTGCTGCCAACGGTTTTCCCTTCGGCACCTTGGTGGCCCTGAGCGTCTCTGTAGGGGCTTTGGCTGCTTTGGGCTGGCAGGTGTGGCAGTTTACTGCCCCCCTGCTGGCTCCTCCTGCGGTGCCTCAGTTTCCTCGAGCAGTGCGCATCGAGCCTTTGCCCAGACCCACAAGTCCCCCCTCTGCTCGCGCTACGCAGAGGGAGTCTCTACCGACCACTGGCACCCCCCCTGCCTTTCCCCCTGGCAGCCGCGGGCGGGTAATCGAGCCCATTGGTTTAGCCATCCGCAGCGAGCCGTCGGCAGATGGAGCCTACCAAGGGGGAATCGGGGTGGGGGAAACGGTGACGGTGCTGGAGTACAGCGCCGATGGCCGCTGGCAACGAGTGCGGCGAGAGTTGAACGGACAAGAGGGCTGGGTGCGGGCGGGCAATTTGGGCCCTGTGGAAGGAGCAGCAGTTGCCTCGGCTCCACCCTCTGCACCTCCTAGGGTTGAATCTCCACCTAAGTCCACCCCTTCGCCAGTTCGGCCAGCTGGAGAAACCCGCCTTGCTCCCGGGGTACGGGGACGGGTCATTGAGCCAAGGGGGTTGGCCCTGCGGGCCACTCCCGAGCGGGAAGGAGCCTACATTGGCGGCCTGCCCATGGACGAGGTGGTGACGGTGTTGGAGTACAGCGCCGATGGCCGGTGGCAGCGCATCCGGCGCCAGAACGGGCAAGAGGGCTGGGTGCGGGCCGGAAACCTGGCGCAGGAGTAGCAAGATGCCCCAGCGGGGGATTGTGACAGCAAGGCAGCCTGTGTTTGGCTAGGACAGTACCTGGTAGCCAAGCCAGGGGAAGGCGCCTCCCATCTCAGGTATTGGTCGTTGCCCGGAAGGAAGGTTGAGCGCTGAGCTTTGAGGAGGGATCATAGCCTCTCACGACAGATCCCCTGCTGCAAAGGTCATCTTGGAGATCCTGCCAAGCTGGAAAGAGGTGGGGGAGGACCGTTGCCGCAGCGTCTTGCCTGGCTCGCGGGACGGAGCCCTGAGTCTTGGCTGGCCAAGGTGCAGAGACTAAAGCCGTGAGATGCTTGCCTATGAACCGGTCAAAACTCCGCCTCCGTTCCCATCCCTCCTGGTGTCTGAGCCTGACGGCTCTTGGTCTGCTACTGGCTACTCCGGCTTGGGCTCATGGGGTGGAGGCCTCTTGGCGGGCCGTTCCCACTTTCGAGATCCAAGCCCGCTACGATTCCGGCGAGCCGCTGCGTTCTGCCCGCGTTACGGTGTTTGCACCCACCGATCCCACCACCCCTTGGCAGGAAGGGCAAACGGATGAGCAGGGGCGATTTCTGCTGCAGCCGGATCCTGAGCTCAAGGGACTGTGGCAGGTGCGCATTCGCCAGGCCGGCCACGGCGTGGTGGTGAATGTGCCGGTGGGCGAAGCGGCTATGCAGGCAGAGGGGATCCCCAACGGCTCCTCCTTTGGCCCTCTGCAGCGGGGGGTTATGGCTGCCTGCATCCTCTGGGGGTGCTTGGGTACGGCCCTGTTTTTCTCCCGGCCCCGTCCCTCCCAAGGCCCAGAACTCCCCGACTCCCCAGGGGGTGCTGCCGCTTTGAGCCAGGACTAGCCATGCACATCAGCGAGGGCCTTCTGCCAGCACCGCTTTGGCTGGGGGGGTATGGCATCACTGCCCTGCTGACGGGCTGGAGCCTACACCTCCTCCAGCGCTTGGAAAAGGATCCCCGCCGCCAACTCCCCAAAGCGGCGCTGCTGACCGCCGCCTTTTTTGTTGCCTCCTCCCTTCACCTGCCTTTTCCTCCGGCCAGCCTGCACCTGCTGCTCAATGGCTTGTTGGGCGTGCTGTTGGGGGCCTTGGCCTACCCAGCAATTGTGGTGGGCCTGTTTTTCCAGGCGGTGGCTTTTGGCCACGGGGGTCTGACCACGCTGGGGATCAATGCCGCCATTATGGGGATCCCGGCGCTCTTGGCAGGGGGGATCTTTCGGGCAGGCCGGCGGCCAATGGGAGCTGGGTTGGCGGCCTTCTGGGCGGGGGCGGCGGGGGTGGGGCTGGCGGCGCTGCTCTTCTATGGGGTGCTCATGGCTGCCCTCCTGGGCGAGGGGACGGTCTCCACCCAGGCAGAGCGCTTGGCCTTGGGCAGCTTGGTGATGGCCCACCTCCCTCTGGCAGCGGTGGAGGGGTTGTTTACCCATTGGGTGGTGCGGTTTTTGCAGCGGGTGCAACCGGATCTGTTGGGAGAAGATGCCAAAAGATAGGGCCGAGGTCGTCATCTCCCCGGAGCTCAGGGGAAGGCAGTTCTCCCCACCCCCTCCCCTCTCTCCCTCCCCCGCTTGGCTGCGCCGCTGGCGGCCTTTGCCCAAGCTGGTGGGCCTGGGAGCCCTGATGGCAGCTTGCGCCCAGGTGCAGCGCTTAACCTTACTGCCCCTAGTCTGGGTGCTGGTGGCTCTTCTCTGGGCGCTCTCCGGATTGCCCCTGCGCCAAGGGCTAAGACGGCTGGCTGCTCCAGGCGCTTTGCTCATCGCCTTCGTTGCCCTTCTACCCCTAGTTGTGGGAGATACTATCCTCTGGCGCTGGGGATCCCTAGCTTTGCGCTGGGAGGGGCTGGAGAGGGCGCTCTGCCTTGGCGGGCGCAGCCTGGCCCTATTGGCGCTGGCAACGCTGCTGGTGGAGACCACCCCTCTGCCAGCGCTGCTGGCAGCCCTGCGGGCTGTAGGGATCCCCGACCTCCTGCTGGAACTGGCCTGGTTGACGCAGCGCTATTTGCAGGAGATAGGCGCCCAGTGGCAGCAGATGCAACGAGCAGCCCGCTTGAGGGGCTGGCAACCGCGGGGATCCCTGTGGCGCCCGGGCCCGGCCTTGCGCCAAGACCTGCCCTTCCTAGCTGCTGCCGTAGGCACTCTCCTAGTGCGCAGCTACGAGCGCTCTGAGCGCGTCTATCAGGCGCTGCGCCTGCGGGGCTACGGAAAAGCGCCCTTACTCCCAGAAGAGAGGGCAGGGGATCCCTGCAGTTGGGCGGCCAGCGGTCTGGCAGTGGCTGTAGCTCTTGGCTTGGTGTGGGTTCAACTTGGGGGGTAGCCCGATTGAGGTGGTGGGCAGAGGAGTTCAGAAGCGAAACCTAAACTAAAATAGGAAAACTTTAATTTCTGCTGTTCTGCTGTCGCCATTTTCTCGGCCTCTCCTGTGGCTATGAACCGGTTGGAGACCGCTTTGCCTACACCCTCTCGCGGCCCTGTCGCTCCTCCAAAGGAAGCACCGGCCGTTGCCGTTGTGCACCTGGGCTGTGAGAAAAACCGGGTGGACACAGAACACATGATGGGCCTGCTGGCCCAGGCGGGCTACCGGGTGGAAGGGGATGAAGACAGCGCCGACTACGTTATCGTCAACACCTGCAGCTTCATCGAGGCGGCGCGGCGGGAGTCGGTCAGCACCCTGATGGAGCTGGCGGTACAGGGCAAGAAGATCATCATCGCCGGCTGCTTGGCGCAACACTTCCAAGAGGAGCTGCTGCGGGAGATCCCCGAGGCAGTGGCCATTGTGGGCACTAGCGACTACCACCAAATTGTCCAGGTGATTGAGCGGGTGGAGCGGGGAGAGCGGGTTAACGCCGTTACTTCTAGCTTGGACTACATTGCCGATGAGACCGTCCCCCGCTATCGCACCACCCACGCGCCGGTGGCCTACCTGCGGGTAGCTGAAGGGTGTGACTATCGCTGCTCTTTCTGCATCATCCCCCACCTGCGGGGCAAGCAACGCTCCCGCTCCATCGAGTCTATCCTGCGGGAAGCAGAACAGCTGGCTGCAGAAGGGGTGCAGGAGCTCATCCTCATTTCCCAGATCACCACCAACTACGGGATCGACCTGTACGGGGAGCCACGGCTGGCCGAGCTTATCCGCGCTCTAGGCCAGGTTCCCATTCCCTGGATCCGCATGCTCTACGCCTACCCCACGGGCATCACCCCAGCGGTGGTGGAGGCCATTCAGGAGACCCCCAATTTCTTGCTCTATCTGGATCTGCCGCTGCAGCACAGCCATCCCGAGATCCTCAAGGCCATGAACCGCCCCTGGCAGGGCCAGGTCAACGACCGGCTAATCGAGTGGCTGCGCCAGGCGCTGCCCAACGCTGTGCTGCGCACCAGCTTTATTGTGGGCTTTCCCGGCGAGACGGAGGAGCACTTCCAGCATCTGTTGGACTTTGTGCAGCGCCACCAATTTGACCATGTGGGGGTGTTTACTTTTTCTCCTGAGGAAGGTACCCCTGCCTACCACCTCCCCCACCCAGTGCCTGAGCGCGTCAAAAAAGAGCGCCGCGCCCGCCTAATGCAACTGCAGCAAGGGATCGCCTTCCGCCGCAACCGCGAGCAGGTGGGCCGGGTGGTGCCTGTGCTCCTGGAGCAGGAAAACCCCCGCACCGGCGAGTGGATTGGCCGCTCCCCCCGCTTTGCCCCTGAGGTGGACGGGGTGGTGTACGTGCGCGGGCCGGGATCCCTGGGATCCCTGGTGCCGGTGCAGATTACACGGGCCGAGCCCTACGATCTCTTTGGCCAGGTGGTGGAGGCACCGCCAGGCTTTAGCTGGAGTGGACGGTAAGATAATCTGGTTGGACTATGGCCAGTGCAGATGAGCTAAAACAGGCGGCGGCTCAGGCGGCAGCTCAAAAGGTCCAGTCGGGCATGGTGGTGGGCCTGGGCACGGGATCCACAGCCGCTTTTGCCGTGAGCGCCCTGGCGGAGCGGATGCAAAAGGAGGGACTGCAGTTTATCGGGGTGCCCACCTCAGAGCGCACAGCGGAACAAGCCCGCTCGCTAGGGATCCCGCTGGCCACGCTGGAGGAGCAGCCGCGCCTAGATTTGGCCATTGACGGCGCCGATGAAATTGAAGTGGGATCCCTCAACCTAATCAAAGGAGCGGGGGGAGCCCTGCTGCGGGAAAAATTGGTGGAGGCCAGCGCTGCCCAGCTCATCATTATTGCCGATGCCTCCAAGAAGGTGCCGCATTTGGGCACGCGCTTTCCGGTGCCGGTGGAGGTGGTGCGCTTTGGCTGGAAGACGACCCTAGCGCGGGTGGAGGCCCTGGGCTGTCAGGCGGTGCTGCGGCGCAATGCCGACGGGGATCCCTACCTCACCGACGAGCAGCACTACATCCTCGACTGCCAGTTTGGCCCCATCGCCGATCCAGCCAAGCTAGCTGAGCAACTCAAGGGAACGGTGGGGGTGGTGGAGCACGGCCTGTTTATCGGCATGGCCACGGAGGCCATTATTGCTAGCCCTGAAGGGATCGAGACGCTGCGGCGGAGCTAAGGGCCAACTCGGCTGCCAGCAGGATGGCCTGCTTGAGGCTCTCGGCCCGCGCCACCCCTTGCCCGGCTATGGCAAAGGCGGTGCCGTGGTCGGGGGAGGTGCGGATGAAGGGCAGCCCCAGGGTTAGGTTGACGGCCCGATCAAACGCCAGCAGTTTTACAGGGATCAGGCCTTGGTCGTGGTAGAGGGCCAGGTAGGCGTCGGCCACGGCGGGGGATCCTTGGCCATACCAAGCCTGGGCGGGAGCCAGCCACATGGTATCGGGGGGGAGGGGCCCCCAGATTTTGGCGTGGGGATAACTACCTAGCAGCTCCGCCAGCCACTCCTGCTCCTCTGAGCCCAGTTGCCCCTGTTCGCCGGCATGGGGGTTGAGGCCAGCCACGGCAATGACGGGATCAGCGATTGCAAAGAGCTGGCGCAGGGATCCCACCAGCAGGTCCAGCTTTGTGCGCACCAGTTCGGGGGTAAGGGTGAGGGGCACCTGGCGCAAGGGAATATGGGTAGTGGCCAGCAGAACTCGGAGCTGCCAGCCGCTGTGGGGGGAACGGGCCACAAACAGCATGCCGTAGCGCTCGCGCCCGCTGAGCTGGGCCAGGACTTCGGTCTGACCGGGAAAGGGGTAGCCCGCCTGGTGCCAGAGGTATTTAGCGATGGGGGCGGTCACGATCCCTTGGAACTGCCCCCGCAGCGCCTCTTCAATAGCTGCTTTCAGGTAGCCAAAGCTGGCTGCCCCGCTCTCGGCATCCCCCCGACCCACGCGCGAGGGCTCTAGGTGGAAGCCGCTGGGGCACTCCAGGACTGGGATCCCTGCCGGGTCGGCTAAGGGATCCGTTACCCCTTTTGCTTTCAAGAGGCGGTGGGCAGCCTGCAAAACCTGCCGCTCGCCTACTACGGTTATCTGGGCGCAGGCCTGCACTTGGGGATCCGCCAGGGCCTTGAGCACAATTTCCGGCCCAATCCCCGCCGGATCTCCCAACGTCAGAGCCAGCTTTGGCAGCACTGAGCTCATTGGATCCTCCCAAAGGGGGAACCGAAAGAAAGAAGGGCTTGGCTTAGCACCATAGCCCTTCTCGTTTCCAATTTCTAGGGATCCCCCCGAAGGGGGAACAACCTATGTCTTAACTGCCGTCGCCTGGCTGGGCGACATTGTCGAGTTTCCAATTTCTAGGGATCCCCCCGAAGGGGGAACCAGAAGCTGGTCAAACACCCCGCTTTTGCTGCTTCTAATAGCGTTTCCAATTTCTAGGGATCCCCCCGAAGGGGGAACTCCTTTAATCACAGTCGAGGAATGCACCCCTACGCTAGGGGGTTACATGTTTCCAATTTCTAGGGATCCCCCCGAAGGGGGAACTTCTTTGTCAGCTGGATAAGACCTGGAACCAACTAAAGCCGTTTCCAATTTCTAGGGATCCCCCCGAAGGGGGAACGGCTGGCCTGCAAAGCCATAGGCTACGACACAACTGAAGTTTCCAATTTCTAGGGATCCCCCCGAAGGGGGAACAGTCGTAACAGTCGGTATCGATGTAACCACCGGGACCGACTGGTTTCCAATTTCTAGGGATCCCCCCGAAGGGGGAACCCGAAGGGTGAGGGAGCTCACGAACGCTTCCTCCGCCGTTTCCAATTTCTAGGGATCCCCCCGAAGGGGGAACATCACAATTTCCTCGGTCCGCGAGACCGAGGATGGATTGTTTCCAATTTCTAGGGATCCCCCCGAAGGGGGAACTCCTAGAGGAGAAATCCGGCAACTTACCGCCGGAGCTGTTTCCAATTTCTAGGGATCCCCCCGAAGGGGGAACATAGGAGAAGATTATGGCCATCAAGAAAATGGAAAGGCTAGGTTTCCAATTTCTAGGGATCCCCCCGAAGGGGGAACACTACCCCTATTAAACCCAAGTGGGGCAAGGAATGCAAGACCCATTTGCGAGGGGGTCGGTCGAAGACGGCAAAAAAGGGCCTAGAAGAGGGGGGGCAAGAGGCCTGAAAGCCTTGTGGCGCAAGGCATCGAGCGGGTCAACGAAAGAATCGGCCTTTGCGGGATTTGGCGAGGCGCTCGCAGAGCTGCTGCTACCGTTTTTGTGTTGCTTTGCCAACACGAGATGCGTAGGGGATTAGCCCCGCAGGCGACCGGAGCGCAGGATGCTGAGGATGAGCCACAGCCCCAGCAGGCTGGCGGCGCCAAAGAGCAGCTCGCTTAGCCAAAAGACCTGGAAGCGCTGGGTTTGCGCCGAGATGATGGCAGCGCCAATAATCAGGGATCCAACCAGGATGCTGTAGGAGAGGCGGTTGGCCGACTGGTCCAGGCTGGTGCGGAGGCCTTCCAGCTCCTGCACCGTCAGGTTCCAGCGCTGGGTCTCGGAGGTGATGCGGCTAAGCAGCACTTCCAGTTGCCGCGGCGACTGCAGCGAGAGGTTTTTGAGATCCAGGGCTGTGCGCAGCAGCGAGGGCAGGGGGGCATCCCCCAGCAACTGCTGCCGAAACACATCGGCCATCAGGGGGCGAATTTGCTCCGGCAGATTGTAGTCTGGGGTGAGCTGGCGGGCGATCCCTTCCAGGTTGGCCAGGGCCTTGGCGCACAGCCCCAGGTTGCCGGGGATGCGGATCTGGTTGCGCCGCGCCGCCTGCAGGATCTCGGAAAAGAGCTCGCTAAAATCCAGCTCGGCAACGCTCAGGGTGTAGTACTGGCGCAAGAGGCGCTCGTATTCCCTCTGCAGTTGGGCCAGGCTGACGGCGGGATCCCGCGGGCTGCCCCTAGGACTTTCCGGCAGGGCCAGTTCCAGCGTGAGCTCGGCACAGCGCTGGGCATCCAGGCTGACGATGGCCAAAATCAGCTCCAGCACAATCTGCTGCGTGCGGGGATCCAGCCGCCCAATCATGCCGCAGTCCAAGAGGGCCACGCGACCGGATCCCAGGTAGAAGAGGTTGCCGGGGTGGGGATCGGCGTGGAAATAGCCGTCAAGGCAGATCTGCTGGAAAAAGGCGCGGGTGAGCAGGCGGGCAATCTGCTGTGGGTCGGCGTCACTGCGATCCGCCTCCAGCAGGGGCTTTCCCTCGATCCACTCCAGCGTCAGCACCTTGGGGGTAGTGAGCGCCCAGTAGACGCGCGGCACCACCAACTGCGCTGGGTCAAACCAACGGCTGGCCTGCAGGCGTTGCCGCAGTTGCTCCGTGTGGCGGGCTTCCTGGGTAAAGTCCAGCTCCGCCTGCAGCGCCCGGCAAAACTCATTGGCCAAGGCCACCACGTCTGTTAGCCTACCGAACTCCGTTTGCGCCACCAGCTCAGCAATGCTGCGGATGAGCTTTGTATCTCGCTCTACTATTGCCTCCAAACCCGGCCGCTGGATCTTGAGAGCCACCGCTTCGCCGCTGAGCAGGCGGGCGCGATGGACTTGGGCAATGGATCCCGCTGCCACCGCTTCCGTGTCCAGGCTGCTGAATACCTGCTCCAGGGGCTTTTGCAACTGCTGGCGCAGCAGGATCTCCACCGCCTTCCAGGGCACGGGGGGCACATTGCTCTGCAGCGTGCTGAGGGCCTCGATGTACTCCCGCGGCAACAGATCGGGGCGGGTGCTCAGCAACTGGCCCAGCTTCACATAAACCGGCCCCAGATCCACCAGGATGTTGCGCAGCACCATCGGCGGCGGCAGTTGCGGCTCTTCCGCCTTGCCCAAGGAGAGTAAGCGCCGCATGTAGTCCCAGCCGTGGCGCAGGACTACTTCCAGGATCTCCGCCTGCCGGGCGCTGTTCTGAGCCAGCCGCGCAAAGACCACCCCTTTTCCCTCCTCTGCCGGAATTGCCTAGAGACAGCTTAGAAAAAGGGCACGGGAGCCACCCGGCGGGTTCCGTCCCAGCCGCTGGCTAGCCCCTCCCGCAAGACCCGGAGCACTTCGTCGGTGCTGGCGTTGGGCTCGGCAAAGGAGAAGAGGTGCTTATAGCGCAGCCTCCCCTCGCGATCCACAATGAACTGGCCCGGCAGGGGCGCCCCCATCGCTTGGCCGACACCGTAGAGCCGAAAGGTCTTGCACTCCGGATCCACCAACAGCGGGTAGGGCAGTTGCAGGTCGGCTTGGATCTGTTGGCTTTGCACCGGGTCGGTGCTGGTAATCATCAGCAGCTCTGCTCCCAGGGCCCGGATCTCCTCGTAGCGGGCCTTCAGCTCCTGGATGTGGGGGTAGCAGAAGGGGCAGAAGAGTTTTTCTGTGAAAATACGGGTAAAAGCCAGAACCACCGGCTGGTGGCCGCGGTAGTCCGACAGGCGCACGGGATCCCCGTGTACATTGGGCAGCTCAAAGTCGGGGGCCAGCTCGCCAATCTGCAGAGGGCTGTTGGCCGGCTGGGGGATGAAGTTGTCGAAAAAGCGACGGTTGAACAGGCCGCTGTTGCTGGTCATTGCCATTTTTTACGTTTCTTTACTACCTGCCACCAGCCTAACCCAAAGCCTCGGCCACTGCCTTTAGCCGTCGCAGTTGTGCCCGCATGTCGTGCTGGGTTAGCTCTGCTGCCACTAGGTAAAACCCCGCCGCCACCCAGGGGTTGGGGATGGAAAACTCAAAGCGGTTCACCAACAGCGTTCCCGACGCTTGGGGGCGGCACTCCCAGCGGTCAGTGCCCTGAAAAAACCCCTCAAACTGCCACTGCACCAGACCCTCGGCCCGCTTGGTAATCACGCAGTCCAGGCTGGGGGCAATGAGAGGCAGGCGCAGGAAAAAGCGGTAGCGGCTGCCCAGTTGCCCCGTAGGGGATCCCAGGGCCTCGCAGCCCAGAAGGGGGTTAAGCCAGCGCCGCATCAGCTCCGGGTCAATGAGACAGCGCTCCACCCGCGCCACGTCAGCGGCAATTTCAATTGCTTGGGTATAGACGGGCATGCTTCAAGGAGAGGCTGCAGCAGCAGGCTGCGCTTTGCCGACAGGGGCAACGGTACTTAGCAAAATCAAGATATCGCGGTACTCCACCTGATCCGGCCCGCGGCGGGGGGATCCCACCTGAATGACGGCCTGGTGCAGGGACTGTTCAGGGTGGGGGGGAGACTCAAACACAAGGGTGCGGATGCCGTTGGCCTGTTCCAGATCCGAGAGGAGATCCCAGCCCTCGCCCCAGAGGGTACGGCGGTAGTAGGCGGCAATCTCCTCCAGAGGCTGAGAGGTCTGCAAGAGCAAGGAGGCTAGCCCCCCCTCCTGATCCCAGATTTGCCCGGAAGAGAGGACGGTAGCTTCGGGCAACTGCAACTGCGGCGGGAAGTGGGGAGGGAGAGCGCGGGTATCGCCCACGGAAGCCGCAAAATGGGTGCCATCTTCGCCAACGTGGCGCAGCACCGGATCCAACGGGGCAGCTTTGGAAGGAGGTGGCTCTGGCAAAGGGCGACAGGCAGCCAGCAAGGCTAGCATTGGCCAAGCCAGAAGTTGCCCCTGAGCTGGGCAAAAGTCTCCTCTCATCCGTAGCCAGGGATCCCTCAGGTGGGTTATAGCGGATCCCTGTCCTTCCCCACAAGCGGTTAGCTGCACAACCGGCAAGGGCACAGCCTAAGATAGTAGAGACGGCGGATCCCGGCCGGGGTTAAGGTGGAGAGGTGTCCGAGTGGTTTAAGGAAGCAGTCTTGAAAACTGCCGTGGCGCAAGCCACCGTGGGTTCGAATCCCACCCTCTCCGTCAAAGCCTAGTCTGCCAACATCCACCTAAATCCCCCAAAGCCTTAACTGGCAAGGTTTTTGGGCATTTGATATCCACGGTAGTCAATCCACGGCAAGACGGGACACAGCCGTGGATATTTAGGCGGGGTGGGATATCGCACTGACGGACGTGGCGATCAGGAACGCCAAGCCCAAGGACAAGCCCTACCAGATGCCGGACAGGGATGGGCTGTACCTAGAGGTGAGGCCGAACGGCTCCAAGCTGTAGCGGTTCCGGTACCGCTTCCGTGGCCGGGAACACCGACTGGGCCTGGGCAAGTATCCCTATAGAGGTCTCAAAGAGGCCCGCGAGATTCACCTTGCCATGCGGCGGCAGATAGCCCTTGGCAGGGATCCCAAGCTGGTGCGAGAGGCCGAGCGGAAGGCGTCTGTCAACACCTTCGGAGCGGTAGCCGAGGAGTGGTTGGAGAACAACCAGAAGAAGTGGGTGGCTACCCACGCCAAAGTCACCCGGCAGCGGCTGGACAGGAACATCCTGCCTTGGCTGGGATCCCGCCCAATCGAGGACATCACACCCCCGGACATCCTGGAAATCCTGAGGCGCATCGAGGCCAGGGGGGCTTACGAGACGGCCCGGCGCTGCCTCAGCATTTGCAGCCAGATTTTCGACTTCGCTCAAGCGACCGGGCGCTGTAGCAGGGATCCCTGCCCCCTACCGGCAGGGGCCTGGTGGCCACCGGCAAACACTAGGCCGGCCACCCTGCCCCCAGCGGGCCAGCGTAAACTACCCGACTCCGAGCCTCTCTGGATGAAGTCTTACCCCCACCGGCGGTGACACTAGGGATCCCTGGTGACACTTTGCTCGGAGAAGGGTCACCGTCGGAAGCCGCTCCAGGCAAGGGATCCGACACGAGTGACACTAGTGACACTTGTGACGCTTCTCCGGCTACTTACCCGGCCACATGCGGTAGTCAAAATGCAGGTCAAGGCAGTCAAAACGCAGCCTAGGGATCCCCGCGAGGTGGTGGCGGATCCCTGGAACACGATGACTACTTGACTAAACCTGACCACACCGTAGTCAGCCCTGAAAGCCTTACCCTGCAAAGGCTTGAGGGCAGCTTTGACTACTTGACTAACGGAAATGCAGAAGCAAATAAGACAGCCGATAGGGGGGAGTGGGAGCGGATAGACCACATCTCCCTGCCCCCCAAGCGAGTCAACGCCCCTCCCATCCTTGGCGTGGCTTTGTACGGAAAGCTGGGCGAGATTGCAGGGGAGCTGGGCGAGACGGATCTAGGGATCCCTGGATTCGAGCCTGCGTACACCCTCAACCTGGGCTGGTTGTTTGCGATGGCCGACCGGTTGCGGGCCAAGGCACAGGGAGAAGAGCCGCCTAAGCCTAACCTAAATCCACGTCAGATTGTCTTCTCTTACGCGACAGCCAAAAGCAAGAAGAAGGTGGTGGTGAAGCCGGACGGCAGCCTGCAGATCTTCAGAGCCGTTCATTAACAGGGGATTCCTTGCGGCTAGGCTGTTACAGCCGTCAGGGAGAATTGACTGGAAAAGTGGCCTCTGGCATATTACGGGACAACGTGCCAGGTCAAGACAATGCACACGCCGAGCTGGAAGCCCCACCCCATCCTCAAATATGAGCGGAGGGACTGCTATCCCTATATAGTTCTCCCTACCCCTATCAGCCTGCAACTGAGAGGGCCAGAACTGCCCCCTCCCCCCAGAAAACCTGAGCCGCCTCAACTACCCCCTCGACCAGTTAAGCCGCAACTACCAGAGATCCCAACCCGTGTAATGGACAAGCTCCAGGCTGCCCTGTCAACTGGAGCTGGAGTTGCTACCCTGATTGCGCTGATTATTGCTGAAGCGCCATTCTTTCTAATCTTGGCAGGGATTGCAGGCGTGGCTACCTTAGCCCAATTCTTATACGAATCCTGGACTTATGAAGAGAGAATGGAAGAATATGAGAGAAAAATGCGAAGTTATCCTCAAGAACAAAAAAGATATGAGGAGAGACTTGTCCTTTGGAGAAGAGAGTGCGATCGCATAGAGTCAGATTACAAACAACAAGTCGAAGAATATAGGCGCGAATATCAAAACAAGGTAGCTCAAATCATAAGGGACTGGGAAAATGGTCTGATATTTCAACCTCTAGATTTATGCCAACCTTTCTTAGGTCAGGGTGCTCGCGCAGGTAGGTATGATCGCCGGCTGAGAGAAGCCTTGATAATAAAGATGGAAAACCTTCCAGTTAAGTTTCTGCCTGAACAAGCCTCCCTAAAGGTTCCAGGATTTGATTTTCCGTATACGCCCGACATAGCAATACAAGTATCTAGTAACAATAGAACTCTACTTATCGATGTTGAAGTTGACGAACCTTGGTACCAGAACAATGGTCAGCGAGTACCACATCATGCACTAGATGACAATAGACATAGCCAGCGAGACGATTTCTTTGCAGAAAGCGGCTGGATAGTAGTTAGGTTTTCAGAAAGACAAGTAGCGATAGAAACAGAAAAATGTGCCAGCTTTGTCTGCTACCTTATTCAAGCTGTACTTACGCCAGGATTTAGGGATCCATCTCTGTCTCTGCCGAGTGACCATAGAAGGTGGGACTCTCTCAGCGCTCTTGATGAAGAGAGAGACTTCGTTGAGTGAGGATTCCGTCCCGCTGACGCGAACGGTTGAGAGCTATTTAATGAGCTCCAAGATACGCACGCCAATCTTGACTTTTTCCGTCCAAGGCAACAAGGAAGAGGCTAGTTGGAAGCTGGCCTATCAGCGGGATGAGGCCGTCCGGCTCGGCTTCGACCCCAGCCGCGTGGTGATGCTCCGGGATCCCTTCACCGAGACCTGGGTTGTCCTTATCCCCAGCGATCAATTCGACGCTGCCCTATCCGAGGTCTTCTGAGGGGGGGATCCACTGGGCCGCTTGCATGCTTAACTAGTTGGCATCCCCACACCCGTGGGGGTGGCCCGATTGCGTGCCTTAGCGACGATCTGGCCAGCTTCTATCCGCACTCCAGTGTGGGTTGCCTCAGTGGCCAACCGGCGGATCTCCCTTCGGGGCAGTTGAGCCTCGTGCCAGCCCCGCTCGTTGGGATCCCTCACGCGACTGCCCTGGGACTCGAATCACGCACCTCGTAGCCAAGTTGGAGCAGGTACTGGGCTGCCCTAGCAGGGTGCTCAGATTGCAGCGCCAACAGCTCCCGTTCCAGACGCACAGCCCGATCCGAAATCACCACCCACTTCTCCGCAAGGGATCCACCCCACCCACACCCGCCAACTGGGCCGGCCAAGGTGGCTGGCGTTCTCCCGTAAACTACCCGACTCCGAGCCTCTCTGGATGAAGTCTTACCCCCACCGGCGGTGACACTAGGGATCCCTGGTGACACTTTGCTCGGAGAAGGGTCACCGTCGGAAGCCGCTCCAGGCAAGGGATCCGACACGAGTGACACTAGTGACACTTGTGACGCTTCTCCGGCTACTTACCCGGCCACATGCGGTAGTCAAAATGCAGGTCAAGGCAGTCAAAACGCAGCCCAGGGATCCCCGCGAGGTGGTGGCGGATCCCTGGAACACGATACCCCGCAAGGGTTTTAGGGCAGCTTTGACTACTTGAGTGACGTACTCCCGCACTCATGTTGACGCGAACGGTAGCCCTGCAGCCGGGCCTCTAGGCCGGTTTACAGCCCCCCCAACCAGCTAAAAAGGGGACATATCCACGGACACGAGACCTATCCTACAAGCCCGCAAACTGCTGTAGGACAAGGAAATCTCAGCCCCTATTCGATGGTCACCCTCTCCGTGCAGAAACCCCAATAGAGAGAGCCTGCAGCCGCGCCAGCGGGACGGGCGCCGCTAGATCAGCTCGCTGACGGGGAAGCGATCCAGCAGTTTTTGGGCTTCGCGGGCATTTTCCCGCAGCTCTGCTGGCAGGTGGGGGATATAGGGGATCTGAGAGAGCACATCCAGGGTGCGGCGGATGAGGCGCACAATATCCCCAGCATCCAGGTTGGTGCTGGCCTCCAGCTTTTCCCAGGGGATCCCTTGGGCCCAGTGTTCCACGATCCCGGCCAGATCGGGCTCGAACCCAATCGGCACATGAAACACCTGGTGTTGGCGTTGGCTGCGGAAAAGCTGCCGCCGCAGGCCTCGCAAGCCCTGCAGGACATCCTCAACTAGCCCGGAGGTGCGCAGCCGGCTGTAGGTCCCTGAACGGGGAGGCTCGGCCACCAGGGCGGCAATTACCCCAGCCAAGTGATGGGGGGCACAGCCCAGACATTCCCCAGAGAGCAGAGCCAGCCCCAGCCAGAGCTCATTATCCCCCCGCAGGGCAGCCACCACCTCCCCACTGGCTGTTGGCTGATATCCTTGCAGACAGTCGAACTCCTGCAACACGCCCACCAGAGCCATAAATTGCTGCCAGCGCAGCTCCTGCACCGACTCACTCTGCCGCTCCAGGTGCTGGAGGCGCTTGAGTAGGCGTTGGCGTTTTTCCCGTAAACCCAGCAGCTTTTTCCCAACTTTGTGGGCAGGGTTTTCGCGGATGCGGGCTTCCAGGGCGCGGATTTTTTCCTCTTGCGCTTGGATGTGGGGAACAGCCAACAGGCGCAGGGTGGGATCTGGCTCTGCTTCTTGCTGTTTGAGGAGATAGCGCAAAATGCGCCGTTCTTCCCGCCGTTGCGCCTGCATTTTCTCGTAGCGGGCAATCTCTTCGTCGGAGATACCCTCTAGAAGGCGGTTAATTGCCTCCAGCTCGGCCCGCGTTTGCAGGAGCTCCTGTTGCTCGGGCAATTTTTGCAGCGAGAGCAAATACTGGCCAAAGCTGCGGTTAATGAGATCCCGGGCCGCCTCTAAAGAGTGCTTCTGCAGCAGATTCAGCACCATGCCGTAGGTGGGGGTAAACTGGCTCACCAAGGGATCCGCCCCCGAGGTAGCCAGGCGGGCTGCCTCCTGCGCCCCCTCAAAGGGGGACTGCAAGGTTACCACATGCCCAATGACATCTTTGCCCCGCCGTCCAGCCCGCCCTGACATTTGCATGAACTCGGAAGCAGTCAGGGGGCGATGGCCGTCATCGGTGCGCTTGGAGAGGGAGGAAATCACCGTCGTGCGGGCAGGCATGTTGATCCCGGCAGCCAGCGTCTCGGTAGCAAAGACCAGCTTCACCAGCCCCTGCTGAAACAGGTGCTCCACCAGGCCCTTCCAGGCAGGTAGCATGCCGGCATGGTGGGCAGCAATCCCCCGGTAGAGGGCATCCAGTTGCTCCCAGCGCACCGCTTCCGGCATTTCCCGGCAGAAACGGTCGATCTGCTCAGCTAATTGCCGCCGTTCTTCTTCAGAAGCAGTCAAGTCCAAGCCTCCCAAGCTGGCCACTGCCAGGTCGCAGCCTTTGCGGCTGAAGATGAAATAGATGGCCGGTAGCATATCCCGTCGGCGCAGGTTTTCCACCACCTGGGCCATCTCCGGTACTTCCCCGTAGGGAGCCTGGCCTGACTTGGAGGGCTTGCTTTTCAGACGGCGATTGCACACCCACCGGCCTGACTCGGTTTGCTCCAGCAGGGGGAACAGCCCTTTGCGATTGGCAAAGTGAAATTGCAGCGGCACTGGGCGATGGCTGGAGTCGATCAGTCGGGTGGGGCCATGCACCTGGTTCATCCAGTCGGTGAGCTGGTCGCTGTTGGCCAGGGTGGCCGAAAGGGCAACCAGCTGGATGTGGGCAGGGCAGTAGATGATGGCTTCTTCCCAGACGGTGCCCCGCTGCTGGTCGTTCATGTAGTGGCATTCGTCCAGGATCACCGCCTGCACATCCCGCAAGGGATCCCGGCTCAGGGCCTCTGCCGCTTCCCAGGCATCCATCTCGCTGCCGTCAGCCCCCTGCTGGACGACCAGAGAGAGCGGCGTGCCGTAGAGCATGTTGCGGAAGATCTCGGTAGTCATCACCAAGATCGGTGCCTCCCGGTTAAGGGAGATGTCGCCGGTGAGGAGGCCAACCCGCTCCGGGCCAAATTGCTGGCCAAAATCGCGAAACTTTTGGTTGGAAAGAGCCTTCAGCGGGGTTGTATAAAAAACCCGCTTGCCCTGGGACAAAGCCCGATAGATGGCATACTCTCCAATCAGGGTCTTGCCGGATCCCGTAGGTGCACAGACTACCACCGATTCCCCAGCTGCTAGAGCTTGAATCGCTCGGATTTGAAACTCATCCAGCTCAAAAGGAAAAAGCCTGCGCACCTCGTCCAGCAAGTCGGTTGCCGGGGAGAGAAGCGGGTTCATGGGATCCGAATCAGAAAACAACCTAAAAGCTAGCCACCTCGCTGCCGCTTGTGTGCTATATCTCCCAGGATACAAGCTTGATCCGGGTGTTGGCTCTGGGCTGCGAGTCTTGCCGCTGGGGGAGACCCAAGCCTGGGCAATGCTAAAATGAGGTGCCGTCGCCGGGTGCCATCGTGCTGGTTGTAATCGACAACTACGACAGCTTTACCTACAACCTGGTGCAATACCTGGGGGAGCTGGGGGCGCAGATACGAGTTTTTCGCAATGACGAGATCTCAGTGGCTGAGCTGCGCCAGATGCAGCCGGAGGCGGTGGTTATCTCGCCGGGGCCGGGGCGGCCTGAGGAGGCCGGCATCTCGCTGGAGCTGATTCGGGAGCTGGGACCCGAGCTGCCAATCTTGGGCGTCTGCCTGGGGCACCAGTGCATTGGCCAGGTCTATGGGGGGCGCATTGTGCCCGCCCCTGAGCTGATGCACGGTAAAACCTCGCTCATCTACCACCAGGGGGTGGGGGTGTTTGAGGGGCTAAGCCAGCCGTTTGCGGCCACCCGCTACCACAGTTTGGTCATCGAGCCTTCCACCTGTCCTGACGAGCTAGAGGTGACGGCCCAAACCTGCGATGGCACTATCATGGGGGTGCGCCACCGCCGCTATCTCCACGTGCAGGGCGTGCAGTTCCACCCGGAGAGCATCTTGACCGCTGAGGGCAAGCGCCTGTTGAGCAACTTCCTGCGCTTGGCGCAGCTCCATGCCTTAGGAGCGCCCCAGCCAGCGGCTGGCGTGGTTGCGTCAGGGATCCCCACCCCATGAAGCGTCGCCAGCTTTTGCAAGCCAGCGCTAGCCTGCTGGCATCCCTTGCCGTGGGGGGTCAGCGAGGAGGTGCTCAAACGGCCCCTTCCCCAGGAGGATCCCTGGAGTTCACCCCCCAGAGCCTGCAACTGACCTGGCTGCACCACAGTTGCGTTTTGTTTGAGGGGGAGGGGAAGCGCTTTCTGGTCAACCCCTTTCGGCCAGGGGGCTGCACGGCTGGCTATCCTGCGCCCAGGGTTGCTGCCGACCTGGTGCTGCTCAGCAGCCGCCTCCTGGACGAAGGGGCCCTGGACGTGGTGCCCGGCAACCCTAAAGTGCTGTTTCAGCCGGGGGACTACGTCATCGATGGGATCCGCGTGCAGGGGGTGCGCATGCCGCGGGGCCCTCGCTTTGGCCTCAACGTGGGCTGGCGCTGGCGCATGGCTGGGATTGACATTGTCCATTTGGGAGGGGCCCTGCAGCCCATCGGCCGGGAACAGTCCATCTTGCTGGCTCGCCCTGACCTGTTGCTGGTGCCGGTGGGGGGTGGGCCGAAAAACTACGATCCCGAGGCGGCCAAAGCGGCCATCGAAGTGCTGCAGCCCAAGTTGGTCATCCCGACTATGTATCGCACCGCCGCCGCTGAGGCGTCCCAATGCGAGCTGCAACCTTTAGCAGCGTTTTTGCGCCTCTTTCCCGCTGCTGCTGTGCAACCTGCCCTCAGTAACCCCTTGCTGCTTTCGGCCCAGGCCCTACCCAGCCAAGGGATCGCCATCCTGTTCTTTGAGGAGTAGGGCCATGGAGCGTAGGTGGTGGGCTGTGGGTGTTGGGCTGGGATCCCTGCTGGTAGGAGGGCTGGGGTTCTACGGCTACTCCCTGCCGGAAGATCCGCAAGCTCTGGCCACCGCCAACCCGCTGCGGCTGCAACTGGCTCTCTGGCTGGGGAAAGACGCCAATGTCACGGAAGGGCGGGGCAAGACGGCTCTGTTCTTCGTCGAAAGCGGCCTCAACACCCGCCTTTTGCTGGCCGCCGGGGCGGATCCCAACTGGCTAGATCGCGGCGGAGCCAGCCCCCTGCACCAGGCTGCCCGCCTAGGCAATCCTGAAGTGACCAAGGCTTTGCTCGAGGGAGGTGCTAACGTCAATGCCCGCTTCGGGGCCGGCGGCCTGCCCCTGCATTTTGCCGCTTGGTCGGGCAACCCCGAGGTGGTGCGGCTGCTGCTGGAGCATGGCTCCGAGATTGACGAGCCGGACGGCTACGGCCTCACCCCCCTGCGCATTGCCCAGGACATGGGGCACTGGGAAGCCGCGATTCTGCTCTCCCAACGGCCCCGTCCTGCCTCAGGTCGGCCCCAGCCTCGCTGATCTATCCCGAAGCGGGGTCCTACCACCCCAGCACCCAGGCAAAAATCAAAGGCGCCACGATGGTGGCATCCGACTCGATGACGAACTTAGGTGTGTCAACCCCCAGCTTGCCCCAGGTGATCTTCTCATTGGGCACTGCCCCTGAGTAGGAGCCGTAGCTGGTGGTGGAGTCGCTGATCTGGCAGAAGTAGCCCCACAGGGGGATCCCCTTGCGGCCCAGGTCTTGGTGCAGCATAGGCACCACGCAGATGGGAAAATCGCCAGCAATGCCGCCGCCAATCTGGAAGAAGCCGATGGAGCACTCCGCCGAGGTGCGCGTGTACCAGTCCGCCAGGTGGATCATGTACTCAATGCCCGTGCGGACGGTGTGGACATGGCGGATCTCGCCGGTAATGCAGTGGGCAGCGTACATGTTGCCGGTGGTGGAGTCCTCCCAGCCCGGCACGTAGATGGGCAAGTTGGCCTCCATGGCCGCGTAAACCCAGGAATCCCGCGGATTGATCTGGTAGTAGGGCTCCAGCCGACCGCTGCGCAGGATGCGGTAGATGAACTCGTGCGGGAAGTAGCGCTCCCCCGCCTGGTCGGCAGCGATCCACTCTTCCAGCAGAGCTTTTTCCAGGCGCCGCATTGCCTCTTCTTCCGGGATGCAGGTATCCGTTACCCGGTTCATGTGCCGCTCCAGCAGCTCCTGCTCCTGCTGCGGGCTGAGGTCGCGGTAGTTGGGCACCCGCTCATAGAAGTCGTGGGCGATGAGGTTGAAGATGTCTTCCTCCAGATTGGCGCCGGTGCAGGAGATGGCGTGCACCTTGTTCTGCCGAATCATCTCAGCCAGGGAAAGCCCTAGCTCCGCCGTGCTCATAGCGCCTGCCAAGGTCACCATCATCTTGCCGCCTTTTTCTAGGTGAGCGGCGTAGCCCTTGGCGGCATCCAGCAGGGCGGCGGCGTTAAAGTGGCGAAAGTGATGCTCAATAAATTGGCTAATAGGGCCTTTGGCCCCTGCTTCTGCGGTTATCATTGTTGGGTTTCCAAGCGAGACGGGTTCGCCTTCCCAAAGCACAGACTCAGCATTCTAACCAAGCCTAAGAGCGCTGGCAAGCTTTTAGGGAGTTTTGGACATTGCCGGCATGGCCACTGCTCCGGAGTACTATCGGCCGCTGCCGCAGCTGGTGTTCGAGGCGCAAGCGGTGCACCGACAGCACCACCCTCCCAACCGGGTTCAACTCTGCGCCTATTGCCCCCAAAGCGCCCGCTACTCGACAGGGATCGAGACCTACCCCTTGACCTTGCGGGGTTCGCTGCGCCAGCACGGCGCCACCCGGCTATGCATGGGCGCTGCTTGGCGGCCAGCCCCGAAAGGGAAGGCGTTTGAGCGGGTGCTGGAGAGGGTGCCCATGGTGCGCAAGCTGGGGATGGAAGCCTGTGTCACGTTGGGGAGGGCGTCAGCTGCTCAAGCGCAGCAGTTGGCGGCGGCAGGGTTGACAGCCTACAACCCCAATCTGGACCCCTCGCCGGAGTTCTAGGATCGCCGGGAGACTCTGGCCCCTGTGGGGGTAGCCGGCCTGGAGAGCTGTGGCAGCATTGTCGGCCTTGGGGAAACCGACGAAGACCGCATCGCCCTGCTGCAGATTTTGGCCAACCTGACGCCGCCGCCCACTTCGGTACCCATCAACGCGCTGGTGCCGGTGGCCGGCACGCCCCTGGGCCAGCTTCCCCCTCCCGATCCGCTGCTGCTGCCCATGGCCCAGATCCGGCTCTCGGCAGGGCGGAAAAACCTGTCCGAGAGCGCAGGCGCCAATTCCATCTTCACCGGCGAAAAGTTGTTGACTCCGGCCAATCCGGGCCAGGCTGCCGCTGCGGCTTTGCTCGAGAAGCTAGGCCTGCAGCCCCTCTAGAGGCATCTCCCCTTGCGCCTTCAGGATCCCTAGTTGGAGCTAGCACTGCCTCTTCTGTTGTAAAAATCTAACCCTTTCTTAACCCTGTCGGCAGCCATGTCAAAATGGTGGCGACAGCGTTCTCCAGTTACGTCGGGTTCATGTCTCCTGTTAGCACTGCCGAGCCCCTTGCCAACGTCCAATCGCCTGAGTCAGCTTCTTCTCCTCCAGAGCCCTCACCGGGGGAGGCTGCGGAGCCGACAAGGGGAGGGGGCTTTTGGGGATCCCTGCGGCGCTGGTGGGCGCGCTGGAAACACAAGCTGCGCCTGGAGACCCAGTTGCTCTTTGTGGCCACCCTGGTAGTTTCCCTGGTGGTGAGCAGCTTCACCTTCTGGGCCATCAGCACTGTACAGCAGGATGCCCGCTTTAACGAGGCCCGCTTTGGCCGGGATCTGGGATTGCTGTTGGCAGCCAATGTCGCTCCCCTGATTGCCGAAGACCGCATCAGCGAAGTGGCCCAACTGTCGCGGCAATACTTTGAGAGCACCAGCAGCATCCGCTATTTGCTCTACGCCGACCCGGAGGGAAACATCTACTACGGGATCCCGTTTTCCAACCAGGAGGTGAAAACCTCCCTCAGCCTTACCCGCCGCATCCAACTGCCGGACAACCGCCCGCCTGCCGAGGGCCAGCCGCTGGTGCGCACCCACCTCACCCCTGCGGGGCGGGTGACGGACATTTTTGTGGGCATCTATCACCAGGGCCGTTTCCTGGGCACCCTAGCCCTGGGCATTAACCCCAACCCCGCCCTCGTGCGCTCCACGCAACTGGCGCGGGAGGTCTCGATTGGGGTGTTTTTGGCAGTGTGGGTTCTGGCCATTCTGGGAGCCGTGGTCAATGCCCTCACCATCACCTACCCCATCAAAGAACTGGTCAAGGGCGTCCAGGAGATTACCAAGGGCAACTTCAAGCAGCGCATTGACCTGCCCTTTGGGGGAGAGCTGGCCCAGCTGATTGACAGCTTTAACGAGATGGCGGAGCGGCTGCAGAGCTACGAAGAGCAGAACATCGAGGAACTGGCCGCCGCCAAGGCCAAGTTGGAGACGTTAGTTTTCTCTATCGTCGATGCTGCCATCTTGCTGGATGCCGAGTTTCGGATCCTCCTGCTCAACCCGGCTGCCTCTCGCATGTTCGGCTGGGAAGGGGAGCCTGTCTTGGGCAAGCCCTTGCTGGAGCTGTTGCCCGAGGATCTGCGGCAGCAACTGGCCCGCCCCCTGATGCAAATTGCCCGCGGGGATCAAGAGGCAGAGGAAATTCGCGTTAACCTCACCAGCCCTACCAAGCGGGTCATCCGCATCCTGCTGTCGCCGGTATCCGACCCGCGGCGGCAAAACCTCAAGGGGATTGTCATCACAGTGCAGGATATTACCCGCGAGGCAGAGCTCAACGAAGCCAAAGCCCAGTTCATCAGCAACATCAGCCACGAACTGCGCACCCCCCTCTTTAGCATCAAGTCGTTTATCGAGACCCTCTACGAGTACGGCGAGCAGATGTCGCCGGAGGAGCGGCTGGACTATCTGGAAATTGCCAACCGCGAAACTGACCGCCTCACTCGCCTAGTCAATGACGTCTTGGATTTGTCCCGCCTGGAGTCGGGCAAGCAGTATCACTTCGAGGGTGTCGATATTGCAGCGGTGATTGAGCAGACTCTACGCACCCACCACCTGCAGGCCCGCGACAAAGGGATCCTACTGCGCAAGTTCGTCGATCCAGAGCTGCCGCTGGTGTGGGGCAACTACGACCTTCTGTTGCAGGTAATGACCAACCTCTTGGGCAATGCCATCAAGTTCACCCCCTCTGGCGGCACGGTGACGGTGCATGCCCACCTGGTGGTGCGGCCGGATGGATCCCCTCAGGCAGTGCGGGTGGCAGTGGCCGACACAGGCATTGGCATTGCGCCCGAGGATCAAGAGCGGATTTTCGAGCGCTTTTTCCGGGTGGAGAACCGCGTCCACACCCTGGAGGGCACTGGCCTGGGCCTGGCTATTGTGCGCAACATCTTGGAGAAGCACCGAACCCGCATCTGTCTAGAAAGCAAGCTGGAACAGGGATCCACCTTCTGGTTTGACCTGCACCTGTACACCGAGGAGGGCCCCCTGGAGTTTGAGGACCAGCCAGCCGAGACGGATCCCCCCAGCTGCCGCTGGCGGGAGCGGCCCCACCCCACCTCTTAAATTGGAAAGCAAACGCCGGGCAACCCAGCCAAGGCTGGGGTTAGGCCCCGAGCCGCAGGGATCCCTGTCCAGGGTTGTTCTACAGTAAAGAAGGTTTTAACTGCCCAGTTTTGCCATGCCACCTCGCTGGCCCCGCAAGCCCTCCCGTCGGGATCCTGAGTTTCGCAAGCTGGATGACCGTTACACCTACGCGGCCCATCTGGCGGTTTTTCTCTGCAGTGCCTCGGGACTGGTGTTTTTCCAGCAGTTGTACCGAGCCGATTGGCCGTGGCTGCTGCCTCTATTGGGCGGGTGGGGCCTGGGCGTAGGGATCCACAGCTTTTGGATCTTTTTTGTGGCCCGTTACCCCGCGGAAGCCAACCAAGACTCTACAGAAGCTGGCTAGCAGCCTCCCTTAGGGGGATCCAGGAGAGGAGGGGCGCTGCCGTCGTTGCCGCTGCAGCAGCAAAGGGGAGAGGTCGCTCTCGTCGTAGATATCCCCCACCAGCTCCTCTAAAATGTCCTCCAGGGTGATCAGGCCACTGGTGCCGCCAAATTCGTCCACCACAATCCCCAGGTGTTGGCGGGATCGCAGCATATCTTTAAGCAGCAGGCTAACGCGCTTGGTCTCAGGTACAAAGAAGGGCGGGGACATCGCCCGGGTTACTTTGACATTGCCTTCTTGCTCCAGGTGGCGCAGGGCCTGCTTGAGGTGAATGACGCCGACGATCTCGTCTTTGGATTCTCCTTGCACAGGAATGCGGGAGTAGCCCGTCTCTAGGCAGAGTTTCACCACATCCTGCAGGGTTTTATCGTGGGAGATGGTTTCCATTTTTACTCTAGGCTTGGCCACATCCCGTGCTCGCAGCTCATCCAAAGCTAGGGCACCGCGGAACAGGCGCCGCTTCTGCCAATCCAGCAGCCCCCGCTGACCCAACACATCAATCAGCAGTTCCAAATCCTTGAGAGAAGTGGTAGCCGTCAGGGGAGAGAGCTCCAAGAGATGAAAAACTCTGCCGACAAGCCACTCAAAGGCATGGGTAAAAGGGCGCAGCAGCACCGCTAGGGCATATACAGGCCGCACCACCCCGCGGAACACTGCCAGCGGATGGCTGACTGCCAAAGACTTGGGAGCCACTTCGCCCACCAAGAGCACCAGGATGGTGGTGGGCAGGGTGGCCACCAAGCCCCCCAGCTGGGATCCCAGCAGTTCAATGGAGATAGTAGTAGCCAAGGCAGCAATGCCAATGTTGACAAAGTTGTTCACCAGCAGCAAGGTTGTAATCAGCTGGGATCGCTGTTGCTGAACCAGCCGATAGAGCCCCTGCGGATCCCCCTGCTCCTCGATCAGGGACTCCAGGCGCAGGTTGTCCAGGGCGGTGATAGCTGTCTCGGCACCCGAGCAAAACGCTGAGACCAGAAGTAAGACGGCAAGGAGAAGTAGATTACCCATAGTGTTCCCGACTACCCAGCGCTGGAGGCGGGAAGGGGGCACTTTACTCAAGCTATTTGGCCAGAGGGCATACCCCACCCCTTTCCGTCTTAACCTCTCGTATCGGGCTGATCTGAGCCGGCCTTTTCCAAAAGCTGCCGGTACAGCATCACAATCTTGCTTTCCACCTCGGCTTGGCTTAGGTGGTCTGTATCGATCAAAATGGCATCCGGGGCAGGCCGCAAAGGGGCAATCTGGCGCTCACTGTCATAGCGATCCCGCTGCTCGATCTGGGCCTTGAGTTCCTCCAGGGACACCATCTGCCCTTGCGCCTGCAGCTGATGTTGTCGACGTTGCGCTCGCTCTCCCAGCGAGGCAGTCAAAAAGACTTTTAACTCAGCATCCGGAAAGACATAGGTGCCAATATCGCGCCCTTCCAGAACGGCTCCCCCCTCCTGACCCAGGAGACGCTGCTGCTTCACCAACTCCTGCCGCACGCCTGGCACTGCCGCCACTTGCGAAACCCAGCGGGTTACTTCGGGAGAGCGGATGGCCTGGGTAATTTCTTGGCCATTGGCCCAAATGCGGGTTGGTTCGTCAGCCGAGGGGCCACTTTGCAGAGTCAGTTGCGTTTGGGCAGCCAGTTGGGTGAGTTGCTCAGCGTCGTCCAACGGGATCCCCCGCTGCAGCGCTAGCCAGGTGATAGCTCGATACATGGCCCCTGTATCCAAGTAGAGAAGCTGCAGCTGAGCAGCCACCGCTCGGGCCACGCTGGACTTACCAGCTCCTGCAGGGCCGTCAATGGCAATCAGGGGACGGCGCGCCTTTTTTGGAGAAGGCGGCACCGCTTCCCCTTCCTTCTGAGGCAGGGAATTGGCTTCGTCTCTAGACAAAAGCAGGTTGTCAATCAGGCGAGTTTGCCCGACGTAGGCCGCAATTGCCAGGAGTCCCTTCTCTTTTACCTCCGACAGCGGCTGGAGGGTTTGCGGATCCACGAGCTCCAGATATTGCACACGCAACTCAGGGGTGCCCTCCAGCTCAGCGCGAACTGCACCTAGGATCCCCTCGGCAGAGGGATCTCCCGCCTGCCAGTGCTCATAGCCCCGGCGCAAAGCGCGGTAGAGGCCAGTAGCTACCCGCCGTTCCTCGGCTGAGAGGTAGCGGTTGCGGGAGCTATAGGCAAGGCCATCCGCCTCGCGCACGGTAGGGCAGGCAACAATGGTGGTGGGAATCTGCAGGTCTTGAACCAGCCGCTGGATGATGGCCAGTTGCTGGGCATCCTTTTGGCCAAAATAAGCCCGCTGTGGCTGAACCAGATTTAGCAATTGCACCACTATGGTGGCTACCCCGCGAAAGTGCCCTGGCCGGTGAGGAGCGCAGAGGGTTTGCAAAAGGGATTCGGGAGGGTTAACCCACGTGCGATCCCTGGCGGCTGCGGGATCGGCTCTCATTTCTTGCGGGTCGGGGGCAAACACCACGTCCACGCCTGCTGCTTCACACAGCGCTCGATCTCCTTCCTCATCGCGGGGGTAGCGATCCCAGTCTTCGGTGGGGCCAAATTGCAGCGGGTTGAGGAAGATGCTGACCACCGTGTAGTCACACTCCTGGCGGCAGCGGCGAATCAAGCTCAGATGCCCCTCGTGCAGGGCTCCCATCGTTGGCACAAGGCCAATGGTGGATCCCCGCCACTTGGCCAGCTGCTCTCGCAAAGCTGCCACCGTGCGCAGCCACTGCATTGCTATGCCACCTTCCCCCCTTGGCCAATTTCCTCGCAGGACAGGGCCAACCTGCTGGACCTACAGCCCCATCTTATTGCTACGCTGGTACTGCCGGTAGGCCGACACAAATAAGCCCGCCAGGGTAACCAGAACCATCCCCAAAACGATCCCCAACAAAATGGGCTCGATCACAAACCGCACCTCCTACTACAAGCCTAGATCATGATAAGCCATGCCTCAAAAACTGCCGAGCTGGCTCGCCGGTACCCCTAGGCTGTAGCTGGCTGCCACAGCGTCCAGGCCGAGGCTTCCCCTGCCGCCTACCTGACCCCTGGAATCATGTCCTCCAACCTTTCTTGTCCCCCCAGCCTGAAGGAACGCCTTGCCAGTCTAGAAAAACACCTACGTCCTTTGGCTGAAAAGGCCGTTCCTCTGCTAGTGGCAGACGCGGATCCGCTGCAGGTGTGGGCCTTGGTTTTAGTCTGCCAGCGCCTGGGGATCCCTCTCTTCTTGGCCGATCCTCGCTGGGGAAAGCGGGAGTGGGGCCAAGCTTTAGCTGGCCTGGGATCCGCTTGGTGCTGGCGGCAAGGGCAGTTGCAGGAGGATCCTGCCTCCTCCAACCCCCAGCTGGAGCATTGGCAACAGCTCCTGCCCAGCGCCGACTGGCCGGTAATTGGGATCCCTACCGGTGGCTCTAGCGGTCAGGTCAAATGGGCGGTGCACTCCTGGCGTACCCTCAGCACCTCCGCCAGAGCCCACCAACAGCACTTCCGGGTGGAGTGTGTCCATAGCTATTGTGTCCTGCCCCTGTACCACGTCAGCGGCCTGATGCAGGCTGTTCGTTCTTGGCTAAGCGGCGGGCAGTGGATTGTCTGGGATTGGAAACGGCAACAGCAGGCCGAGGCTTGGGATCCCCCTTTGCCGGGAAGTTTCCTGTCGCTGGTGCCCACCCAGTTGCAACGGCTGCTGCTCAACGCCCAGCCGGGAGTCTTGGAGAGCCTGCGCCAGTTTCGCGCCATTCTGGTTGGCGGTGGCCCCACCTGGCCCAGTTTGCGGCAACAGGCCCGGCAGTTGCACTTGCCCCTAGCCCTCACCTACGGCATGACCGAAACCGCCTCCCAGGTATGTACGCTGCTGCCGGAAGCTTTCTTACAGGGCAGCGACAGTCTGGGCCAGCCCCTACCCCACGCCACTGTGGAGATCCGCGGCGAGAGAGGGGATCCCCTGGTAGGCCGCATCCACGTGTGGGCTGAGTCGTTGGCACTGGGCTACTACCCTCTCTCCAGCGAGGCAGATTCTTTAGGCCAATGGCAACAGCGGGGCTTCACCCCCGGCGATTGGGGCTACCTGGACTCGCAAGGCTGTCTCCACTGGCTGGGCCGCGCCGACGAGCTCATCCTGACTGGAGGGGAAAAGGTGATGGCCGCCGAGGTGGAGGGGGAAATCCGCGCCAGCGGCTGGGTAGAAGATGTCTGTGTGCTGGGCCTTCCCGATGAGGAGTGGGGCCAGCAGGTGGTGGCGGTGGCTGTGCCCAGGGCTGGGATCTCTCTAAGCGGCAACGAGCTGGAGAAGCACCTAAAGCGGCACCTTGCACAACAACTAAGCCCCTTCAAGCACCCCAAGCAATGGCTGTGGTGTAGCAGGATCCCCCGCAACGCCCAGGGCAAGGTCAACTGCCAGCGGCTCCGGCAGTGGGCGGCCCAGCAGTTGAAAGTTGCAGCGCCAGGCAGCTAGCTGGATCCCTCCTGGATGCCCAGACGGGCTAGATCTCGCCGGATTTCAAAGGCCAACTCCCGGTTATTTGGCTCTGTGGCCAAGGCCTTTCTCAGATAGGCTTCTGCCTGCCGGTGGCGCCCCTCTTGGATCAAATGGTTGCCAAAGCGTTGATAGGCCAAAGCCAAGATGTGGATGGCCTCGCCGGAGTTGGGAAAGCGTTTCAGGAGGGCTTCGGCCAGAGCCACTGCCGTGGGCAGCTTGCGCTCGCGCCAGGCGGCCTTAACGCGGGCAATTCCTGCCTCAAGGGAGTCCCGAGCCGGTGGTTCTGCTGAGGTGGAGCCTGACCCAGTGGTGCGCACAACCACCCGCCTTTCTCCTTTCCCAGGACTGGGTGGGGATTGTCGTTGGGCGTCGTAGCGCCGCCGCTCTTCAGGGTTGCTCAGCACTTGGTAGGCCCGATAGATCTGCTCAAATCGTTCTCGGGATCCCTCTCCTGCCACATCGGGGTGAAACTGCCGTGCCAACCGGCGACTCGCTGTCTGCTTGGGGAGACAGGTTCAGAATCGCGTAGTAGTCCATGAGCGGTGGCAGAAGGAAGGGAATTGAGAGTTGCAGAACCTGGGCCAAAAGTCGGCTCCGACCCCTGACGCTGCCGCTGATCATGGCATGTCAACCCGGGCTGAACCAAGGGATCCTCTTGGCGCTAATGCAATTGAGATGCAAGCTTGTCGAGAATGGTTCTCATGGTCAAGGCTTGATGCTGCATTGACCCTGCTGGCTGAGCACCAAGAGGCCTCTTGCGGGCAGCTACTTCAGAGGCAGGGATCCAGTGCTAGACTTTGCCCAAGCTGTAAAGCCTAGACTTTGCCTATTCCTAACTTTAAGCTCTATTTCCCAGTAACTATGAGCGAAGCCCTGCACCGCGCCTTGGCCAATCAAGATCTGCAACAGTTGCTGGCTTACTTGCAGCAAGGGGCAGATGTGAATGCTCCCGATTGGCAGGGGGTTACCCCACTTCACAAAGCAGTACTCATCGGCAAGCTGGAGTTGTTGGACTTGCTTTTGGCTTATGGCGCTTCTGTCCACTCGGTGGATTCCAGCGGGGCTACACCCCTCCATTTGGCTGCAGTCAGCGGCCAGGTGGAAGTGGTGGAGCGGCTTCTCCAGGCAGGCAGCGAGATTGATCTGCCAGATCGCCACGGATACACTCCTCTCCATCGGGCTGCCCTAGCCGATCAGGCAGAAGTTATCGGTCTGCTGATCCAAAAAGGGGCAAACGCTTGTAGAGTTCTCCACTGGGCTGCGGCTACGGGTAGGAAAAGCGTTGTAGCTCGCCTACTGTCCAAGGGAGCTCCAGTGGATGGAGCCGATGAAGCAGGGCGAACCCCTCTCCACGAGGCAGCCGCGCAAGGGCATTTGGGTATTGCTCGCTTTTTGATCCTGTACGGGGCCAATGTGAATGCCCGCAACCGCTTTGGAGCCACACCCATGCACTGGGCGGCTTGGGAAGGGCATGTTCCAATCCTAGAACTTTTGCTGCAGCATGGGGCCGAATTAAACCCCCGGAATCAGGAGGGACACACACCCTTAGCCTATGCGCAAAAGCGGCAGCACAGGCTAGCTGTTCAGTGGCTGCAAGACCGAGGCGCAACCCTTTAGTGTTCACGCCAAACAAAAACAAGAATCTGAAAGGGTGGTTGAGGGTGTAAAAGTGATCCCTAGCTCCCCTCTGGAGAGACGGGAAAAGGGGCTAGGGGTAAGAGCAAGGAATGCCTCAGTAAGGGATCCCTACTTCCTGGGAGACAGGAGATAAAGAGAGAGGACGTTCCGATCGCTTCGTCACGGTTAGCGTTCACGCCATCTAGTCACGCCGCTTCCGCTTGCTAGCCCGCCGACGCAAGCGCAATCACCCTCAACTGCTACCTCCTCCTTCAACACGGTGTTGGCGGCAAACCCCCCTCCCCTATTTAGATTAAAACCTCAACTTTGAGGGGAAAGGGGATCCCTCCCTGCCAAACGCAGGATGGCCAGTTCCGCCGGCGCGGGATCCCCACTCTACCCAAGGCAAGAGAGGAAGACTGATGGATGGGACTCCACCCTGAGGGACAGTGTAGCGCTATTGAGATTAAGTTGCAATATATTCCCGGGACATAGCGGACCCTCTTTGACAGAGACTTGCATCAAACTGAGGGAGTCTGGTAGAGTGCTTAGCTAAAGTAGTTGGAAAAAATTTGCATCTAGGTCTTTGCAGGTCGCGGAGGGTGAGCATGACATGGCAACGGGTGCAGTCAGGAGAGTGGTGTCGGCAGTTGGGGCAACTGGCGCCTCAGTGGTGGCTGGGGTGGAGTCCTGAGCAGGGCTTTCGGCTCTATCGCCAAGAGTCTCTACCTTCTCTGTCTGCGCGGATTCGCTGTCAAGAGCGAGATGGCTGGCTGGATGTGTTTTTGGGAGAAGCGGAGCAGCATCCCCAGCGGCGGCACAGCCTCTTGGATGCAACGGCGCGGGTGGCTTTGCACTACTTGCCGGAGGATCTGGCCCAGCTGCGGTTTCTCCCGTGCCCGCACGAGCGCATTCCCCTGCAGCTTTGGCAGCACTTAACGCAGCAGCATAGCTGAGAACGGTTCCAAGGGTTCCCCTCTGCCACGGCAACAAGCCCTACTTTGCGCTTGCCCAGCCAGGAGCCACAAGTTGCTCCGCCGCCTAGCCCCCTGCTGGGGTTTGCAGGCCCTCCTGGGCCTAGAAGCTAGCCTCCTCCTTTAGGAAGCTGGGAGTGCCATGATGGAGGGTAGTTACCCGCGCCTCTGCCTCCATGAGCACTGCCACTTTACCCCGTTATCGCTCTTCCCTGTCTCTGACCCGCACTTTGGCCGCCCTGGGTGGGGCATTGCTGTGTGGGATCCTGGTAGTGCGGCTCCAGCTGCCCATGGTGGAGCGGATCAACCTGGAGGCCATAGAAAATGCTGAGGTCCGCAAGAACCGCAACATCGCCCTGGCTAACACCCTGGGCTGGCTGGGCTACCGCAATCTGGGAGCTTCCTGGCTGTGGTTGGAGCTGATCCAGTACTACGGAGACGCTCCTGCCCGCGCCCAGACTGGCTATGGCCTTGCCTACGAGTACTTTGACCACATGCTGCGGCTGGATCCCTCTTTTTTCTTGGGCTACCGCTTGTCTAGCTTGGTGTTGGCCTATCAGGCCGGCCAGCCGGAAAAAGCTATTGAGATTTTGGATCGCGGCCTGCGGCAGTTCAATCCCCAGAACAATCCCGATGCCTGGAAACTCTACGTAGACCGCGCCTTGATCAATTTCATGTTTTTGGGGGATGCGGAAGCAGGTCGCAATGACTACTACCAAGCCGCAGCTTGGCGGGAACAGGTAGGCCTGCCGGGTGACGACTTTCGCCAGTTGGGGGACAACATTGCCCGCAGCCCTCTCAGTCCCCGTTCCCGCTTCGATGTCTGGCTGAGCGTGTTTAACGCCACCAGCGACCAAGACACCCGCTTGCTTGCCTTGGAGCAACTGGCGCAATTGGGCACAGTCCTGCGGACGCTGCCCACCGGAGAAATTGAAATTCTCCCGCCCCCCTTGCCCAATGGGATCGAGGAAGAGCCCTATCGCCTCCGCCTGTAAAATGCTGCTGCTCCCCCAAGTTAGTCAAAAGCCGGATCTTTGGGCAAGGAAAATTAAAAAGCACTCCCCCCAGCCCCGGGAAAAGCAGCTATCCTCGTAGCACCCTCTAGAGACGTCTTGGGGCTTGGGTTTGTTCCCAGAGTTTTTCTCGATTTCCTTAAGGAGTGACCCCCATGAGCTCAAAAACTTCCCTCCCGATGACGGCGGCTGCCCTTTCGCGCAGTTGGCTTGTCCTACCTGCAGCAGCCCAATCTCTTGAGACAGTGCGGGTGCGGTCGGTGGTCGATGGGGACACCTTTTGGGCAGACCTAAACGACAGGCCAACCCGTTTTCGTCTTGCCTATGTGGATGCGCCGGAGCTAACGCAGGGGCGGTGGGGGCGCCTCTCCCAGGAGGCTCTGCAAAAGCTGCTGCCGCCGGGATCCCTGGTGCAGGTAGACACCCTCTACATCACCCCAGAAGGGCTGCACATTGCCGAAGTGTACAACGCCGACGGCCTAGTGAACTTGGAGATGTTGCGCCAGGGGCAGGCAGTGGTTTACGAGCGCTTTTTGCACGGGGACAGCCGGGAGCGCTACCTGGAAGCTCAAGGGGTCGCGCAGGCGGCACGCCGGGGTTTTTGGCAGCAAAACCAGCCGGTGATGCCGTGGGAGTTTCGAGAAGCGGCACTGCAAGTCTCAGCTTTTGCAGGACCTCAGGTTTTGGATGGGTCTTTCCTGCGGGAAAACCCAGCGGCGGCAGCGGGTGTGGGTATTGCCACAGTGGTGGTGATGGTAGGGCTGAGCAAGCTGCTGTGGAAAAAGCCCAGCCAAGAGAGGGTAAGCCTCCGGCAGCTGGAGCGGGATCTAAAACAGTTGCAGCGCAGCCTAACCACAACTCTGGCCAGCCGCAAGCAACTGGAACGGAAGTACAGTCAACTGCTGCAAAAGGCAGAAGAGTGGTTTGCCAGAGCCCAAGAGGCTACCCAACACAATCAGGACGAGCTGGCACGCCAGGCTTTGGTGCAGCGCAACCAACACCTAAGTGCAGCAGAGGCCGTTCGCCACTCCCTAGAGCAGGTGGAAGCCCAGGTAGTAGCCCTTCGCGAGGGCATTTCCCGCCTGGAAAGCCAGATAGCAATAGCCAAGCTGGAACGGGAGAGGAACACCTAAGCCAGAGGGGCAGCAGGGAGACCTTTGCCCGGGCCGCTGCTCTGTAGACCCAACTGAGGCCATACCCGCTCGAGAATCCGCCCTTGTCGAGCAAGCCAGGCAAGCAGGGGCAGTGTCCTAGCGGGAAGCGCTAGGGGTTGCCATCTCAAGCGGGTCTGCGCATTGGCGAAACGGTTGTTAGGGATCCCCGCACCCAGAGGCTCAGGTTGCAGCCTATCTGGGGGGGCAGCAGTTGCCTAGATTGGGATCAAGGCGACTGCGGAGCCCACAACCGGCTCAACCCAGGGGCAAGGTTAGACTGGGAAAAAGAACTGCTGCTGCGGCCAGACGGGGTCTAGCTTTATCGCAGCGTGGAGTACAACGGGGGAGCAATGGCCTTCTTTGCTTGCTGTTCTTCTTTCCCTCGGCGTTGGGGAAGAGCGCCACAAAACTGGGGAAGCTGGGCAGGACTGTTGCTCCTGGCTCTGCAGCTTGGGCAGTCTGCAGCAGCTCAAGAGACCCAAGTTTGGATTGGCACTGGCCAGATCTTGAGTGGTCAAGGACAGGGAGCAACGGTGCAACTGGTTCTGGAAACAGGGGGCGGACGGATTTGGAGCCAATCAGGGCCGGCTTTAGATGCACCCTTTTCTGGGGAACAGACTTCGGTTACCAGTGGTGATGGCACTTGGCAAATCCAACCCCAGGGGAACCAGTTGTTGGTGACCTTTTACCGTGGCGAGCAGATCATCCGCTGGCGACTCCACCCTGTTGACAAGGCGCCAACTTCTTCCTCTTGGCCACCTTCCTCTGCGAGTGGCGAAACTGCCCAACCCGTAGCTCTGCCTGTGCAAGAGCTAGTGGTTCCTGTCCTAGAGTTGCCCCGCCATCCCTAGAAGCTCAGGGGTGGTCTTGCTTGGCTTGCTGCCAGAGCCTCTCTAGCTCTTGCAGGGTGCGTCCTTTGAGGGGGAAGTCTTGGGCAGGCAGCTCTGATTCTGCCTGTTGCCGCGCCAGCTCTTCCAGGCGCAAAAAACGGCGGGCAAAGCGCAGATTGGTCTGCGTTAGCGCCTGGACAGCATCCAGCCCATACCAGCACCCCAAGGTAACTAGGGCAAACAGCAGATCTCCCAGCTCTGCTTCCTGGCGGGCCCGGTCGGGGGGATCGCGCTCCAGCTCTTGGCGCAGCTCGGCCTCTTCCTCGCGGATCTTGGCCCAGATCCCTTCTTCTCTTGGCCACTCCACTCCTGAGGCCACCACCTTTTGGGAAATTTTCAAGGCGGCCATCAGGGGAGGCAGAGTTTCAGCGTAGTGCAGCAGTTTTTGACCAAGGGTTTGCTGCGGCTGCTCTTGCTGCTTGATGTCTTCCCAAAGGCGGTGCAACTGGGAAAGGTCAAAACTCTCTGGCTGTAGGGTCTCCCCAAACACATGGGGGTGACGGCGGATTAGCTTGTCGGCAATCCGCGCTGCCACGGTTTCCAGGTTGAAATGGTTTCGCTCTGCAAAGATCTGGGATTGCAACACCACCTGCAACAGCAGGTCCCCTAGCTCTTCGGCAATGGCGGCTGGATCCCCGGCTCGAATGGCCGCCACAGTCTCGTAGGCTTCTTCAAGAATGTAGGGAGTAAGCGATTCAGGGGTCTGGGCGCGATCCCAGGGGCAGCCGCTGGGGGAACGTAGCCGGGCTACAATTGCTGCTAGACGGCTGAGGTGCTGGGCAGACTCAGCACGCTCCAGATAGAGATGGGCAAAAGGGCCCGTTTTTTCTGGCTCCCAGCTCTGCAGCGTCAGCGGACCGGCCACTACCTCTAAGTCTGCGGTCAGCAGAGTCAAAGATTGAGCAGGGGCACAGACCTGCCGTAACCCACAAACCAGCTCTGCCACTTCCTTGCTTCCGCAATTTTTTAGCAGCAGGGATCCCTGCCCCACCGCCGACCAGCGGGCCAGCTCCTGTTGCCAGTTGGACTGCAGGCTATCCAGCGTTTGCAGCATGGTCGTAGAGGCGGCCCAGATCCAAAAGCCGCCTAAGCTGGTCGAGATCGATAAAGCTCAGTTCCAAAAGAATCATCAGCAGGGGCCCCTGCTGGCGGCGCTGCAGTTTTTTGGCCAAACTTAGTTGCGAGCGGTCGACAATGCCCGCTTCCAAGAGGTATTCTTCCAAAGCCGGAGGAGGAATGGGATCTAGCATAGGCACTTCAGGATCCTGAGAAGGACAGCTGGAAAAACTAAGAAAATGGCCAGCCGCTGTAACCATTCTTAACACTTCTACTGGATTTGTGCAAAGAGAGTAGGTAGGCCAAGGGTGAGCCACTGCCAGCTCTCCCAAGGGGCAGCTGGTTGTCTGTCTCCAAGAGTGAATGCGATTGAGGTCAAAATAATAGCAAGTCTGCTGGCGATTGACAGCAGGTGGGGAAGCCGCGGTGCTTTCCAGCTTTGGCGCAGTTTCTGGTTCTGCGGTGAGGCAGCCCAAGCTCCGCTAGGCTGAAAGTAGGTGTAGCGTTACTCGGTGGGGGATTTTTGCTATGGCTAAACCTCAAGAGTTGCTGCCGGTGGGGACAAGGGTTGAGGTGGTGGAGATACCTCCCTATTTGAAAACGGCCGATCCGGTGCCGAGGTTGCGCCCGGCTCATTTAATTCAGCTGCACGAGCAAGGGGTGATCCGGCAGCGGCGGATGTTGGGCACCTACTGTGTGCAGTTTGCCAACGGCCTCTTTTTGATTGAGGGCAAATATCTTCGCCCTCTAGGAGCTGCAGGTCTTGAGAGTGACGGCAGACTTCCGCGGTAGAGTAAAGTTGCTGGCTGGCGTTGGGTCAGAACTTGGCTCGGCGGCGGGATCCAAGCCAGCTTGTGGCATTGGCTTTTCTGCTGCTGCCCTTCACCATTAGGCTAGCGTTGCGTATGCCCAGAGTTATCGTCACCGATCCCATTGATCAGGCGGGAATTGACATCCTCTCCCAGGTAGCTCAGGTGGATGTGCGAACCAACCTTACCCCTGAGGAGCTGATTGCGGTGATCCCCAACTACGAGGCCATTGTGGTGCGCTCCAGCACGCGGGTTACCCGGGAGGTGATTGAGGCAGGGAAGAACCTGAAAATCATTGGCCGGGCAGGGGTAGGGGTGGACAACATCGACGTGGCTGCTGCCACCAAGGCCGGGATCCTAGTGGTCAACTCCCCTGAGGGCAATACCATTGCTGCCGCCGAGCACACTATTGCCTTGATGATGGCCCTCTCGCGCCACATTGCCGATGCCAATGCCTCCCTGAAAGCGGGCCAATGGAAGCGGCAGGAGTTTGTGGGGGTAGAGGTTTACAAAAAGACCCTGGGTATCGTTGGCCTAGGCCGGATTGGCTCCCATGTAGCCCAGATTGCCAAAGCAATGGGGATGCGGCTTTTGGCCTACGATCCCTATATTTCCGTCGAGCGGGCGGAGCAACTGGGGGTGCGCCTGGTCGATTTCACCACCCTGGTGCAGGAGTCAGACTACATTACCTTGCATGTTCCCAAGACCCCTGAGACCACTAACCTGTTTAACGCTGAAACCTTCCGCCTGATGAAGCCGACCGCCCGGCTGATTAACTGTGCCCGTGGTGGCCTGGTGGATGAGCAGGCTCTTTACGAAGCCCTCAAATCTGGCCAAATTGCCGGAGCGGCCCTAGATGTGTTTGCTGAAGAGCCCCTTAGCAAAGATTCACCTCTGCTTTCCTTGGGCAAAGAGATCTTGCTGACCCCTCACCTGGGGGCCTCCACTGAGGAGGCGCAGATTAATGTGGCCATTGATGTGGCCGAGCAGATCCGCGATGTGTTGTTGGGGCTGCCTGCTCGTTCTGCTGTGAACATTCCCGGCCTGCAGGCGGAGGTGCTGCAAAACCTCAAGCCCTACCTCGAGTTAGCTGAAACGCTGGGCAACCTGGTGGGTCAGTTAGCGGGGGATCGGGTTAGCCAGTTGGAGATCCGCCTGCAGGGATCCCTGGCTGAGAAAGACAGCCGGCCAATTGTCATCGCCGCACTCAAGGGGCTCTTGACGCTAGCTTTGCGGGAGCGGGTTAACTACGTCAACGCTTCCATTGAGGCCAAGGAGCGGGGCATTCGCGTAGTGGAAACCCGGGATCCCTCGGTAAGGGATTACTCCGGCTCCCTGACCTTGATTGCCCACGGCCCCAACGGGGTGCGTTCGGTTTCAGGGGCCCTCATTGGGGAGCGGGAGGTACGCATTACCCAGATCGACGAGTTCCCAGTCAATGTGCCGCCTTCGGCCAACATGCTCATGACGTTGCACCGAGATATGCCGGGGATCATCGGCCGGATTGGCACCCTGCTGGGAGCCTACAACGTTAACATCGCCAGCATGCAGGTGGGCCGCAAGATCATCCGCGGCGATGCGGTGATGGTGCTCAGCCTAGATGATCCCCTGCCGGATGGACTCCTAGAAGAGGTGCTCAAGCAGCCGGGCATTCGTGACGCTTTTGTGGTGAACCTCTAGCAATCCCCAAGCCTCGCTTTTCCTAGCTAGCAAGACGGAGGGTTGGCTTGAGCCAAAGTGAGTTGTCCCTAAGGCCTCAGATCTCCGACTGGAGTTGGCCGGCCTTTTTGGAGTCACTAGGCCGGTTTGGTGTAGATCTCAGTCTGGAGCGCATGCAGGTTTTGCTGCAGCGGCTGGGCCAGCCGCAGGCGGGGATCCCGGCCATCCACGTGGCTGGCACCAATGGCAAGGGCTCCGTCTGTGCCTGGGTTAGCCACGTGCTGTGGGCGGCAGGCTACCGGGTGGGCCGCTACACCTCTCCCCATTTGGTGGATTGGCGCGAGCGGATCTGGCTCAATGGGGAGTACATTTCCGCCAACGACTGGAGCCAAGCCTTGGCCCAAGTGCGGGACTGTCTGCAAACCTATGCTCCTGGCGAGGCTTCTCCAACGCAGTTTGAGGCCATCACTGCTGCTGCCTGGCTATACTTCCGCCAGCAAAAGGTGGAGGTGGCCGTGATGGAGGTGGGCCTCGGGGGGCGACTGGATGCCACCAACGCTGGAATCAAGCCGGTGGTAACCGCCATTACCTCCATTGGCTGGGATCATTGGCAACGCCTGGGCAATAGCCTAGAGCAGATTGCCGCCGAAAAGGCCGGCATCCTCAAGCCAGGGATCCCCGTGGTGTGCGCGCCCCAACCCCCCGAGGTGATGGCTGTCATCCAGGCCAAGGCAGCGCAGCTGGGCAGTCCCCTGCGAGTGGTGGAGCCCCTGCAGTGGTCCGGTCCTCAGACTGTCCGCTGGCGGGATCAGGTGCTGACCCTCCCCCTTGCCGGCGAGGTACAACTAGTCAATGGGGCGGTAGCCCTGGCCGTTGTGGAGACCCTGCAGGAACAAGGCTGGCGGATCCCCGATGTTGCTGTCAAAGAAGGATTTGCCCTCACCCGTTGGCCGGGTCGCCTCCAGCGGGTGCAGATTGGATCCCGCCAGCTGCTCCTGGATGGAGCCCATAATTTGCCAGCCGCCCAAGCCCTGCGCCGCTACCTAGACCAGCATCAGCCCGGCCCCCTCACCTGGTACATGGGCATTCTCACGACTAAAGATGTCAAGGGTATTCTTGCTGCCCTGCTGCGACCGGGGGATCGCTTTTGGGCCCTGCCCATCCTTGGCCATGCAGGAACGGATCCACAAGAATTGGCCCACCTCGCCCAGACCCTCCAGCCCCATCTCCGCCTTGCCCAGGCCCTGCCAGATCTTGCTGCTTTGCAAGCCCAGTTGCAGCAGCCTGCTGAGCCTGGGGAGCCGCCTGGGGTAATTTGCGGCTCCCTGTACCTCTTGGGCCAGGTGATGCAAGCTTGCCTGGGATGGGAGCTAGCCGGCTGAGATTCCTGCAACCCCCTTTGCTCCCTTTGCCAGCCTCATCGGGATGACAGGATTTGAACCTGCGGCCCTCTGCTCCCAAAGCAGATGCGCTACCAAGCTGCGCTACATCCCGTCTTCAAATATTATGGCAGAAAAATGCCCGGGATCCCTGCCTAAAGCGTCAAAGAGGCCTACCTGGTAGCTCGCAGGTAGGGCCGCGGCAAGGAAGGACAAAGCTGGCAAGGGCAGCCTTACCAACCAAAAGGGATTGCGCTTGCCCATCCCATGGCGTCTCTCTCCAAGGGGCAGCAGCCAGGGATCTCGCCCTTCCACAGCAGCGATTGCCGCTGGAAGAAGCTGCAGGCTTGAGGCACAGCCAGGGGAGAGTTGGCTCTCTTCGGGAAAGCTTGAATCTCCGCACCGACAAGGTCAGTGTCGGGATACAGCCCCCCTGCAGGTAGACAAAACGGCGTTGCCGGAATCTGGGTCATCCCGTGTCTGCTCCTGGAGGGACGACGCCTTCGCAGAGGGGGGGCGTTGGCTCACTCTAGAACGCGCCTCCAGGGACGGCGGCGGAGCATCCCAGCCGCCCTCTCCATGGACAACCCTGGGCATAACTGCTGCGCTTTCTAGGGCACCAGCTGTTCCTTGAAGCCGACCTCCCTAGCGCAAGAAACGGGCCAACAGTAGTAGGCCAAGGCCGCCAAAGAGGAGGTTAAAGCTCCAGGCTGCCACCCAAGGGGGAAGGGCTCCTGCTTCTCCCAGGCTGCGCGATACGCTCAGCACCACGTAGTAGGCAAACACCAGCAGGATCCCCAAGACGGCGCCGCCGTAGCGGCCCACACGGCGAGCGGTGCTGGATCCTAGGGGAAGGGAAATCAGCACGGCAAAGAAGCTGGCTAGAGGCAGGGAAAAGCGCATGTGGAACTCGGTGCGCAGCGCCTGGGTATCGAGGTTGGAGCGGGCCAAGCGGGAGATGCGCTCCGCCAGCTCTGGTAGGCTGAGCTCGTTGGGGGGAACTGGCGGCTGCAACAGGGCGGCCAGATCTTGGGAGACCGCCAGTGGCTTGCGGTCGAAGGGCTCTTCGGCCAGGCTGAGGCCGTCCGGGCCGTAGTGGTGAGTCACCCCTTCGCTAAGGGTCCAGTCCAGGCCGTTCCACACTGCCTGGGCCGCCAGGGTCACTTCCGCCAACCGGTACTTGCCCCCTGGCAAGGGATCCACCCGCAGGATAGTGACATCCTGCATGGTATTCAGCCGCGGATCCACCTGGCGAATGAAAAACCAGAGGTTGTCTAGGGACTCCGTCCCGCCAACGCCAGTGGTTTTGAAGAAGACGTCGTATTGGACCGGGCTTGTAGCCTGGGCCAGGAGCGCCTGCTGGTCAATGCGGCGGATTTCCCGTTTGCTGGCCGGCAGGAGGACGTTGCTGATTAAAAAAGCGCTCAGGCTCAGGAGCAGTCCCACCAGCAACAGGGGACGAAAAATGCGCGTAAACGGGATCCCGGCTGCCCGCATGGCGGTAATCTCGCTGTTGCCGCTTAGGTTGCCCAAGGTGAGTAGGGTGGCAAAAAAAGCGGCAATGGGCATGCCCAGCACCACCATCTCCGGCAGATCCAACATCAAGAGCTGCAGCACCGTCAGGGGGGGCACGGATCCCTCAACCAGCCGCTCGGCGAGGGTAAAGAGCCGGCCCGCCAAAAGCAGCAGGGTTCCTCCAGCAAGGCCGGCCAAAAGGGGGGTGAGCATCTGTCCAAACAGGTAGCGCTCCAGCAGCCAGAACTTGGTGAACAAGCGGGCCATGGGCAAAAGTTGAGGGATGGGGGCTATTTCAAGCTAGCGTGAACAACTCGCCGGCAGGCCCCCACCCCCAGCCCCTACTGCAATGATCCCAGCAGCGCTGGCGTTAAACTTGCTGGCCATTGGCTCTGGATCGGGGCTTCAGGGAGGCTGGCGGCTCGCCAGGAGGAGGTAAGGGCTCGCTGTTGCCGCCGGGATCCAAGCGGGAATTGGGGGGTGAAGGGCCGGGATCCAGTTTGGCCCCCCAGGCGGCTAGGTAAGCGCGCTGCTCAGGAGAAAGGCGACGGGCGCCGCGGAAATCTGCTCCCGCCACGATGGCGCCGGTGTAGGCTCCTGTTTTGAAATCGGGCTTTTGCCCTGGCTGGGCGGGAGAGGCCGTCTGGAAGGATCCCACAAACAGCAAAGCGCGGTAGAGATCGGCCCCGCGCAGGTCGGCATTGCGCAGATTGGTTCCACAGAGGTTGGTGTGGCTAAGATCGCAACCCCGCAGGTCAGCTCCTTCCAGGCTGGCTTCACTGAAATCCACCCCCCGCAACAGGGTGCCATGCAGGTCGGCCCCTTCCAGCATGGTGCCCAGGTTAACCACGCGGATACCATTGACGCGATCCCGCTGGTAGCCGCCTTTGCCGTCCAAAATGGGCCGGCCCAGGTGTTCGTCGCGGCGCAGGGGGCTAAGCAAGTTAGCGGTGGAGAGGAAGCGCAGGATCTTGGCTTTGCCAAAGCGATCCACGCCGTTCAAGATGGCCGCCGTGCGCCCGGCCGCAATGGCCCGCTCCAGGGGCCAGTCGTCCAACTGCCCGTCAGGGGAGAGAACCAGGTTGGAAATGCCCTCGAAGTAGGCGTCGATGGTCTGCTGCTGGGTGATGGTGTTCTGCTGGATGGTGAGGTCGCGGGAGATGACGTACTGCCGCCAGGCAATATAGGCGGCCAGGAGAGCGATGAAGATCTGCCCGGTAGCGCCAAACACCTCCCCCAAAGCCCCAATCGCCTCCCAGCTCAGGGATCGCAGAGTTGAGAGAACCCCACTCCAGACCACTGCCCCTGCCACGGCCAAGCTGAGGGCTGCCGCCGCCCATCCCAGTCTGGGCCAGGTGGCTAGCCACTGCCAGAGGTCGCGCCCAATCTGCACCCAAAGCGGCTGCCCCCACCAGCCGGCCAAGCCCAGCCAAGCCAGCACTGCCCCCCAGCCCAAAACCGGCTGCCCCGTCAACCCCGCCAGCGCCAGCAGCCCCGCCGGGATCCCCAACAGCAGCAGGTTAAGCAGGGGGCGCCCAGAGGAGAGGGAAGGCAGCGGCAACTCTTGGGAGGAGCCTTCGCGGGCAAGGGCTTCTTCGGTCATGGCAAGGGTATACTCTAGGGGTAGCGTTAGATCTGCGAAAAAAGCTTGCGTCAGTCCGTATCTGGGGTTGGGGAAGAGGGCAGGATCCCGCCTGTCAGGTTTGGTAGGATAACCTCGACCCTCCTTCCTTCTCTCGCCCAGCCTGGTGGAAGAATGAGCCCTATGATTTGTCTGCAGAAATCCGGCAAACACCAATTTACAGCAGCCCTGCCTGACTTGCAGTTGCAGCCGCAGGGTTCCACAATGCTGACGCGGCTAGCCGCTTCCTTCCTCCTGAGCACCACCTTGCTGCTGGCAGCGAAGTTTGATCCTGGCTGGGCACAGACTTCCCTAGACACCAGCCTTGTGGAGAAACAGGCCCTGCCTCAGGCGCCGCCGCTGCCGGATGACCGACCTGTCATTTTTGTTGATGCCGCCAATGGCAGCGATACCCAAGGGGATGGATCCCGCAACAACCCCTTCAAGACCATCACCCATGCCATTGGACGAGCACCAGCAGGCAGCATCATCCAGCTGCTGCCAGGGATCTACAGCGCAGAAAGCGGCGAAGTCTTCCCCATCCGCCTCAAAGCTGGCCTTATCTTGCGCGGGGACGAGTCCACCCTAGGGGAGGGCTACCTCATCGATGGCGGCGGCACCTACATGAGCCCGACCTTGGCCCGGCAAAATGTTGCCCTGGTGGCCGAGAGCGGCTCAGAGGTGCGCGGGGTTACCCTGCGCAACCAGGGGCGGCGCGGCTATGCCCTCTGGATAGAATCGGCTTCCCCCCGCATTCTCAACAACAGCTTTGTGGGCAGCATCCACGACGGCATTCTCATTGCCGGCGCCTCCAACCCCTGGATAGAGGGCAACCGCTTTTACAAGAATGGGGCCAACGGCATCTCTGTCTTGGGTACCTCCCAGCCCACCATTGTCAACAACCTCTTCCAAGAGACCGGCTTTGGCCTCACCATCGACCAGCGCTCGGCGCCGATGGTGCGCAATAACCGCATCCTGCAAAACCGCACCGGCATTGTGGTTGGCGGCAGCGCTCGGCCCATCTTGCGCAACAATCTCATTGCCCGCAACCTAGAGACTGGCCTGACAGCTATCACCAACGCCCAGCCCGATCTGGGCACGGCCTCGGATCCTGGCAACAACATTTTTGAGGGCAACGGCCAGTACGACATCCACAACGCCACCCGCGGCCTGCGCCTCAACGCCAACGGCAACCAACTGGCGGGCAAAACCAAAGGGGAGCTGGATCTAGCGGGCCAGACCGCCGTGGCTGCCCTGCCCAGCAGCGCCCCGCCACCCATTGCTGCCGGCGGCCTGACGCTGCCCAGCGCTCCCCCGGCTCCCGGCAGCGGCAGGGATCCCCAGCCGGCGACGGCCAAGCCAGCCGAAACTTCCACAAACCTACCGGTGGTGGCGGTGCCGCAACCGACGGCCCCCCTCCCCCCTCCCGCAGCGGGCTCGGGAGGGCGTATTTTGCCCAGCAGCCCCAGCCAGCCGTCGGGCGCTCAACCCCAGGAGTTTGTTGCCGTCCCCTTCACCCCCGATGGCTCTACCACGCCTGCCCAGCCGGTTGAGCCTGCTGCCGCCCCTGTCCGCCAGGCCTCTGCAGCTCCCCTTACTGACCTCACCACCCTGCTGCCGCCGCCGGCCCGCCGGCAGGCCAGAGAAAACCCTCCTACCTCCTCCTCTGCACCCTCAAGCTCGGCCCCAGCTTCTCCTGCTCAGGCTGCCGACAAGGACTCCGTCCCGCTGACGCGAGCGGCTACCCGCTTTCGCGTCTTGGTAACCCCCAAAGGCAGCGACGATTTGCAGCGGCTGCGGCAGCTCGTCCCTGAGGCGGTGGAGACCGTGTTCAACGGCAGGAGGGTGCTGCAGGCCGGCCTCTACGACAGCCGCAGCCAGGCCCAATCGGTCTTGGATCGCCTGTTGGACGCCGGCTTTGACGCGGTGGCGGAGATGATCTTCCGTTGACCTCACTGCCCAGGGATCCCCCCCGGCAGGATAGGAACTCCCCAGCAGGGGATGTATGATGCCTAGCACGGCTTTTTCCAAAAGGACTGCGGAGAAAGCCGTGCCGTCAGGTTGCTCTGGGGATCAGCCAGGGCAAGCAATGGGGAAAGTCCGGTGCAAATCCGGCGCTGTGCCGCAACTGTGATGGGCTAAGGCCCTCAGTCAGGATGCCCGCCTGCGGCTTTGGCTCACAGCTTAGCTCTTCCGCGTCGCACGGAAGCAGGAGCAACCGGATGAAAGCAATTGTATGTCTCAGCCTTGGGCTGGGGAGCTGGAGTTTGGGGATCCCAGCCTGGGCGCAAGCGGTCTTGGACACCAGTCTTAGTGCCGAGATTTTCAATCAACCCGTCACCACACCGTTTCGCCGCCCTGGCTTGCTGCGGGACTCTTCGCGCCCAGTCTATGTCATCACCCGCCAGCAGATGCGCGAGCAAGGGGCAAGGACGGTGCAAGAAGCCCTGCGCTATCTGCCTGGGATCCTCAGCGATGGCACAGCGGGAACTCAGTTGGGAGCTCTTAGCTCGCAATTCATGCGAGGGGCGCGAACGGCGCAGGTGTTGGTGCTCTTGGACGGCCGCCCCCTCAACGATCTGGGCTTCTTTGGCGGGTTTGACCTCTCTCAACTCACCACAGATATTGTCGAGCGAATTGAAGTCTCTCCCGGTGGCGGCTCTACTCTGTATGGCTCGGATGCTGTTGGCGGCGTGATCAACATCGTTACGGTGGAGCCACAGCCAGAAACGGAGACGGTGCTGGAAGCGGCGGTCGGCAGCTACGGCCTCAATGAGCAAGGGATCCAGAGTCGGGGCCAAGCCCAGGATCTGGGCTGGGTGCTCAGCTATCGCCGTCTGAAAAGTAACAACGACTTTCCCTTTGCAATTGAGCGGCTGGGCAAGTCAGGCAAGCGGGAAAACTCGGCAGTGGAGTACCACAACTTGCAGGCCAAGCTTACCTGGCAACTGGCCAAAGACCAAGTCCTAACAGCCAATGCCCTCTACCTCAATAAAGCCTTTCGTGTGCCCGGCAGTGTGGAATTTCCCTCTCCCGATGCAGAGCAAAACACCAACGATCTGCTGCTGGATCTCAGTTGGCTGTGGACTCAGGCAACAGGATCCCTGCAGGCAAGAGTCTTTTTTGACGATCTCAACTACCGTTTCAGTGCTCCGCAAAGCCAGGGATCCCGCGACGTCATCCTGCGCAATGGCTGGGGATCCCAGCTGCAGTATGCTTGGCAAGCCGGCGAAAACCTAGAGGGAGCTTTGGGGGTAGATTATCGCTCCATCTCAGCTCGCAATACAACTTTTTCCTTTGCCAACGGTTCTGCCAATATCAACTACGACGATACGGTTAACCAGGGCGCCCTGTTTGCCCGCCTGGATTACAGCCCGGATCCCAACTTCCACCTTGATCTGGGCATTCGCCAGGACTTCAGCAGTTTGGCCAATGGCTCGGCCACCTCGCCGGCTGTGGGGATCCGCTGGACAGTGGCGGAAGGCACCACCTTGAGAGCCAACTCTGCCAGCAGCTTTCGCACCCCCTTGATCTCGGAATTATTCTTTCGGCTGCGAGGCTTTTTTGAAGTGGATGGCAACCCCAATCTCCGCCCAGAGCGAGGGGAGAGCTTTGACGTTGGCTTGGATCAGAGCCTGGGAGATTTTGGCCTGCTGCGGCTAACGTTTGCCCACAACCGCATCCGCGATGGCATCACCTTTGTCAGCCTGGGGCCGCGCCAGGGAACCTATGAGAATATTGGGCTGGTCGAATACACCGGCCTGGAAGCGGCTTTGGATTTGCGTTTGGGGGAAAACTGGACGCTTTTTGCCAACTACACCCTCAATGATCCCATCATCCGCGCTGCACTTAACCCGGCCACAGTTGGCAAACAGCTAGCCTTTGTGGGAGCCGATAGCTTCAACCTAGGCCTAACCTATCGCTATGAGCAGGGTGGGTACGGCTCGATCTTGGTCCATCACATTGGGAGCTTTTTTACCAACAACTCCAATACGGAATCCCTGCCAGGCTATACCACCGTGGCTTTGCGGGGAGGGATCCCGTTGACTGAGGCCCTGAGCCTAGAGTTGGGGATCGACAACCTGCTGGATGAGCAGTATGAAGTTTTCCCCGGCTATCCCGGCGTTGGCCGCACGCTGAGGATGAACTTGCGGGGGCAATTTTAGCATCCTCTCGGGCTATTTTTGGCTAACTATCTAGAACAAGCTGCCCTAGTGGAATTGTCTGCTTTGCAGTGGAGTTTGGATACAACTCTATGGTGAGCGCGACCAACTTTCCCTCTATTTCTCCATCGACAACTTTGGCTCAAGCTGAGTCTAAACATTGCCTTTGGGTTTGCACCACCTGTGGATCTCGCTGGGTCAACGGCCAAAAAGAAGGGATCAGCAAGGGAGAAATGCTCCTAGCTGCCTTGCAATCCCAAAGGCTCAATCCCCAACTGCAACTGAAGCCAGTTGCCTGTATGAGCGGCTGTAGCCACGCTTGTGTGGTTGCGCTGGCAGCCCCCCGAAAGATGACCTATGTCTTTGGCGATCTCGATCCAAAAGACGTGGAGCCAATCTTGCAAACGGCGGAGCTGTATTTGAGAAAGCCCGATGGGATCCTGCCCTGGGCAGAGCGCCCCATCAAAAAGGGGGTGATTGCCCGCATTCCGCCAATCCAATAGGAGCAACCTATGGCTGTTTTCAATCCCTGGGTCCCACCCTTAAATCAAACTTGGCAAGAGGTTTCCCCCATCGGCTGGACAACCGTTTACGAAGGGATCCCGGCTCACATCGACTGTCTTGGGCCGCTGCTCTATGAGCTCTTTCAGGAGCGCTGGGCCGAGATCCAAGTGGGCCAGGTGGTGGAGGGTGGCGTCCTGGAAGCGGCCTTTAAGGATCCCCCTACTCTCTGTGTGCTCTACGACGGCTACTTGACCGTGGCCACGGAAACTTGGCATTTGCATCTGTGTTTGGAGGAACACCAGGGCGGCCCCTACCGCAGAACTCCTCCTGAGCTGCGCCGCAAAAGATTGGTCGGCCGCGCCGCCCTCTATCGCCGCCTCAATCCGCAGGGCCAGCCTCGCCAATGGGGGATCCAGTTTTGGAACGGGGCAGAGGAATCGCTGCTGCAGATCTTTTTGCCCAGTCCCTTTTTGGGGCCAGGAGAAGACTACCTGCCCGAAGGCAAAGCCGACTATCAGCAGCTTTCCCTTTATGAACACCTGCGAGCCATTGACGTCGAGGGAAAAGAGATAACCCTCTCAAGCGGCCTTATTTGGCGGTTTGCCGTTCCAGCCGCTGCTATCCTTCTCGCCACTATCAGCCGGTGGTGGAAGCTCTGCAATCGGCCCTGCGCGAGGCCAATCTGGATGTTCCGGTTATCACCTCAGGATGCCTAGAAGTCTGCCAACAAGGGCCGGTGGTGACCGCACCTGGTACAAGCAAGTCACACCCCCAGTAGCGCGGCAAATTGTCCAGGAGCACCTGCTGAACAAGTGTCCCTTAAAAGCTCACCTTTTTCCTGGGGATTAGCCTATGGTCAGCCTACAAGCTCTTGTCCAGTCCATCCCCAAAACCCGCCGCGGGTCCCGGAGGTCATTTGGATCCAAGCCACCCGCGATCTAGCCCAAGGTCGATTTTGGCCCAGCCTATTGACCACCATCGGCTGCCTTAGCAACATTGCCTATACCTGTACACTGCCTTTTGTAACTGTTGGCATCGTCACGGGCACCACGTTAACTCGCCAAAGGGCAATCGTCAGCGCTTCGATGATTTGGCTGGCCAACCAAATCTTTGGCTACACCTGGCACAACTATCCCCGTACCCCTGATTCTTTGGCTTGGGGGTTGGTCTTGGGGATCGGCACGGTGGGGGTGGCGTGGCTGGCCAGCTATCGCCCGCTCTTTTTCCAGCCCCACCCTGTCCAACCTCGGCAATGGCTGCGCAATTACCTTTGGATCCTGGTCATGCTGATCCTAGGGTTCCTTGCTTTTGAAGGGCTAATCTTGGCAGCCGGCCTGGTGCTGGGCGGAACAGAGGGCCTGACCCTGCCCATCTTGGGCAAGATCTGGTTGCACAACTGGCTGTGGACGGGCTTTTGGCTTGGGATCCACGCGCTGCTGACCTGGGACAGAGGACGCCGCCGACTGGAGTTGGCGAGAGCCCACCTCAGCGGGCTGGGGTATCCCCAAGGGAGATCCAGGCCAGAATAGGGGTGACCTGCGCGCGAGGGATCCCTTTGCAGCCCGCTCAGCTCGACAACTCCCCCTTCGACCGGCTCGTGGACTACGTCCCGCTGACGCGATCGGCTTCCTGCCGCTTGCTGCTGCTGAGCGGCAAGGGGGGCGTGGGCAAAACCACCCTAGCCTGTGCCCTAGCCCGTCACCTAGCCCAGAGGCAACCAGAGCGCCGTCTGCTGTTGCTGTCCACCGATCCGGCCCACTCCCTGGGGGATGTGCTGGGGATCCCGGTGGCCGACACCCCCCAACCCCTGCCGGAAAGTGCTCCGCACCGCTTGCGCGAACGGCCCAACTTGCAGGTGCGGGCCCTCCAGGCCGAGGTGCTGCTGCAGTCTTTCAAGCAGACCTACGGCCCGGCTCTGGAGCTGATTGCCGAGCGGGGCAGTTGGCTGGGGCGAGAGGATCTGTTGCCCCTTTGGGATCTGGACTGGCCGGGGGTGGATGAGCTGATGGCCATCCTCGAGGTCAACCGCCTGCTGGCAGGCCAAGAGGTGGACACAGTCATCCTGGACACGGCCCCCACCGGCCACACCCTGCGGCTGTTGGAGTTGCCCGACTTTTTGGATAATCTGCTGGCGGTGTTTGCCACCTTCCAGGCCAAGCACCGCGAGGTTGTCCAATCCCTGACGGGCACCTATTGCCCGGATGAGGCGGATGCCTTTTTGGCGCGGTTACAGGGAGAGCTGGAGGGAGGCAAAGCCCGCCTCACCGACCCGGAGAGCACCTCTGCTTGGCTGGTGCTGATCCCGGAGCCCTTGAGCGTGGCGGAGACCCGCCGCTTCTGTCAACAACTGCAAAGCCGCCGTGTGCCTGTGGGGGGTCTTCTGGTCAACCAGGTGCTGCTAGGGACGGTGGCGGCCGCAGGGGAAAAAGCGGAAGCAACCCCCAACCGCCCCTCGCCTCTTTACCTAGCCCGCCAGCAGGAGCAGTGGCGCTGGCTAAAAACGCTCCAAGAGGAGCTGCCTGGCTATCCCATCTGGGTTTGTCCCTATCAACTGGAGGAGCCGATTGGGCCGACGGCCCTGGACAAGCTGGTGCAACAGCTTCGCCCCTTGCCAGAGGTGCTGCCGCAGTTGGAAGAGATCCCCGCTAGCCCAGGGGAGCCTGTCGGCGGGATCCCCTCCCCCCCAAGGGTGGCCCTGCCAGATTTTTTGGCCCAAGGAATCCGCCTGCTCCTGGTGGGGGGCAAGGGTGGGGTGGGCAAGACCACGGTGGCCGGGGCCCTGGCCTGGAACTTGGCCCAGCGCCATCCCAACCAGCGGCTCTTACTGGTCTCCATCGACCCGGCCCACTCGCTGGGGGATCTGTTTCAGACAAAGCTGGGTCAGGAGCCGCTGCCGCTCTTGCCCAACCTGCTGGGCCAGGAGATCGAGGCGGCGGCAGTGCTGGAGCGCTTCCGCCAGGACTACCTGGAGGAGGTGGCGGCTATCCTGGCGGGGGAGGAAACGGCAGGGGTGGAGATCCAGTACGACCCGCAGGCTTGGCGACAGCTTTTGCAGATGCCCCCTCCCGGCCTAGACGAGGTGATGGCCCTGCTAACGGTGCTGGAACAAGAAGCCAGCGGCCAGTTCGACCTGGTGGTGGTGGATACCGCCCCCACCGGCCACCTCTTGCGCTTTTTGCAGATGCCCCAGGCCCTAGAAGGCTGGGTGAGCTTGGCCCTGAGGCTGTGGCTAAAGTACCGCGACGTGGTGGGCCGGCCGGAATGGGCGCAGCGGTTGCGGGATCTCTTGGCCCAGGTGCGCCAGCTGCAGCGGCGGCTGCGGGATCCCCAGTTTGTTAGCTTTGTCCCTGTCTTCAACCCCGAACAGGCAGTTCTGGCGGAAACCGAGCGCCTCTTGGCGGAGTTGGATGCCCTAGGGATCCCCCATCCCTACGCCGTTCTCAATCGGGTTTGGCTGGAGGACTCCACCCCCTTTGGCGCAGCCCTTTGGCGCCGCCACCAGGCCATCCTGGCCCAGTTGCCCCAGCGCTTTCCCCAGCAGGCCATTGTCACCCTCCCTTTCCTGCACCCGCCCAGCCTAGAAGCCGTTGGGGCTTACCTGCTGGGCAGCCCGGCGCCAATTCCCGCCTAGGGAGGCTAGCCTAGAGAAAGTGCGGGTGCCGCCTCTTTCCTCTGCGTTTTGCCTATGTTGCCCAACCTCCCCCTGCCAGCCATCCCCCTGTTCTCGATTGCTGCAGCCATCCTGTTGGTGTACCTGCCCATGGGCGTGGTCGGCTATGCCCGCGCCCGCGTTGGCTACGATCCCCATGCGCCGCGGGCTATGTTCGACCGGCTGCCTCCCTACGGCCAGCGGGCCACCTGGGCCCATGCCAACGGCTTTGAGGCCCTGGGCACCTTTGCGCCGTCAGCCTTGATTGCCTATGTTACTGGCCCCCACCCGGATCCCTGGCTGTTTGGCCTTAGCGGCGACGAAGGGGTAGCCTTGCTCTGCGGTGTGTTTCTGCTGGCACGGCTGTTTTACAACTTTTTCTACATCGGTGACATTCCCCTGGGGCGCTCCCTCTCCTTTTTGGTTGGGTCGCTGGCCACGCTGGGCCTGCTGTTGATTGGCCTGTTGCCGTTTCTGGGCCAGAACTGGGCTTAGCCTGAGGCTACAGCCGCAGCGACGAGAGGGCCACGCCAGCCCGGTGGGCCACCACCACGCCAATGGCCTCCAGGTAGGAGCTAACCGCCACATGCGGGATCCCCAACTGGCGCGGGTGGACCTGCATGACGGTGGTGTTTTCTTCGACGGCAATAAACAGGGGCGGGCGGGGGCGGCTGGCGAGGTAAAGTAGGCCGGGGCCGCCAAAGGCGGTGGCCGGGGCAATGACGCTGTCCACCTGCTCGGCTGTCAGGTCGCCCGTCTGCAGGGGATCCCCCCTTTTCCCAAACTGGGGGGCGTAGCTCAGCCCTGCCAAAACCGAGGGCAGGAAGGTAAACCCCACCTCTTCAGCGGCAGCGCGGGGGTGAACCGGCTTGGGGTCGGGATCAGGGTAGAGGGCCGGAGCATGGGCACACGGGATCCCCAGCTCCCGCACCACCAGGTGGCTGAGGATGGCCTCGGCCCCCGCCAGGGGATCTACCCCCTGCCCCTGCTCGTACTGGCTAAAGTCAAGATCGTCGGGGAAGCGGGCCACCACGGCAATGGCCTCGGCCCCTGCCTCGAGCAGCGCACGGGCGGCTTCCAGGAGCGCCTCGGGATCCGCTAGGGATCCCTGGCTGGCGCCGGCAGGGGAGAAGCTGACGGCAACGCCTAAGGGTCGAGGAGTCAAGCGCCAGGGGCCAATGTCCAGCCCCAGCGTGGCCTGAGCGGCTTGCATGACCTGCAAATGGCGCTGGCGCAGATCCTCAGGGATCCCCGCATCCAGCACCACCCCGATGCGGTTTTGCCGCACTGGCCTGAGGAACCACTCCCCGGCACAGAAGCGATCCAGGCCGTATCCTTCCACGTAGAGCACATTCCCCAGGGGCCAGAAGAGGGTGGCGCCATTGAGCACGTTGGGGTGGGTGATGACGCAATCCGCGGCTGCGGCCAAGGCGCGGGCCACGGGTAGGGCATCGCCGGCAAAGCCGCCCACCCGGGCACCGATACCGGTGGGAACCAAAAGCAGGACGGTGTAGGGGCGACCCATCGGACTAGACCTGGGACAAAAGCTGCTGCGCCAGCGCCTCAGCCCGCCGCACGCAGTCGCCCAGGGCCACACCGTCTAGGTAGTTGGCACACACCCAGATCCCCGGCGTCTGGGAGGCCAGGTGGACCTGCAACTGGGCCATCCGCTGCCGGTGGCCGAGGGTGTATTGGGGAATGGCGCGGGGCCACAGGCGTTCGCCCAAGTAGATGGGCTCGGCGCGGCGAGTAAGCAGCACCTGACTGAGCTCGGCGTGGACAATTTGCGCTCGCTCCTCAGGGGACAGAGCAGTGATGGGTGGGATCCCTTGCCGGCGGGCCAAGGCAGCATCGGTAGCACCGCCCAGGAAGCTGAGGAAGCTGTGGTAGCCCTGGGGAGCCCGCTCCGGGAAAAGACAGGAAGCCCAGATAGTGCCTAGGGTGCGTAGACCCTGGGAGCGAGGGATGAGGTGGCCAAAGCCCCGCAGCGGCTGCGGCAGAACCGCTTGGGGATAGGCCAGAGCCACCACTGCCACCGGCGGATAGGGGATCCCCGCCAAGAGCTGGCTGGCCTGGGGGTTGAGTTCCTGCAGCAGCAAGGCAGCCTCATAGGCGGGGAGGGCCAGCACCACCTGGCGAGCAGCCACCCAGCGGGATCCCTCGGGGGTTGCAAAGCCCACCCCATAGAGCTCTCCCTCCCGCTGCAGCTGCACCGCTTGCCAACCCAGCCGCAGGCTGTCGCCCAGCTTTTGGGCTAGGGCCTCTGGCAACTGCTGCAGCCCCTGCCTCAGAGTGCCCAGTTGGCCGCGTTTGGGCGGGGGGTGGATGGCTGCGGGAAAAGGCTGGGGTCTTTGGCGCAGAGCCTGCAGGGCGCCGGCAAAGAGACTGCCGTAGCGCTCCTCTAGGCCAGCTACCCGAGGGAAAGCTGCTACCGCGCTGAGTTGATCCGGATCCCCAGCATAGACCCCCGAGGTGAAGGGCTCCACCAGGCGCTCCACCACTTCGGATCCCAGTTGTCGCCGGAAAAACTGTCGCACCGTCTCCTCCTGCCCCGGCGGCGGAGGGACAAACCCCAACAGGCCCTGCAGAGCCCGCAGCTTACCACCCACACTGAGCAGCCGTGAGCCCAGAGCCGCCGTGGGGCTCAGCGGCACTGGCAGCAGCTCTCCTTCCCAGTAGATGTAGCGGGGCAGCTGGGCATCGGCCAGCACCAGTTGGTCGGCCAGGCCCACCTCGGCAATCAAGTTGAGCAGGGCAGGCGTAGGGGTAAAGCTGTTGGGGCCTTCCTCCCAGCGGTAGCCGTCTTTGGATTGGGTGGAAATGCAGCCGCCCACCCGAGAGCTGGCCTCGGCCAAGAGCACTGGCTGAGCGGAGCCACCCCTACCAGAGAGACCCTGCTGCAGGCGCCAAGCCAGCGTCAGGCCACTGATGCCCGCCCCAATGACTACCACTTCGGCTCTGAGGAGTTCAGGGGTTGCAAGATCCACGGTCGCTGCCAAGCTAGCTATCCTCCATCACGGGCAACACGAGGGGCGCCAATTAGCGCAGCACGCGAAACAGGCTGGGGATCCCGGCTACCTGGGGAAGCTGTTGGATCTCGGCCAGCGCCTGCCGGCAGTCGGCCTCGCGCACGGTGTGGGTGAGGACAACAATCTCCGCCAGCTCCTGGTGGCACTCTTTTTGGGTAATGCTCTCCAGGCTCACCCCATGACGGCCAAAGCAGGTGCCAATGGCCCCCATCACCCCCGGCCGATCCTGGGCCAATACCCGCACGTAAAACTCCGACTGCACCTCCGCCAGCGGCAGCAGGGAAGCCACAGGGGGAGAAGCAGGCAATCCCCAGAGAGGATTGGGGAGATGGGCCCCTGTCTGCAGGTGGGCAAGTAGGGTGAGCAGATCCCCAACGACAGCACTGGCCGTCGGCCCCTGTCCCGCCCCCGGCCCGGCGAGCACCACCTGCCCTAGGGGATCTCCTTGTACCCAGACGGCGTTGTCCACGCCGTGGATGTTGGCCAGCGGGTGGGTCAGCGGCAATAGGGTGGGGTGGACGCGGACATCCAAGGCCGTTTCGGCTCCTGGGACGCCAGCCCTCTGGGCAATGGCCAAAAGCTTGAAAGTGTAGCCCCACTCGCGGGCATAGCGGATGTCGGTGGGGCTGATGCTGCGGATCCCTTCGCAGGGGATGGCCTCCCGCGGCACCGACACCCCAAACGCCAGGCTAGCCAAAATGGCGATCTTGTCCGCCGCATCCCATCCTTCCACATCGGCGCTGGGATCCGCCTCCGCATAGCCGCGGGCTTGGGCTTGGGCCAACGCTTCGGCAAAGGAGCTACCCTCCTGGGCCATCTGGCTGAGGATGAAGTTGGTCGTGCCGTTGATGATGCCCCAGACCGCCTGGATGCGGCTGGCCTGCAGCGACTGCTGCAAAGCCTGGACGACAGGGATCCCACCCCCCACGGCTGCCTCCAGCAGCACGGCCACCCTGGCCTGGGCAGCAGCGCGGAAGATCTCCTCGCCATAGCGGGCAATGACCGCCTTGTTGGCTGTAATGACTGGCTTGCCGTGGTCAATGGCCTTTAGGATGAGGCTGCGAGCCGGCTCCAACCCGCCCATGAGCTCAATCACCACGTCAATGTCTGGATCCGACACAATCCGCTCTAGGTCAGTGGTCAGGCGCTCAGGCGGGATGGCCACCCGCCGTGGCTTGTCCAGGGAACGCACCCCTACCGCCGCAAGCTCGACAGCCTGCAAGAGGGGGTGAGGTGGGCGTTGCAAAATCTCTACCACCCCCGTGCCGACAGTACCCAGCCCCAGTAGCCCAACCCGATAGACCACAGCCGCTCCTAGCCTGCGCTCCCAGCAGCCCAAAGAGTTGCCTATCCTCCAGGTTGACATACTTCTGGCGCAAAAAGTCCTGCCCCAGGAGCTTCTTCCTTTGCCCAGCGCCAGGACAGGTTTGCAGTTTATGCTGAAGGAGGGATCCCTGCGCTTTGCCCCTCTGCCCTCCATGTCTAGAACCTGTACCATCTACCGCCGCGCCCACTTTGCCGCCAGCCACCGCTACTGGCTGCCGGAGCTCTCTGAAGCCGAGAACCTGGCCCGCTTTGGCCCCCACGCCCGCTTCCCCGGCCACGGCCACAACTACGTGCTGGAGGTGGGCCTGACGGGGGAGGTGGATGAGTACGGCATGGTGCTCAACCTCTCAGAGGTCAAGCAAGTGCTTCAGGAACGGGTCATTCAAGAGCTGAACTTTGCCTACCTCAACGAAGCTTGGCCAGAGTTTGCCCAAACCCTGCCCACCACCGAGTTTATCGCTTACGTAATTTGGCAGCGCCTAGCCGATGCGCTGCCGCTTAGTAGTGTGCGCCTCTACGAGGATCCCCACCTTTGGGCCGAATACCGAGGAGAAGCCATGCAAGCCTACTTGACCGTTGCCACCCACTTTAGCGCCGCCCACCGCTTGGCCTTGGATCACCTCAGTCTGGAAGAGAACACCGCCATCTACGGCCTCTGCGCCCGTCCCCACGGCCACGGCCACAACTACGGCTTGGAGATCACCGTCAAGGGATCCATCGACCCGCGCACGGGGATGATCGTGGACTTGGCGGCTTTGCAGCGGGTAATTGAGGAGCAGGTGGTCAAACCCCTAGATCACACCTTCTTAAACAAAGACATCCCCTACTTTGCCCAGGTGGTGCCCACCGCCGAAAACATTGCCCTCTACATCCAGCGGCTGCTAACTCTGCCCCTGCGGGAGCTGGGGGTGCAACTGCACCGTGTCCGCCTGCAGGAAAGCCCCAACAACAGCAGCGAGGTCTACGGGGAGTTTCCGCTAGAGGAGCTGGGCGCAGCTACCGCTGCCACCACATACCCCGCGAGCGAGGGCAAGAGGGATCCCTCTGAAGTGGAGCCCCTAGCTGCCGGCAGGGGTGGGCCAGCCGCCTATGCTGGATCTTGTTAAACTGAGCGAGCAGATTCCCGCCTTCGCCCGCCACCTGCAGCAGGAGTCGAAGGCCAACCAAGGGCGCCTGCGCCGAGCCTGGCAGGAGTTTGCCCGCCTGCAACAACAACCCCAGCTCTGGCGGTCCCGCTGGGCGGAGTGGGGATCCCATCTGGCCTTTACCTGTGCCAGCCCTGCCGAGCCGCCGGAAACCTGGGGATCCCTGCCCAAGGTGGAGCCTTTGCAGGGACCGCACACGGTGGTGGCTACCGACGGCTCCCAGATCCTGCCCAGCCACCACGAAATTGCCTATTGCTCGCTCATCAACATCGGGCGGGTGGCTCTCCACTACGGCACGCAAGAGTGGCCGCTGCTGGACAGCCAGCCCCTCCTGATCTACGGGGAGGGGCTCCTTGCCGAACCCGAGCGCTCCCCCTGGCTGCGGGGAAGGACGTCCCGTCGCCTTCCCCGCCCAGCAGCTCAGCAGGGTCCAGAGCTGGAGGCTGAAGCTGGACTGGCCCTTCGCCGCTCCCAAGCAGAACTGGAGGAGCTGGTGGAATTGGCCCTAGCGCTGCCCAGAACTCGCCGGGTGCTGGCGCTACTTGATGGATCCCTAATCCCCTGGGGCCTGGAGGCGCTGCCCAAGCCGGCCCAACAACCCTGGCTAGAGCCCATCCTAGCTGCCCTAGAGCGGCTGCGGCTGGCTCGCATTCCTCTAGTGGGCTACATTAGCGCTTCCCGCAGCAGCGAAACCCTCAACTACTTGGGCCTGGGGCTGTGCCCCTACCTGGGCTGCGACTGCCACCGCTACTGCGCCGGCGAGAAAACTCCCCCCTGCCAGCCCTTTGCCCCTCTGGCAGATCGCGTTTTTTGGGGATCCCTGCTGCAGCCGGGCGAGCGCAGCCCCCTCTGGCGCAGTGGCGCCAGCGTCCTGGAGACTTTTGGGGAACACCACATCCACTGTTGCTACTTGAATGTCGGCAATGGTGGTGGGAAAGGGGATCCCGAAATTGCCCGCCTGGAGTTTCCTGCCTGGGTGGCCCAGGAGTCCGAGCTGCTGCAGCAGGCCCTAGGGGGGGTGCTAAGCCAGGTGCAAAAGGGCTTTGGCTACCCCATTGCTCTGGCCGAAGCCCACCATTTGGCCGTGGTGCGCAGTGGGGATCGGCAGCGCTTTTTTGCCTTGGTGGAGCAGGAGCTCATCCGCGCCGGCCTGCGCCATGTAACCATCTCCCGCAAAGAGGCGCAGAAGCGCAGCGGCATTGCCTAGTGAGCGCCCCTGCCCAGTTTCTCTTTAGGGGGAGAGGGGAAGGCACTCTTGGCTGGGATCCTTGGCCTTGCAGAAGAGGCTATAGCCTCTTGAGCGGATCCCAGCCCCAAGGCTATCTTTAGCCGATTGACCCCTCGGTTTTGTTGCCGCCCTATGATGAGCCGAACTCCTCTGCGCTCCGTTGTCCCCAGCTTGGCTCCTACTTCCCTCTGGTACAAGGACGCCATCATCTACGAGGTGCCGGTGCGGGCCTTTTTCGACAGCGACGGCGATGGCGTGGGCGACTTCCAGGGCTTGACCGAAAAGCTGGACTATTTGCAAGACCTGGGGATTACAGCCGTCTGGCTGCTGCCCTTTTTCCCCTCCCCCCTCAAGGATGATGGCTACGACGTTTCCGACTTTACCAGTGTTAACCCTGACTTAGGCACCCTGGAGGACTTCAAGATCTTTCTGGATGCCGCCCACCACCGCGGGATCCGCGTCATCATTGAGCTCATCCTCAACCACACCTCGGATCAGCACCCCTGGTTTCAGCGGGCCCGACGCGCTGCCCCCGGCACCCCTGAGCGCGACTTCTACGTCTGGAGTGACACCCCCGAAAAGTACAAAGAGGCCCGCATCATCTTTCAGGACTTTGAAGCCTCCAACTGGACCTGGGATCCGGTGGCCAAAGCCTACTACTGGCACCGCTTTTACTCCCACCAGCCAGATCTCAACTACGACAACCCCGCCGTGCAAAAAGCCATGTTTGAGGTGGTGGACTTTTGGCTGAGCATGGGGGTAGATGGCATGCGGCTGGACGCGGTGCCTTATCTCTACGAGCGGGAGGGCACCCCCTGCGAGAGTCTGCCGGAAACCCATGCCTTCCTCAAGGCGCTGCGCCAACACATCGACCAACGATACCCCGACCGCATGCTGCTGGCAGAGGCCAACCAGTGGCCGGAGGATGCCGTAGCCTACTTCGGCAATGGGGACGAGTGCCACATGGAGTTCCACTTCCCCCTCATGCCACGGCTCTTCATGGCCCTCCAGATGGAGGATCGCTTCCCCATCATTGATATCCTGCAGCAGACGCCCCCCATCCCCGAAACCTGCCAGTGGGCCATTTTCCTGCGCAACCACGACGAGCTCACCCTGGAGATGGTTACGGATGAAGAGCGGGACTACATGTACCAGGTCTACGCCAAGGATCCCAAGGCGCGGATCAACCTGGGCATCCGCCGCCGCCTAGCTCCCCTGTTGGGCAACAGCCGCCGCCGCATTGAGCTAATGAACAGCCTCCTGTTTTCCCTACCCGGCACGCCGGTCATCTACTACGGGGACGAAATTGGCATGGGGGACAACATCTACCTGGGGGATCGCAACAGCGTGCGCACCCCCATGCAGTGGAGCGCTGACCGCAATGCTGGCTTCTCGCGGGCCAACCCCCAGAAGCTCTATCTGCCCGTCATTATTGACGCTGAGTACCACTACGAAGCGGTCAATGTGGAAGCGCAGCGCAATAATCCCCATTCCCTCTGGTGGGCAATGAAGCGGATGATCGCGGTGCGCAAGCGCTTCCAGGCCTTTGGCCGCGGCTCCTTTGAGGTGCTGCACCCAGAAAACCGCAAGGTGCTGGCCTTTATGCGGGCCTACGGCAACGAGCGCATCCTGGTGGTGGCCAATCTCTCTCGCTACGCCCAGTGGGTGGGGCTGGATCTGTCGCCGTGGGAAGGGTTGATCCCAGTGGAGATCTTTGGGCGGACAGAGTTTCCCCCCATCGGGCGGCTACCCTATTTCCTCACGCTGGGCCCCCACTCCTTTTACTGGTTCTCCCTTGAGACCAAAACGGAGCGCCTTCACCTTAGCCCTAGCAGGCTAGAGGAGCAGGCTCGCCCAGCCACGCTGGTTATTCAAAAGGGCAGTTGGGACAGCCTCTTTCAACGGGAAAGCCAAAAGCAGGTGGAGGCTGTTTTGGGCGACTACCTCTACCGCTGTCGTTGGTTTAGCTCCAAAAACCGCCAGATCCAGTCGGCCCAGATCTTGGATGCCATCCCCTGCACCTGGGAGGGAGATCCCCCCTTCCGGGGCCAGATTTTGCTCCTGCAGACCGAGTTTACCGAGGGGGAGGCAGAACTTTACTCTCTCCCTGTCGGCTACGCCACCCAGGAGACAGCTCTCCAGCTGCGGGTGGAGACGCCGCAAGCCGTGATTGTCCCCGTGCAAGTGGCTGGGGATCCGCCGGGCGTGCTTTTTGACGCGCTGGCCGATAAGACCTTTTTGTTGCATCTGCTGCAGATGATTGCGCAGCAGGCTCACCTGCGCCACGGGCGGGGAGAGCTTTGGGCCACGAGCTTGACTACGCTTGAGTACGACCCCAGTCTAGAGCCCCGTCTCCTCAAGGTAGAGCAGAGCCACACCTCGGTGGTCTACGGCAACCAGTACATCCTCAAGTTCTACCGCAAGCTAGCCGAGGGGGTAAACCCAGAGCTGGAGGTTGGCCGCTACCTGCTGGAGCACCATCCCCAGGTGCGGGTGCCGCGGCTGTTGGGATCCCTAGAGTATCGCCGTCGCCGTGGAGCGCGGGGTTTTGCTCCCAGTGATCAGCCCATTACTCTGGCCATTTTGCAGGAGTATATCCCCAACGAGGGGGATGCCTGGCACTACACCTTAGACAGCCTCGAGCAGTTTTTCGAGACGGTGCTGGTTCACTACCCAGAGGTGGATCCCGTGCCCGTTCCGCAGGGATCCTTCCTGGAACTTGCACAACTTCCCCTGCCGGAGCTGGCCTACGCCACCATTGGCAGCTACCTGGAGTCGGTGCGGATCTTGGCCAAGCGCACCGCCGAGCTGCACCTTGCTCTGGCTGCTGAGACGGAAAATAAAGACTTTGCCCCCGAGCCCTTCTCCAGTCTTTACCAGCGCTCCATCTATCAATCCATGCGCAACTTGGTGGGCCAGGTGTTTCCCGTATTGGCCAAGCAAATCCCCAACTTGCCAGACCTGGAGGCCAAGCTGGCCCGGACTGTTTACGACCAAGAAGGGGAGATCATGAGCCGCTTCCGCCTCATCCTGGAGCGGAAGATCACGGCTTTGCGCACCCGCTGCCACGGGGACTACCACCTGGGCCAGGTGCTGTTTACTGGCAAGGACTTTGTCATCCTCGACTTTGAGGGAGATCCCAGCCGGTCGCTGGGGGAACGCCGCCTCAAACGTTGCCCCCTGCGGGATGTGGCGGGGATGCTGCGATCCTTCCACTACGCCGTCCACCTGGCCTTGCGCCAGCAACTGGAAAGCGGCTTAGTTTGCGGTGACCACTGCCCCGACATGATGCGCTGGGCCCAGTTTTGGTACCGCTGGGTTTGTGCTGCTTTCTTGGCCGAGTATCTCCAGGTGGCTTCCCAAGGGGCTTTTCTGCCCCGCAGCTGGCAGGAGCTGGAAGTGCTGTTAGGGGCCTATCTGCTGGAGAAGGCCATCTCTGAGCTGGGCTATGAGCTCAACCACCGTCCCGAGCAGGTGGAGATCCCACTGCGGGGGCTCCTGCAATTGCTGGGCATTTCCACCAAGGTCTGAGGGATCCCGGAGGTGTGGACGGTTTAGCCTGGCGGTCGCTCCCGAACAGCTGCAGCAGCATTTTCAACTCAAGATGGGGACGTTGGCGGCGCTCCAGCCCTGTTACACCATCGCCCCTGCTCAGCCGCTGCTGCAGCGCCAGGCCACTCAGTTCCGCTGGGGCTTGATCCCCAGTTGGAGCCGCACTCCTAAGGCTGGCTTGATCAATGCCCGCGCCGAGACCGTGGCCGAGAAACCCTCCTTCCGCCAGGCCTTTTGCCGCCGCTGCCTATCCCGGCCGATGGCTTCTACGGGTGGGCCGACCCACGGCCAAGCGGCAGTCCTACTTACTGGTGCCTTTGCCGGCATTTGGGAGCGCTGGCGCAGCCCCCAAGGGGTGGAGAGAGAAACTTGCGCCATCCTCAACACGCCAGCCAATCGGCTAATGGGGCTTTTCCACGAGCGGATGCCGGCCATTTTGCTAGAAGACGATTACGACCTCTGGCGGGATCCGGCGCGGCTCCTGCCCTTGCTTCGCCCCTACCCGGCAGAGGCCATGGCCGCCTACCCTGTCAGCACCCATGTCAACAACCCTCGCCACGAGGATCCCCCTTGCCGGGCTCCCATCGGGGAAGCGGTGCAGGGAGCCAACCTCAGCGAGCCCGCTGGTAGCGCATTCCCGGCAGTTGCACCAGCCAGCCCTCCAGTTCCATAAGCAGCAGGGTGCTGGAGAGGGTGGCAATGTCCATCTGGGTGGCCTGAGCCAGGGCATCGAGGCTGAGGATGTCGTTGCCTAGGAGCTGCCAGAGAAGCTGCTGCTGCGGATCCCTGGGGCCGGCGGACAAGGGTTGATCGGGGAGAGGGGATCCCTGAACTAAGCCCAGCTCTTGGAGCAGCTCCTCGATCCCTAGGATCATGCCTGCGCCACTGCGGATGAGGTGCAGACAGCCGCGGGCCGCTGCCGTGTCGATATTCCCCGGCAGGGCATACACCTCCCGCCCGTATTGGTTGGCTAGGTGAGCGGTAATCAGCGCCCCTGAGCGCTCTGGGGCCTCCATCACCAGGGTGGCGCGGCAGAGGCCGGCAATGATGCGGTTGCGCTGGGGAAAGTGCTCCTTGGCCGGCGGCGTGCCGGGGGGATATTCGCTGAGGACGGCCCCTTGTTCTAGGATGCGCCGGTAGAGAGAGCGATGGTGGGCGGGGTAAACCTGATCCACCCCAGTTCCCACCACGGCCACCGTCTTGCCGCCTGCCTCCAGGCAGGCTTGGTGGGCAATGCCGTCGATCCCGGTGGCCAGTCCCGACACCACCACGCAGCCAGCTTCCGCCAGGGCGGCGCTGACTTTCTGGGTCCACTGCCGACCGTAGGGGGTGGGGGCGCGGGTGCCGACAATGGCAATGGCCGGCTGCTGCCAGTCGGGGCATTCTCCTAAGACGTAGAGAAGGGGCGGTGGATCCGGCAGCTCCCACAACAACGGCGGATAGCCGGGATCCGCAGGGGTTAGGAAGGGGATCCCCGGCTTCTGGGTTTGCTCCAGGATCTCCCCAGGGTCGAGGCCAGGACGGGCAGAGGCAATCGTTTCTGCCAGGGTGGGGCCAATGCCCTCTACCTGCAGCAGGGCCGGAACGTCCGCCTGCCAGGCCCGTTCCAAGGATCCAAAGAATTCCGCCAGCCGCTTGAGGCGGTGGGGGCCGATCCCTCTAATCCGCGCCCAAGCCAGCCAGTAGGGCCGCTCTCGTTCGCCCCCAGGTTCCCTTTTGCCGGCAGGATCAGAGAAAGACAAGTTCAGCTTCCCCCAACAGTGGCTGTAGTACCTTAAGTAATGGTCAGCAAAAAAGCAGGAGATAGGCAAATGGCAGGATTGGATCCTGCTGGTGGTTCTCAGACAACAGGGCCATTGCGGTTTGGACAAGGACGCCAGGCTTGGGTGTGGGGGATCTATCCGCTGCTGTGGCTGTTGACCTGGGTGGGATCCCGCTCGGCCCAGCCGCAGCTATGGGGGATCCCGGCTTGGTACTGGGGAGCAGGGTTGGCGGTGCTGCTGTTGGTGCCCCTGAACTTCTACTTGGTGCGAACTTGCTGGCCCAGGGCTGGAGATGAGTGACACGGTTTTGAGTTTGGGTGTGGTGGGGGTGTACTTGCTGCTGCTGGCGGCCATTGGCTGGTGGAGCTACCGCCGCAGCGGCCAGGATCCGGTCAGCTATTTCCTGGCAGGGCGGGGGCTGGGGTCCCTGGCCTTGACCTTGACCACGCTGGCGACGCTGCTCAGCGCCTTTACCTTCCTCGGGGTGCCGGCGGATGCCTACACCCACGGCCTGGGGATTTTTTTGGCCGTGGGGGTCACCACGGCGCTGATCTCAGGGCTGTTTTTTTGGGTGGGCTACCGGGTGTGGCTGGCGGCCCGGCACTTTGGGTTCATCACCCCCTCGGAGTTTTTTGGCCACCGCTTCAACAGCCCTCTCCTGGCCCTGCTCTATTGCCTAAGCGCCCTGACGTTTACCGCCCCCTACATCAGCATCCAGATCATCGGCGGGGCGCGCACCCTGGCTGCCGTTTTGGGGGAAGGGATCCCCTATTGGCCCCTGGCGGTGGGGGTGGCGCTGGTCATCCTGGGCTATGTCCTCTTCGGCGGCTCCCAGGCCGTGGTCTGGACGGACGTGGTGCAGGGGATCATCTTGGTTGTGGGGATGGGAGTGGCCTTTGTGGCCGTGGCCTTGAGTTGGGGCCAAGAGGCCGGTAGCCAGTTGGATCCCTGGCTGAGCTTGCCCGGCCCCCAGGGGCGCTGGAGCTGGCAGACCCTGCTTGGCAACCAACTGCTGTTTTTGATGGCTACGCCCCTTTTTCCCCAATTTTTTCAGCGCTTCTACATGGCCAAAAGTGCCCGTCCCTTCCAGACCCTGATGGTGGTCTGGCCGCTGCTGATCCTAGTGGTGTTTTTCCCGGCAGCCCTCATTGGCGTCTGGGGCCGGCTGGCTTTTCCTGACCTGCAGCAGCCGGATCAGATCATGCCGCTGATGTTGCAGACCCTGCCCAGCGGCGTGGCGGCAGTGGTGATTACAGCGGCGCTGGCGGCTTTGATGTCTACGGCGGACTCGCAACTGCTAACAGCCAGCTCCCTGGTTACCCGGGATCTGGTGGTTACCTTGCTCAAGCGCCAGCTTTCTCCGCACCAGGAGGAGCTGTTGGGCCGCTGGGTGGTGTTGGGGATTGGGTTGGTCTCCTTTGCCATTGCCGTCAGGCCACCGGGGCTCATTACCCAGATTGCCACCTGGAGCTTTCAGGGCAACGCCATGCTCTTTCCCCTCTTGATTGCCGGCCTGTACTGGAAGCGGGCTACCCGCGCCGGGGCCGTAGCCGGAGCTTTGGTTTCCAGCGGCCTCACCTTGGGCTGGCTGGCGGGCCTGTTGCCCCAAGCCTGGACGGGGGGCTGGCTGCCGGTGATCCCGGCGGTGGTTGTCGGTACGGCGGTGCTGGTGGGGGTGAGCTTGCTCACTCAGCCCGACCCGGAGAGGCTGGCCGCCTACTACGAGAACGGCCCTTGGGGCCTTCCCCAGCCAGCAGCCAGCGAGCCTGAGACAGCCCCTTAAGGAGAAGGAAGGTGCCGCCCAGGAAGAGCAGGCCCATCAAGCCAGCCAGGGGGTTGCCGCCGATGCCGGTAAGCCACTCTGGTGCCCTGCCGCTGTACTCGATCCAAGCCAAGTTGTGGATCCAGGTGATGCCCCACACCCAGCCAGTGTGCAGCCCTAGGCTAAGACCTAGCTTGTTTTGGTTCCACACCCTTGCCTGGGCCAGCAGCAGCCCCATCAGCCACAGCCCCGGAAACTGGGGCCAGGTGGCGAGAATCTCCGCTGGCGGCTTCAAAAAGTGGGCCAAAGCAAAGAGAAGGCTGGATCCCCACAGAGCGCTTGTCCAGCCGTAGTCCAAGGCCATCTCCTGCAGCAGCCAGCCGCGGAACAACAGCTCTTCTGCTAGAGCCACCGCCAGGCCCACCCCTAGCCCCAGCAAGCCATAGCCCAGCAGGGATCCCCCTTCCACCGGCCGCCAGCTCAGCCAGCCCAGGGCTCCCTCCAGGCCAAAGAGCAGAAAAAGCCCGCCCACACCCATCCCTAGACCCCAGAGGATCCCAGCTCGGCAGGCCCAACTCTTGTCCAGGCCATAGGCGGCAAACCCGGATCCCCACAGCCCCAGCCACAGGAGCAGTAGGGCATACAGGGGCAGCCAGAGGTACTCTCGGCCAAAGACGACCCCCCCTAGCCCGACCAACGGCAGCCAAGCTAAGAGGGGGATCCCCAAAAACAGCAACAGCCGCAGGGGAAACGGAGAAGTCTTCAGTTGGGCAATTAGCTCGACAATTGGCAGGCCCACCCAAACCGCTCCTGGCTAGCATTCCGGCTCAATTGAGCTGGTGAGGCCGTGCCGGCGCAACTGCTCACAGTAAAACTCCGCATGCTCCCGCGGCACCACGATAACTACCGCAACACCGTTGTTGTGGGCTTCCAGCATGATCTCGGTGGCTTGCGGCGGCATTAGCGAGGGAATGACCTTCACCAGCACCTGCACCACGTACTCCATGGTGTTGACATCGTCGTTGTGCAACAACACCCGGTACATGGGCATATGCTTCGGGGTTACAGAAGGCTTCACCAGGGTCTCCGTAGCCACGACGATCCCTCCTTCAGCAAGATCAACAAGAGCTCAAGAACACACAACTGGGAAAAAGGGGCAAAAACAGGAAAAACCTTAATGGAATTTTAGCCTTCTCAGCAGGGGCCGTGAGGAGGAGCAGAAGAGAATTAAGACAATCCCACATCCCTAGGGATCCCTCCTCCAGATAGGTGACACTGGAGCTAGGTCGCCGACTTCTTCAAGGAGGGGAGTATGAGTAGGAGCTTGCTGGAGCAGTTGCGAGAGATGACCGTCGTGGTGGCCGACACGGGGGATATCAACGCCATCGAGACCTTTAAGCCGCAGGATGCCACCACCAATCCCTCTTTGATTACAGCGGCCGCCCAAATGCCCCAGTACCAGGGCATTGTCGATGAGACCTTGCTTAAAGCCCGCCAAGAACTGGGACCCAAAGCCGACACCAAAGCCGTGGTGGCCCACGCTATTGACCAACTGGCGGTGGCTTTTGGCGTGCGCATTCTGTCCATTATTCCTGGCCGCGTCTCGACGGAGGTAGATGCCCGCCTCTCTTACAACACGGAAGCTACGGTTGCCAAGGCCCGCCATCTCATCGAGCTCTACAAGGCGGCAGGGGCGGATCCCAAGCGGGTGTTGATTAAAATTGCTGCTACTTGGGAAGGAATCCGCGCCGCCGAGATCCTGGAAAAAGAAGGGATCCACTGCAACCTAACTCTGATGTTTGGCCTGCACCAGGCCATTGCCTGTGCGGAAGCAGGGGTAACCCTCATCTCGCCCTTTGTGGGCCGCATCTTGGATTGGTACAAGAAGCACACCGGCCGGGAGAGCTACCCACCCGCCGAAGATCCGGGCGTGCAGTCGGTAACCCAGATCTACAACTACCTGCGCAAGTACGATTACCCGACGGAGGTAATGGGCGCCAGCTTCCGCAACATTGGGGAAATCATCGAGTTGGCCGGCTGCGATCTGCTTACCATCTCGCCAGTTCTCTTGGCGGAGCTGCAAAACACCGAAGGCCACCTGGAGCGCAAACTGGATCCGGAAAAAGCCAAGAAAATGGACATCCCGCGCCTGGTGATGGATCGAGCCACCTTCGACCAGATGCACCGGGAAAACCGCATGGCTTCAGAAAAGCTGGAAGAAGGGATCCAGGGCTTCTCCAAGGCGCTGGAGGTGCTGGAAAGGCTGCTCACCGAGCGGCTGCAGAAGCTGGAGGGCGCCAAGGAAACGATTACCCACGCCGCCCAGGATGTCTTCCGCATCTACGACCTGGATGGGGATGGCTTCATTACCCGCGAGGAGTGGATGGGGGCGGATCGTGTCTTCGATGCCCTCGACACCAACCAAGACGGCAAAATTACCCCCGAAGAAATGCTGGTCGGCCTAGGGGCAGCCGTCTACTTGAGGAATTAGCCAGCCAGCTCTATGGGCGAGAACTTTCGCTGCATCGGGGATGGGGTAGCTGCCCTAGAGGCCCAGGCCCGCCGCTGGATTGCCCAGCGGCTACAGGGGATCCCTTACGATCCGCCCCCGGGCCCGGCGGCCAGCCAGGTGCTGCGCTGGATCGAGACGGACTTACTCCCCCGCCTGCAGCAAACGCCCCAGGAGCTGGAAAATCTCCTGCGCGGGCTCAATGGGGGCTATGTGCCCAGCGGCCCTTCCGGCGCCCCCACGCGGGGCCGGGTGGAGGTGTTGCCCACCGGGCGCAACTTCTACTCGGTGGATATCCGCGCCATTCCTACCCCCACCGCCTGGCAGGTTGGCTCGCTGGCCGCCGAGCGGGTGGTGGAGCGCTACGTGCAAGAGCAGGGGGAATATCCCCGCCACCTGGGCCTATCCGTTTGGGGAACTGCCACCCTGAGAACCGGCGGCGAGGACTGGGCGGAGGCACTGGCGCTCTTGGGGGTTAGGCCCCGCTGGGAGGGGGGACGGGTGGTGGATATCGAGATTCTGCCTGTAGCGGCTTTGGGCCGCCCCCGCGTGGACGTAACCCTGCGCATCTCCGGCTTCTTTCGCGATGCTTTTCCCAACCTCATTGCCCTCTTCGACCGGGCTGTGCAGGCCGTGGCCGCCCTGGAAGAACCGGAAGCCGACAACCCCCTGCGGGCCCAGGTGCTGGCCGATACCCAGTACTGGCAGGAGCAAGGGATCCCGCCTTCAGAAGCGGCAGAGCGGGCGCGGCTGCGCATCTTTGGCTCCAAACCAGGGGCCTACGGAGCCGGACTGCAGGGGCTAATCGAGGCGCAAAACTGGGAAACCGAGGCGGATCTGGCCCGCGCCTACCTCAACTGGAGCGGCTACGCCTACCGAGCTGAGGGCGAGGGAGAGCCGGCTCCTGCAGCCCTGCAGCGGCAACTGGCCCGCTTGCAAATTGTCCTGCACAACCAAGACAACCGCGAGCACGATCTCCTCGACTCCGATGACTACTACCAGTTTCAGGGGGGCATGGTGGCAGCCGTGCGCACCCTTCAGGGCCGCAACCCCCAAATCTACTTCGGGGATCACGCCCGTCCCCACAATCCCAAGATCCGCACCCTGGCCGAAGAGATCGACCGCGTCTATCGCGCCCGCGTCGTCAACCCCAAGTGGATTGCCGGCGTGATGCGCCACGGCTACAAAGGCGCCTTCGAGATGGCCGCCACGCTGGACTACCTTTTTGCCTACGACGTCACCACCCACGCCGTGCCGGATTTTATGTACGCCGGGGTGGCCCGCGCCTACCTGTTGGATCCCCGGGTGCAGCAGTTTTTGCGAAACCACAACCCCTGGGCGCTGCGGGATATGAGCGAGCGGCTGCTGGAAGCCCACCAGCGGGGCTACTGGCAAGAGCAGGCCCTAGAGCTGGTGCCCCAGCTGGAAGCCCTGCTGCTGGAGATGGAAGCCCGGCTGGAGGCCACCCAGGGATCCCTGGCGGGAGAAGGTTAAGTTCAGCTAAGATGCTCTCAGCAAACCAGGCGCGGAGGGATCCCAATGATGAGCAAAGCCAAGTTACTGCGAGAGATTCTGGGGCCCCTGCTGGAAGATTACCGCTACTGGTTTGAGCGCTCGCGCCGCTTTTTGCAAGAAGAAACCTTAGAATTTATTAGCCCAGAGGCGCAGCAGGCCCTTCTGGAGCGGGTTTTGGCTGCCCAAGCAGAATTGCAGGCAGCAGAAGCCCTCTACCACCTGTCGGATAATGAAGTTGGCGTTGACCCAGCCTTAATGGCAAAATGGCATCGCCTGCTGATGGAGTGCGCCGAGCTGGGCCGCCGTTTTCGCCAAATCCACCCCTCCTCCGACTCCTCTGAAGTGTGATGCTGCAGATCCTCTACCTCATTGCCTTTGTGGCCATTGCCTTTGTGGCGCTACGCAACCTGGTGACCAACGTAGTTACCTTAAGCAAAGAAGAGCGCAAGGCCTCGCCGCGCCGCACTCGCCGACAGGCGCCTCACCCAGAGCTCTTGGACGAGGAGGGCAACTTGACGGAAGAGCCATTGCTGGTAATCCGCGCAGGCAGTGTTGATGAGGCTCGCCGCCGCCTGGAGGAGCTCTTTTCCAACTCCCCTGACGAGGAGTAGCAACAAGGCCAATAGGGGCAAGGCGGTCTGAGTTTGAGGTGGAGGCTCAGGTAGCTCAGGGTTTGGGCAAAACGGCCCTGCGCAGAGATTTTGGTCCTCTGGGGTGAATTCCCTTCCTCCCGCCGCAAGAACTAGCTGCGAATGCAGAGGCGGGATCCCTGAGGGGAGGGCTGCACCTCGATGCGGTGGGGAAAGGCATCTTGCAAGCTGGGGATGTGGGTGATGACCAGGATGCAGGCAAAGTCAGAGGCCACAGCGTTGATGGCCGCCAGTAGCTGGGCCCGCCCGACAGCGTCCTGGGAGCCAAACCCCTCGTCAATGATCAATGTTTGCAGGTCGGATCCCGAGCGCTGGGTAAGCAGGCGGGAGAGGGCCAGGCGGATGGCGAAGTTGATGCGGAAGGCCTCGCCGCCGGAGTAGGTCTCGTAGGGGCGGGTGCCGCGGGGATCGGCGATGAGGATGTCAAGGGTTTCAATTAGCTTGTCCGAGCGTCGCCCCGAGCGCTGGGTTACAAAACGCAGATGGAGGCGGTGTTGGGTGAGGCGGCTCAGGATTTGGTTGGCCTGGGCCTCCAGCTCCGGCAGAACGTTTTCAATGATCAGGGCGGGAATGCCGTTACGGCCATAGGCGTTGGCCAGCTCCTGGTACACCTGCTGCTGGCGGCGGGCTTGCTGTAGTTGCTGCTTCAGCTCCGCTTGCTCCGCTTGTCGCTCGAGGGCTTGCTGCAGCCGCTGCTGGGCCGCCCCCATCTGGGAGAGCACCTGATCTAGCTCTTGTCGGTGCTGCTGCAGGGCTTGGCGGATCTCTTCCAGCTGGGCGGGCGAGACCTCGGGCTGCTCTGCCAGTTGTTGCTGCAGCGCCTCCAGCTCTTGGGTGGCCTGGGCAAGGTGCTGGCGGCTTTCCTGCAGGCGCTGGGCCAAGACCTGGCTGCGGGCTCTTGCTTCCGGCAACTCCTGGCGGGCTATCTGAAGGGCCTGCAGGCGGGCCGGCCACAGTTGCGCCTGGGCCAGTTCTGTTTTTACCTGCTGGTGCAGGGATCCGTCGTAGCCAAGGTGGTTCAGCGCCTGTTCGATCTGGGCCAGTCGCTCTGCCAGGGCAGCCGAGGAGGGCGTCTGCTGCAGGGCTTCCAGTTGGGCTTGTAGGGAGGCGATTTGCTCGCCTAGGCGGGCGCGGCGCTCCTGGGCTTTGCGCAGTTCTTGGGAGCGGCCCAGGGCCCAGCGCCAGCGCTCCAGCTCTCCCCGCTGCAGGGCGTGTTCCCGTTCGTCGTAGCCCAACTGCTGCAGGGCCTGCTGGATCTGGGCTAGCTGCTGCCGCGCCTTTTGGGCATAAGTTTCTTGACTGAGGAGCTGCTCCAGTTCTGCTGCTTCTGCCCGCCAAGCCTCCAGTTGCCGCTGCCGCTCCCGCTCGGCCTCCCACTGCTGTTGCAGCCGCCCCTGGAGGTGCAGTCGCTCGTCCCAGCTGGCCAATTCTTGGCCCAGACGCCGGGCTTCTTCTTGCAGCAACCCAATCTCCCGGTCAGCCACCGCCAGTTGCTCGCGGATAACAAAGAGCTCGCCGGCAATCTCCTCTTGGCGCTGGCGGTGTCTCTTCAGGACCACCGCCCTCAGGGGCGGGCTGAGCGGGCGGGCGCAGAGAGGGCAAATCCAAAGGTGGGATCCCGGGGCAGCCAGCGCTTGGGCGGGCGCTTCCGAGGCTGGATGCGCTTCCTCCTCACCCTCTGCCATCGACTTCACTCCCGCCAAGGCAGGGACGGAGGGGTGCCTTTCTTGGTGGGGAGGATCAGGGTCCGAGCGATCCGCCTGCAGGGACTCTGGCTCACCACCGTTGCTGGGGAACACTTCTAGCAGGCGGCAGCGCTCCTCCTCCTGTTGCCACTGCTGCTGGAGAAGCCGCTGCCGCTCCTGGAGCTTCTGCACGAAGAGGCGGCGTTCCTGGATTTTTTCCAACACCTGCTGCTGGTAGAGGCGCTGCCGCTCCAGCTCTGCCAGAGCTGCTGCCCCGGCGGCAATTTTCTGGGCCAGCTGCTGCTGGTGTTGGGCCAGGGTTTCCTCGCTTTGCAGGTGCTGCTTGAGGAACTGGAGGCGAGCTTGCAGGCGTTCTCGCTCGCGGCGGATCTCCTCCTGCCAGTGCCGTTGTTGCTCCAGGAGGAGGGCGGCTCGGGCCTGAGCCTGGTTCAAGCTCTGGAGCCGCTCTTGGGCTTGCCGGTAGTGGTACAGGGCGCTTTCAATACGCTCCTGTTCTGCCAGCAGTTGGGCATCGGCTGCAGCCTGGGCCTGGCAGGCGGCCAATTCCTGTTGCAGCCGTTGCCTCCTTTGCAGGTGTTGCTGCTGCTCGGCCTGTTGGGTCTGCAGCTTTTGGCGTTCCTGCACCAGGTATTGCTGCTGCTGAAAGAGGTGGTGGAGATGGCGATCCTGGGCCATTAGGGCTTGATAGCGTTCGTAGCCGGCCTGGATCTCTGCGCTTTTGGCAACCAGCTCTTCCAGCTGCAGAAGCTGCTGCCGCTGCGCCCGCCACTGCTGTTCGGTGTGGTGCAGGTTGGCGCTGAGCTTCTGCAAATGTTGGGCAAGCTGCTGCTGTCGCTCCTGGAGGGTGCGGCGATCTTCATAGGCGCGTTCTAGAGCCTGCAGCTCCTGCTGCTGCTGTACCAGGAGCTGTTGGAGATGGGTTTGCCGTTGCCGGAGCTGCTCCAGTTCGGCTTGGATTTGGTCAAGCTCAGCAGGGTGTTGCTCCAGCTTGTGCAGACGCTCTTGGAGCAGATCGGCCCTGAGCTTGGCGCTGCGGGCCCGTTCACGGCAGCGCTCGGCCAGCAAGTCGTACTGGCCTAGCTTGAGCATGTCGGCCAAGATCTGTTTGCGCTCGCCGGGGCGCTTTAGGGTAAAGGCATCGGCCTGTCCCTGGCGCAGATAGGCGGAGTGGAGGAAGGTGTCGTAGTCAAGGCCAAGCTGACTTTCAATTGCCTCTTGGGTGGCGCGCAGGCCTCGGCGGGTGAGGCTGCGCCAAAGGGCTTGGCCGTCTCTTTCTCCCATCTGGATTTGCCACTCCAGGGATCCCTCCCCCGAGAGGTGGCGGCTGCGCAGAACGCGGTAGGTCTGCCCGCGCGAGCGGTAGATCACCTCTACCCAAGTTTCGCTGGCCCCTTTGCGGATGAGATCGCTGTCGTTGCTGGCCCGGCTCTGTCCCCAGAGACCCCAGGTCAGGGCGTCCAGCAAAGCCGATTTGCCCGCTCCGTTGGGGCCGCAAATGCAGGCGGTGTGGATCCCGCGCAGATCCAAAACCGCCTGAGAGTAGCAGAGAAAGTTGTGTAAGGTCAGGCGAACTGGGATCACGGGGGCGGCTCTGGTCGCGGCAAAACCATGGCGCTGAGCCATCTAATCCATTATGAGTTATAGGAGTTATTTGCTAAACCCAAGCCCTGCTAAATGCCATTGCAGTTGCCAGCAAAAAGCCGTTTTGTCCTAGGGACTTAGCTGAGCTTTTGGATGGGCGCGATGCGGGGATCCAAAATTTTTTGGCCAACGGCGGGAAATTTCACGGCCAAGGTAACCTGGTCGCCACTGCCAAAGATGTGAGTAATTTGCCCCTGGCCGAATTTGGGGTGTTGCAGGCGATCTCCCACCGCCCACTCTTGGGATCCCTTGCAGCCAGTAGCTGCCTCTCTCGGCTTGGCTACCTTGCTAGGTTGCCGAGGGCTGCCTCTGTGCCACTGGATTAGGTTTTGCGGCAGCTCACTTAAAAATAGAGAGGGGATGGCAGACTCGCGGTTGCCGTAGAGCCGCCGCTGGCTGGCGTAGCAGAGAAACACTTGCTCGCGGGCACGGGTAATGCCTACATAGCAAAGGCGCCGTTCTTCCTCCAAAGCAGCGGGATCCTCCAGGGCGCGGAAATTGGGAAACAGGCCCTGTTCCAACCCCACCAAAAAGACCACAGGGAACTCCAGCCCTTTGGAAGCATGCAACGTCATCAAAGACACTTTCTTGGCCCCTTCCTGGAGAGTGTCCACGTCCGAAGCCAAAGAGACTGTGCTCAAGAAAGCCTCGAGGCTGGGATCCTCCTGTTCTTCTTCAAATTGACGGGCGGCGTTGTAGAGCTCCATTACGTTGGCGAGTCTTTCCTCAGCCTCTCCCTGGGCCTTGAGATCTGCCAGATAGCCAGAATCCCGCAAAAGCCCCTCCAAAAGGGTGGCAGCAGAAACCTGAGCCACTTGTTTGTGCCAATGTTCGATGAACCGGACAAACTGGAGAACTGGCTTAGCGGAACGCCCCACCAAGTTGGTTACAGCAGCCTCGTCGCTGAGGAGAGTCCATAGGGGCACATTTAAGGCAGCCGCCGCTTCGGTGAGCTTGTCCAGGGTTGATTTGCCAATGCCCCGCCGCGGCACATTGATAATACGCAGCAGGCTAAAAGAGTCAGCAGGGTTGAGCACAACCCGCAAATAGGCCAGCACATCCTTAATTTCTTTGCGATCGTAGAATCGCAGCCCGCCCACTACTGTGTAAGGGATCCCCCACCGCAGCAAAACCTCTTCAAAGGGGCGAGACTGAGCATTGGTGCGGTAGAGAATGGCAAAATCTCCCCAGGAAAAGTTGGGATCTTGGCTGTGTAACCTGCGGATGGTGTTGACCACAAACTCAGCCTCGGCAATCTCGTCCTCCGCCTGGTAGCAAACGATGGGATTGCCCGCTGGCCGAGTTGGCCGGAGAACTTTATCAATGCGCTCTGTGTTGTTTTCAATGAGAGCGTTGGCGGCCTGCAAAATCGTGGCGGTGGAGCGATAGTTTTCCTCCAGCTTGATCAGGGTGCGGGTATCGTCATCTGGGAGGCCATCGCCAAAGGTCTCTTGAAACTCCAGCAAAATGGTGAAGTCTGCTCCGCGAAAGCGATAGATGCTCTGATCGGCATCGCCCACCACAAAGATGGAGCGGTTTGTCCAGTCCCATTGGGAGCGGCGCTTCTCGCCGTTGGTAACCAGCAATCGGATTAGCTCGTACTGGGTGCGGTTGGTGTCTTGGTACTCGTCCACCAGAATGTGCCGGAAGCGCTGGTGCCAGTAAGCCAAGACCTGCTCGTTTTGGCGAAACAGCTGCACCGGGATCCAAATTAAGCTGTCGAAGTCGAGGGCGTTGTTGGCCGCCAGTTGATCTTCGTAGAGCTCGTAGACCTGGGCGAGGATGCGACCCCGAAAGTTGGGCTGGTGGCGCTCCAAATCGGCGGGAGTCCAGCCCTGGTTTTTGGCCTTGCTGATGGCGTAGCGCACCGACTTGGGCTCGAACTGGCGCTCGTCCAAGTTGAGTTGCTTGGTTACAATTTCTTTAATCAAAGATTGGGCGTCCGACTCATCGAAAATTGAGAAGTCACGAGTCCACTTGCGTCCCTTGGGATCCCGGTATTTTTCAATCTCCAGGCGCAAGACTTGGGCAAATAGGCTGTGGAACGTGCCGATCCAGAGGGGCTTAATCCAGCGGCGGTAAACGCTGGACTTCAAGCGCGTTGCCTGGGCCGGCTCCAGTTGCGTAAGCGGGATCCCAAACTGCTCCTGCGCCTCCTGCTCAGCAAAGAGCTGCTCGATGCGCTCCTTCATTTCCCGGGCGGCCTTGTTGGTGAAGGTAACAGCCAAAATCTCCTCCGGATTCACCCGGTAGTGGCGGATGAGGTAGGCAATGCGGTGGGTAAGGGTACGTGTCTTGCCGGAACCTGCCCCCGCCACCACCAGCAAGGGGCCACAGAAATGTTGCACCGCTTGGCGTTGAGAGGGATTGAGGCCATCCAACAAGGAGCTAGAAGTCATCTCTCGCCACCGAGAAACTGCTTTCCATTATGGGCAAAGGCTGCCCGCCAACCCAGTGGGAGCATTTGGGGGCGGCAGAGCCAAAGATGAAGAGCGGTGAAGATCGGTTAAGATTTGGCCGGCTCACCCCGAACTTCCCGCCATGAGCTGCTGTGGCCCGCCCAAGCGCTGCCGGCTTGGTTTTGCAAAAAGACCTCTTGCTTTGGGGGTTGCCACCTTTGCTCTGCTTTCTGCAGGCCCCTTGGCTCCAGCTCAAGCCGGCAACTGCCCCAGCAACGGCAACCCCAACGCCCCTCTTACCCTGCAGCTGGAAAGCATTGCTGGGGATCGGCTCGACTTAAGTCAGTACGACGGCCTGCAGGTGGTGATCTTGACCAACAGCCAAACCCGCTCCCAAGCGGAAGCGCTTTCCAAAAGCTTGACCCTGGAGTTTGGACAAAATCCCCGCCTGCGCCAGATTGTGCTCGTAGACGGCAGGGGGCTGCTGCCAGTGCGAAACTTGGTTTTGCAGGCCATCCGCGAGAGGGCGCCCACGGATCCGCGCTTGGTTTCTCCGTTTGTCTATGTTGCCGTTGACTTTGAGGGATCAGCCATCCAGAAACTGCAGGAGGTGGCTGCTGCAGCATTGCCAGGGATTGATTTTCGCCGCCAGGCTGCCTTGCTGCTTTTGGATGGCCAAGGCACCCTCCTAAGCGGGTTTGCCAATCTGGAGCAATCGAACCTCAGCATTCGCCAGTGCATTCGCACGCAGGTTTGAGTGGCTGGGAGCTTCCTCCCCAGTCGTTAAACTGGTCCTAGCGAAGTTAAACCTGTCCAACGGCTTAAGGCCGGGATCCGATGCGCCGCCAGCTCAAGACCTTAAACCAAATCCTCAGCTACAAGCTGGCCGATTTGCGGCTATTTGGCCGCGCGGAACTGAAGGGGCCTGTTCTCCATGTGCTGCTGGAGCGGTTGCCTGGCGACGTGGTGGACACGCTGCAGGTGATGGAGGTGGTGCGCAGCGCCGTCGAGGCTTCGCTGCTGCAGGGGTTGCGCAAAGTCAACGTCTACCTCTGGTGCCGTGGCCAAACGGACGAAGCACCCGAGTGGAGCGAAAGTTTTGTCGTGGAGCCGTTGATCCTGACCAAGCCTGAGGGGGCTTGGAGCCGCGCCTCCAGCTACCGGCAAGACTATCCCGGCATGCGGGTACTGTTTTTTTGCTTGGGCCTTGGTCTAGGTGGCCTTTACCTCTTGGGGAGCGGGGAGCAGAGGGATTGGTTGGATTGGATCCCTGTGGGGCTTGCCTTCACCTTGGGGGTGATCTTCCCCTGGCTCAAACGCTCCCTCAACCAACTGGCACCCCCTCGCTTTCTCCGCCTTGGCCTGGGGTTAGGGCTGGTCTTGTTGGGCCTAGCGGTGGCGCTGATCTGGCAGCAGGGCTGGGGCGTAGCCCATGGGATCCTAGCGCTGCTAGCTCTTCTCTTGCTGGGCTTGGGATCCTAAGACCTCTTCAGGAGCTGTGGTGCCGCTGAAAACGGGCAGGGCTGGCCCCGTCATCCACACGTGCTGCGTTTCCAGATCCCAGCGAACCTCCAGGTGGCCACCCGGCAGCTCCACCGTGGCTTGGGGCTCTGCTTGCTCCTCCAAAACGGCGGCCACCAAGGCGGCACAGGCGCCTGTCCCACAGGCCAGCGTTGCCCCTGCCCCCCGCTCCCAAACCCGCAGCCGCAGGTAACTTGGGCTGAGCACCTGCACAAACTCAGTGTTGGTGCGCTCGGGAAAAGCCGGGTGATGCTCAAATAAAGGGCCCACCTTTTCCAACTCCAGCTCCTCCAGGGATCCCTCCTCCTCCAGGAAGACCACGCAATGGGGGTTGCCCATGCTCACCGCCGTTACCCGCCACTCTCGTCCGGCTACTTGCAGCGGCTGCCGCATCACCCTCTCCTCTGGCCTGGCAAGCGTGGTGGGAATCTGCCCGGCCAACAGGCGGGGGATCCCCATGTCCACTGTTACCAAGCCATCGGGCCGCACCCGCGGCACAATCCGCCCTGCCAAGGTGTGGATTTGGTAGGCGCCGTCCCGGCTAGGGATCCCCAGATCCTGTAAAAAGCGGGCCAGGCAGCGGATGCCGTTGCCGCACATTTCCGCCTCCGAGCCGTCGCTGTTGAACAGGCGCATGCTGAAATCAGCTCCCTCCTGCCCTGGCAGGAGAAAAATGACTCCATCTGCCCCCACGCCAAAGCGGCGGTTGCAGAGGGCAGCGGCCTCTTCTGGAGTCAGGCAGGGCTGGGGCTGGTGGCGGTTGTCCACCAAGATGAAATCGTTTCCCAACCCTTGGTACTTGTGGAAGGCAAGACGGGAGGGCAGCCGAATGGCCATGCAGGGCAACCGCAAAACAACCGGCTTCAATCCTCGTGCATTTCGTAGGGATCCTTCAAGTGCTTGGAGGGGGGGCCAAAGGCCGTGTAGATGGCAAAGGCGGTAATGCCAATGGTGACGGCCACAATGGCTACAATGAGGGAAAGGCTAGCTTCCATCGCGGGGATCCCAAGAGAGTTCCTCTAAAGTCTTACACAAGTTTACAAAAAATGGTAACCGGCGGAGAATCCCCTGGGGGGTAGGGAGGAAGGATGTCAAGATTCATTGCTGAAGGCAGAGGGAGGGGGTCAGATTCTGGTAGCGTGATTTAAGATGGCTGTCCTTGTGGCAGTGAGGCCAGGGGAGTCGCTACAGGCCTTTTTTCTGCCTTGACAAACCCATCGTGTCTTTACCCTCCAGTGAGAACTATGGCCATTCGTACCCGACTGGGCGATCTGCTGCGTCCGCTGAACTCGGAATATGGCAAGGTAGCCCCTGGCTGGGGCACCACGCCTCTAATGGCAGTCTTCATGGTGCTGTTTGGCATCTTTATGCTGATTCTTCTAGAGATCTACAACAAGTCGCTGCTTCTGGAAGACATTAACGTCTCCTGGGAGAGCCTCAGCTTCTAGTTTGGACTTGCCAAGCAGCCTAGGTGGTGTACTCGGCATTGATCCGCACATAGTCGTAGCTGAGATCGCAGCCCCAGGCAACGCCCTGGCCAGGCCCTTGGTGGAGGTCTACCGTGAAAGTTACCGGATCCCCCTTGAGGTACTCGCGGGCTGCCTGGCGGTCAAAAGGTAGGGGCATCCCCTTCTCTAGGAGCAGGAAATCTCCCAGCCGGATCTCCAAACGGCGGCTGTCAAAAGGGATCCCCGCTCGTCCGGCAGCGGCAGCCACCCGTCCCCAGTTGGGGTCGTTGCCAAAGGCTGCTGCCTTTACTAGGGGAGAGCTAGCGATGACACGGGCTACCTGCCGAGCGGACCGGTCGTCGGGGGCGCCCTGCACTCGGATTTCCAACAACTTGGTGGCTCCCTCCCCATCGCGGGCAATGGCCTTGGCTAGGTGAATGCACACCTGGATCACCATCTCGGCCAGGACTTGGGCAGCTTTCGTACCACGCTGCAGGGTAGGTGTCCCACTCTGGCCGTTGGCTAGGGCCAGCACCATGTCGTTGGTGCTGGTATCCCCATCCACCGTGATTTGGTTAAAGCTAAGCTCAACAGCCTCCTGGAGGATTTGCTGCCAGAGGGGGGGGTCCACTGCCGCATCGCAGGTTAGAAAAGCAAGCATCGTTGCCAAGTTGGGGTGGATCATACCGGATCCCTTGGCGATCCCTCCCACTCTGACGGTGTAGCCATCAATGTCGGCCTCTAGGGCGGTGCTCTTGGTAACTAGATCGGTGGTGAGGATGGCGCGGGCAGCGCTCTCTCCTCCCTGCGGTGAGAGGCTGTCGATAAGGCGGGGCAGGGCTGCCTTGATTTTGGCCATTTCCAGTTGTTGCCCTATGACCCCAGTTGAGGCGGTGAGCACCTGTTGGGGTGGGATCCCCAGGCGCTCTGCCACCCAGCGGGCCAACTGGGCGTTGTTGCGCTCCCCTTCTTCTCCGGTACAGGCGTTGGCCTGGCCAGCGTTGCAAAGGATGGCCCGCACCGGCTGGCCTTGGGCCAGGATGCCTCGGCTGTAGGTAACACAAGCGGCCTTGACCTGGTTGGTGGTGAAAACGCCAGCCCCTACCGCCTCGCAGTCGGAAACAATTAGAGCGAGATCGGCAGCGCCGGAGGGCTTGAGGCCAGCGGCTACACCAGCAGCGCGGAAGCCGCGGGGGGCAGTTACGGCACCTGCAACGGGTTTAAATTGGGCTCCCATAGGTTTCAGGAGGGTGGTGGATTGGCCTCATCATACCGGCTTCTCTCTCTGACAGCTGCCCGGTAGAGTAGAGTTTCCCGAAAGGGCAGGCTGGCCTTTTGCCCTGGGGTGGTGTAGGGGTGCTGTTAGCGTTACCAAGCTGCGGTAGCAGTAGGGCTACGATGAGTTAAGGATCCCTTGCTTTTGCTTGTTCCGGGACTCCCGACCCAGGAAAGGTAAGCCATGCCTGCCCCGCTGCTTGTCCTCAACCACGTCAGCAAGGTTTATGCCAATGGCACAGTGGCCTTGCAGGATATGAGCCTAGCCATTCCAGAAGGGCAGTTTGTTAGCTTGGTGGGGCCCTCTGGCTGTGGGAAGAGCACGGTGCTCCGACTCATTGCTGGCCTGGGTCAGCTAACTAGTGGCTCGATTGAGTGGGGATCCAATTGCCAGCAGAACGTCCCCAGCCGTTCGGCGGAATCCAAGTTGGCTTTCGTGTTCCAGGAGCCAGCTCTCCTCCCCTGGGCCACGGTAATGGAGAATGTGCGCCTGCCCTTAAAGTTGGCCGGCGAGCCCAAGGAAAAAGCAGATCCCAAGGTATTGCAGGCGCTGCAACAGGTGGGCTTGCAAGGGTTTGAGGGCAGTTTTCCCCGCGAACTCTCAGGGGGAATGCGCATGCGCGTTTCCATTGCCCGTGCCCTGGTCACGAATCCGCAGGTGCTGCTCATGGACGAACCCTTTGGAGCTTTGGACGAGATCACCCGCAGCAAGTTGAACAGTGAGCTCCTGCAGCTGTGGCAAGAGCAGCGGTGGACGGTAATCTTTGTTACCCACAGCATTTATGAGGCCGTCTACCTCTCCAACCGCGTTGTGGTCATGGCAGCCCGGCCGGGGCGGGTGGTGGCGGATATCCCCATCGAGGCTCCCTACCCTCGTTCAGAAGACTTTCGCACCTCGCCTCTTTACAACGACTACTGTCGGGAGGTGGCGGCCCGTTTGCGCGAGGCTATGGCCGACGTGACTCAGGAGCCGTACCCGCCTTCAGTTAGACGCTTGCGCTAATAGGATGCCTGCTCGCCCTCTGTCTTGAACTCAACTTGCCCTTTACCCTATGTTGGACCGCTTGGCTTCGCTTCTCCAGTTCCTGGAGCACCAGCTGGGATCCCTAGGTGTAGGTATCTTGCCGGAGCACTTGTCTTGGCGTGGGCCGGCTAGAGCTCCAAGCGGCGCCGTAAAAGAAAAACTCAGGCCTGAACCTCGCAGAGAGGCTGAGGTACCCGGCCCTGGCCTATCGACTTCTCCCCAGCGGCTGCCTCTGGGCAAGTGGCTCAAGCCGGAGGTAATTGCCCCGGGGATGGTCGGCCTTCTCTTTCTGGGGCTCTGGGAGGTGGGGGTACGGCTGACAGGGGTTCCCCCCTACCTGTTGCCGGGGCCAATTTTGGTGGCTAAAACCCTGGTCCAGGAGTGGGGATCCCTTTTTCCCTCGCTGCTAGTTACCTTGCAGGTTACAGTAGTGGCTTTCCTCCTCGCTGCCGTCTCCGGGCTGTTGCTGGCCGTTTTGTTTACCCAGAGCAAATGGATTGAGCGCAGCTTTTTCCCCTATGCGGTGGTTTTGCAAACAACGCCCATCGTTTCCATTGCGCCCCTAATTATCATTTGGCTGCGCCACAACACCTTTGCTGCGATGGTGGTCTGCGCTTGGATTGTTGCCTTCTTCCCCATTCTCTCCAACACTACCCTAGGGTTAAACAGCGTCGATCACAACCTGCTCAACCTGTTTCAGCTGTATAAGGCCAACCGCTGGCAAACCCTGATTTACCTACGCCTACCCAGCGCTCTGCCCTATTTCTTGGGGGGCCTGCGCATCAGCGGTGGCCTTTCTCTCATTGGCGCGGTGGTGGCCGAGTTTGTGGCTGGTAGCGGGGGGGAGCGGGCTGGGATTGCCTACCAGATCTTGATCTCCAGCTTCAACCTCCAGGTGCCCCGCATGTTTGCCGCTCTGGTGCTGCTCACTGGCCTGGGGGTCCTGATCTTTGTGGCCTTGAGCGCTCTGTCCAACAAAATCCTAGGCCGTTGGCACGAAAGCGTGGTGCCCCGTAACAGCTAGGAACAACCCCCGCCAGCAGGCGGTGAATAGCCCAGGCCCCTGCCTAGGGGATTCTGCCTCTCCAGCTGCTTAGGGCAGCTTTGACTCTAGCATGCCAGGAACCAGATTCGAACTGGTGACACGAGGATTTTCAGTCCTCTGCTCTACCAACTGAGCTATCCCGGCTTCGATCCCCTATTTTAGAGCGCTCAGGAGCTCTTTGGCAACAGGGAGCGCCCCTTAGCCGATGAGCTTTTCCAGGGCCTCCATCTGCGGAATACAGAGGATGTCGCGGCTACGATCCCGGCGGATCAGCTCCTCCTGTTCCAGCTTAGCAAGAACGCGGGTAACCGTCTCCCGCGCTAAGCCGCTCAAGCTGCTCAGCTCCCGATGGGGCAAGTTGGGGATCTCTACGCCGCTGCGGCTGACCCGGCCCCGGGATTCTGCCAAGAAGAGAAGAATATCGGCAACGCGGGCAACACTGCTGGCCTCGCGCAACTGCAGCCGCCGGTTGAGCTGCCGCAAACGGCGGGACATGAGCTGGGCAAGGCGAATGCCAGCCTGGGCATGAGCAGTCAAAAAAGCCAGAAAATCCTGGGCCGGCAGACAGCAAACCTTGGTCGGTGTTAAGGCAATCACATCGCTGGAACGGGGTGCCTCATCCAAGGCGGCCATCTCTCCAAAGATCTCGCCTGGGCCGAGAATGGTGAGGGTAACCTCCCGCCCCTCTCCATCGTGAGTGCGAATTTTAACCCAGCCCTCCAGAATGAAATAGACGGCACTGCCCCAGTCATTTTGCAACAAGATGGCCTGGTTGACGGGGTAGGAGCGCAGCGCCATCTGCCGGGCCAGCGGCTCGAGCACCTCTGGAGGAAAGCCTTCAAACAATGGCATCAAGCGCAAATCCTCAGCCATTACCTCGCTCACTGGTGATCTCCTGCAGCTGCGCTTGCCAATCCTGACTGGTGTCCAACACGGTGAGGTAAGACCGTTCCCCCTCGGAAAAATCCTGCCACTGGGCCTGCTGCTGGGCAAGGAGATCGGCAGTGGCATCGGCAATGTCAGCCACGCTTCGCCCCTCCCCAATGCCTGAGGCCAAGAGGTCAGAGGGCAGAGAAGCCTGGCTGCGCCGCTGCAGACGCTCCCGGAGGACGAGCTCAGGAGCATGGCAGTAGAGAATACGCAGCGGGAGGCCGCGCCGTTGCGCTTGTTCCATCGCCAGGCTGCGCAGCGCTTGCCGGTCAAACTTGGCATCCAGAATGACGGTGTAGCCCTCCTGGGCCAATTCCACTCCCAACTGCACTAGGCGGCGGTAGGTTTTCTCAGTCATCTCGGGCGTATACACCTCTGGCCCCCCGCGCTGCCGCAGAGGGATCCCGGCCAAGTGCTTGCGCACGGCGTCGGAGCGAATGTGGATGGCTCCCCGCTGCCGGGCCAGGTAGCGGGCCACCGTACTTTTGCCTGCTCCCGACAGGCCAGCCATCAAAAACAACTGCCCCTGTTTGGGAAGGGTGTATTCCCAGGCCAGGCGGTAGTAGCGGGCGGCAGTGTGGAAGGCATTGGCTTTGGAAGCTTCCGAGGCAGCAGGATCGTCCAGCAAAAAAGAGGTGACCTTGGCCCGCACATAGGCCTGGCGATTGAGGTAAATGGGCAAGATCTTCAGTCCCTCCCAGTCACCCGTTTCTTCCAAATAGGTGTTCAAATAGGCATTGCCCAGATCGGGGCGGTGGCGGGCATCCAAATCCATCACCGCATAGGAGACGTCGTACATCGTATCCACAAAGCGGAAGGCCTCGTTGAACTCGATGCAATCGAAAAGCAAGATCTTGCCTTCCCAGTGGCAGATATTGCCCAGGTGCAGATCCCCGTGGCCTTCGCGGATGCGGTCTTGCTCGATTCTCTGGTAAAACAGCTCCTGCCGCCCGGCAAAAAAGCCATCCGTATAGGCTCGGGTCTCTCGGTACTGCTCGGCGGTCTGGGGGCCGCCGATGTAGCGTTGGGTCTGGGCGTAATTCTCGTCAAAGGCCTCCCGTACCCGCTCTGGTCGGCCAAAGCTGCGAATGTAGTCGTTGGTCGCCGCCTGGGCGTGAAAGGCCGCTACCGCCCGCCCTAGCTCCTCCATCAAGGCTGGTGTCAGCTCCCCCCGCTCGAGGAGGTTGCTAAAGAGTTGCTCTTGAGGAAATTGCCGCATTTTGAGGGTGTACTCCACTGGCTCGCCCCTGCCGTCAAGCTGGAACTGGCCCTTGGCGCGCACAATGGGCAACACCTCTAGGTAAAGCTCCGGCGCGCCCCGCTGGTTCAGGCGCAGCTCTTCTTGGCAAAAGTGGCGCCGCCGCTCGAGAGTTGTGAAGTTCAAAAAACCAAAATCTACGGGCTTCTTTACTTTATAGGCATAGTCGCCCGTCAGGAGAACATAGGAGATGTGGGTTTGGAGAAGCTGGATCGGCTCCTGCACCGGGTGGGGGTAAAACCCCGGCTCCAGCATTGCCTTGATGAGGGGCGGCAGGTGGGCAGTGACCATGGAAAACCACAGTAAGGGATCCCTATTTTCCTCCAACTTGCTCTCCGCCTAGTCTCCAAAAGGCAAGGCAGCCTCTAGGGGGGAAAGACGGATGATGCCGATCCCTTGCTTGACCAGAGTATCTTGAGCAGCAGCAGAAAGGGCGTAGGGCCAGACCAGATACTTGGTGTTGATGTAGTCGCGTCCCCGCTTGGCCAGGCTGACCTGTTCGGAGAGCATCCGCACCTCCGGCCCTCGGGTGATGATGGCTTCGGTGCGGCGGATGCGTTGCATCAGTTGGCTAAACAGCTCTTGGGGCTGCTGCACAAACACCACAATCGCCAGGTCGCAAGGATTGTAGTAGGTGCCGCTGCCACAGAGAAGCAGGGCCTCACTGGCAAGGACAAGCGTCTCCTCGTCCCCCAGGGCCACCACGGGGTAAAGAAAGGTGCGCACGTCCTCCGGCTGCCAGTGCGTGAAGGAGTAGCTCTCCACCTCTCCCCGCACCCAGGAGGAGATGGCCGGAAAAACTGCTTCGCTCAGCAGCCGATAGGCCGCCTGGGGTTGCCCCAGCCAGCAGAGGGCATTCTCATAGAAGCTCTCATTCTCCAACAGGTGAGGGGGGAGAGGATTAGCCATAGGCGGATCCGGCCACGGCTTCCTTTAGCAGGCCTAATCGGAAATAATTAAGGCAATTTTGCCAAGAACAGATCCCTGCTCCAGCAAGCGATGGGCCGCAGAAGCTTCGGCCAGCGGAAAGGTGTGGCTGAGGTGGATACGCAGTTGGCCTTGGTCGATGAGGCGGGCGCATTGCCTGAGAATCTCTGCCTGATTTTGCTGGGCAGCCACAAGATTCTTTAGCATCGGCGTAAGCATCAGCTCAAAGCCTACCCGTAGGTTGCGGTCGCGGGCCACCCGCCAATCCGTCTCTGGGGCCGGCGCCAACAGCGTGACGAGATCGCCGTACACCCGCACAGCCGGAAAGGTCTGCTCCAGCACTGGGCCACCCACGGTATCCAGGGCCAGATCTACTCCTTCCCCACCCGTCCAGTCCAAAACGGCCCGCACAAAGTCAGTCTGGCGGTAGAAGATGGGCAGGCTAGCTCCCAGAGAACGGACGAACTCGGCCTTTTCTGGGGTGCTCACGGTGGTGGCGACTTCACATCGCCGCAGGCGGGCCAGTTGGATGGCCACATGACCTACCCCGCCGGCGCCAGCGTGGATAAGCACCTTTTGGCCAGTCTGCAGCCGCCCCCGGTCGTAAAGGGCCTCCCAGGCAGTAATCAACACCAGGGGAGCAGCGGCAGCCTCGGCAAAGCTAAGGGTTTTGGGCTTGGGGGCCACAAAGCGCTCATCCACCACGATGAGCTCAGCATAGTTCCCCCCCTGCTTGCCCAGGCCGCCATAGCAGAAGTAAACCTCGTCTCCAACCCGAAACTGCCGCACTCCGGCCCCCACCGCTTCCACAACGCCAGCGCCGTCACATCCCAAAATGGCCGGCATCTCTTCCGGGTAGAAGGTGCCCCGCCGCCGCAGCTTGGTGTCGATGGGGTTGACGCCGGCAGCCTTGAGACGAACACGCAGCTCCCGCTCGCCGCGGATCTGGGGATCAGGTACCTCCTGCAGTTGCAGAACCTCCGGCCCGCCGGGCACGTTCATGACAACAGCTTTCATGTCTTTCGGGGCTTTTGGCTGGGATCCACAGGGTGCCCCCCTTGGGTTCCAGCAAGGGAGGCTCTCAATGGCTAGTAGCATAAGCGAAGAGAGCTGCCTCTGGGAAGGAAGCCCCCTCCATTTGGAATCCCCACCGCTACAGGGGGTGGCAGCTCTCTAGTTGGCTAGGGCCTGCAGCTTGCTCACCCCCCTACGCAGCAGGACTAGCGCCTAGATATCGGTTTCACTCAGCTTGGCGCTCATGTAATCGAAGGGCTCGGCTACAAAGCTGTAATCCTCGTCGGTGCCAAGCAGCTCTAGGGCACGCTGCTTCATGTTTTGGATCCCAATGACGGTTGGAGCAATCGGCACCCCCAGGGAGTTGTAGGTCTCCCGCAGACCGGCCAAAACGCGCTCGTCCAAAATGCTATTGTCGGCAGCCACCAGGGCGTAGGAAGCATAGCGCAGGAAGTAGTCCATATCCCGCAGGCAGGTGGCGTAGCGGCGAGTGGTATAGGCGTTGCCTCCTGGGCGGAGCAGCTCCGGCACTTGGGCAAACATGGCCGCAGCAGCCGTCTTGACGATGTCCACCGAGTTGAGGTTGATGACCTGCACGGCTTTGATGCGCCGCAACCCGGAATCGTAAAAGGCCCTGAGAGCCTCCATGGCATCCCGATCGAGGTAGCGGCCTGTCAGATCGTAGGTTTTGATCAAAGTGGTTACGGCATCGCGCATATCCCCAACTCCGTTTTTGTGGCGTCTCAAAGAGCTAGGTCAAGCCTCCCCCCCTCAGGACCGATCCCTGAGGCGTTTTCCGCCCTTGGTTGGCTCTCCCGCAGTCTATCACACGGAGGATCTTCCCCGACAGGGAAATCAGGGATCCGGCAACAGCACCCGTAGCGGCTTAAGCAGTCTGCCTTGCCATTGTCCCAACCCTAAGAACGTTCCTTGCTCGCTCTTTACCCGTACGCTCTTGGCCGTAGCCTGGGCAAAATCTAGGGGAATGGCCTGACCTTGCTGCCAGCGGCGGGCCTCAGGGGGTGAGAGCAAGACCACCTCCCAGCCAGCAAAGCCCCACTCAATGGGCAGTAGGGCAGCGGCAGGATTGGCGGATCCCTGCCACCCCTCAAGAGGCCAGCTCTCTTCAAGGCGAAAAGGGCCACTTTGCAGCCGCCGCAGCTGGCTCATCAAACCGCCACAGCCAAGTTTTTCCCCCACATCGCGGGCAAGGGCGCGGATGTAGGTGCCGGGGCCACAGGCAATCTCTAGATCCACTTCCGGGAATTCGCCGGGACGCCAGTCCAGGATCTGCAGCTGCCGAATCACCACCCGCCGTGGCTCTAGCCCTAGTTCGGCAGCCTTTGCCCCCGCCCGGGCTAGCTCATAAAGCTTTTTCCCCTGCCGCTTGACGGCGCTGTAAAGGGGCGGTACCTGCCAAATCTCGCCGACAAATTTTTGCAAACACTCCTCCACCTGCTCGCGACTGAGCTGCGGACAGGGGGATCCCAGCTCCACCTCCCCCTCGGTGTCGTCAGTGTTGCTGCGCTGACCAAAGCGGAAGGTTGCCCGATAAACCTTATCCCCCGGCAGAAAGGCCAAAAAGCGCGTCGCCCGCCCCACGGCAATGGGCAAAACTCCCGTTGCCGCCGGATCCAGGGTGCCCCCATGCCCCACCTGGCGGGTGCGCAAGGTTCGCCGCACTGCCGCCACACAGTCGTGGGAGGTGAGCCCTGCCGGCTTATCCAGGTTGAGAAAGCCCTCTAGGGATCCCATACTCTGCATCAATAGTGAAGATTTGTAACTAGGCTGCCGCAGCGCTTAACATGGGGTTGACTTCTGTGGCCAAGTTTGAAGCGCTTATGGCTCACTCTGACACGTTACCTCAGCCTCTCTGGCAACGCCTGCTGATGATTGCCCCTTTTTTCCTCTGGGGTTCGGCAATGGTGGCGATGCGAGATGCCCTCTCCGAGACCACTCCTCTCTTCATTGCCATTCTGAGGCTGTTGCCAGCCGGGCTCCTCGTTTTGGCCTTTCGGCTTTGGCAGGGGCGGGTCTCTAACGTCTCTCAGCCCTGGCATCCTCAGGGATTGCGGGGCTGGCTGTGGGTCTTGGCCTTTGCCCTCGTGGACGCCACCTGTTTTCAAGGCTTTTTGGCGCGAGGGCTGCAGGAGACCGGCGCTGGCTTGGGATCCGTGTTGATTGACTCGCAGCCGCTGGCAGTAGCTCTGATGGCCAGCTGGTTTTACCGGGAGCGGCTGGGAGCGCTGGGCTGGCTGAGCCTGGGGCTAGGCGTGGTCGGCATTAGCTTGATTGGCCTGGGAGGGGAGGGATCCCTGCAGCTAGGACCTGGCGTTGGCTGGATGTTGCTGGCCTCCCTGTCGATGGCCATCGGCACGGTGATGATGCCCAAGGTAGCAGAGGTGGCAGACCCAGTATTGGCAACCGGCTGGCACATGGTGCTGGGTAGCTTGCCTTTGATCCTGCTTTCGGCGCTCACAGAAAGCCAGCAGTGGCAGCACCTAAGCGGCCTCCACTGGCTGGGCTTGCTCTATGCTTCGGTGATGGGAAGCGCCGTGGCCTATGCCCTGTTTTTCTACTTTGCCTCCCAAGAAAACCTCACCGAGTTTAGCTCCCTGACCTTTCTCACCCCGGTGTTTGCCCTCTTCTTCGGCAACACCCTCCTAGGCGAAACCCTCACCCCCCGACAGTGGGTGGGGGTAGGTATCACCCTGCTCTGCGTGTACGGGATCAACCACCGGCAGGAATGGCAGGAGCGCCTGCCTCTGCTCTGGAAGGGCATCCTTGCCCCCCGCCCTGTTGAAGTTGGCGAGGGCGAGTCTAAGTAAATGCTCCCCGATGCTAGCTCTCTCCAGGGCCAGTTGCCAGCAGCATTGGGGTTGGCAGTAGAGATGAGCCTGCAAGGTGGCTTCTAGGTGGGGACTCTAAGGACGGCGCTTCTTCTCTCGGGCTGCTGGGCTGCGTTGCTGGGGGAGGGATCCCTCAAGGGGGTAGAAACCCCATTGCCTCTCGCACCTTTTGGAGGGTTTGCTCGGCCACGGCGCGAGCCTTGGCAGCATTTTCTCGCATCAGCAGCTGGAGGTAGTCAGGGTCACTCCCGATCTCCCGGTAGCGCTGTTGAATGGGCTGGAGAGTGGCAATGATACTGTCGGCAAGAAGAGGTTTGAACTGCCCCCACCCCATCTCAGCACATTCAGCCGCCACCTCCTCCTTGCTCTTGCCGGAGGTGAGCATGTAGATTGTCAGCAAATTGTGGGCCTCTGGGCGGGCCGGGTCGTCGAAGGTAATGCCGCGGATTGAGTCGGTCTTAGCTTTTTGAATCTTTTTGCGAATTGTATCTGGATCGTCCAGCAGGTGGATACGGCTGAACTCGGAGGGATCCGACTTGGACATCTTGCGCGTGCCATCCGTTAGGCTCATAATCCGCGCCCCCTGCGGGCGAATTAGCGCCTCGGGGATTACAAATGTTTCTCCAAAGCGGTCGTTAAAGCGGCGGGCAATGTCCCGACAGAGCTCGATGTGCTGCCGCTGATCCTCTCCCACAGGTACATACTTGGGCTGGTAGAGGAGAATATCCGCCGCCTGCAAAATTGGGTAGCTAAACAGGCCAACGCTCGTTTCCTCGCCCTGCTTCTCTTTTTTTTCCTTGTACTGGATCATGCGCTCCGCCCAGTTCATGGGAGTGATGGTGGCAAACAGCCAGGCCAGCTCCGTGTGGGCAGGCACATGGGACTGCACAAACAGCACGCAATGCTCCAGCTTGAGGCCACAGGCCAAATAGAGGGCAAACAGGGAACGGGTGCGCTCCCTCAACAGCCTGGGATCCTGGGGCACAGTAACAGCGTGCTGGTCCACAATACAAAAGAAGTTCTCATAGTGCTCCTGCTCGGCCACCCAGTTTTTAATAGCCCCTAGGTAATTGCCCAGGTGCAGCTCCCCGGAGGGCTGAATGCCAGAAAAGGTGCGCGGCTTGGCCATAGCACTCTCAAAGCCAACAAGAGGGCGGACAAAAGCCTTTTTCAGGATATCAAGAGAGCCGCAGCCCTTCATTATGGAAGTTAAGATACCCAACTCAACCCCATGTCAGACCCCCAACCCGAGCCGCTTCGCTCTGCCAATCACTACGTGCTGCTGATCCCGGGCCTGCCAGAGCAATTTCTCAGCTCTGAGGAATTGCAGGAGTTCCTCGTGCAGCTCCTGCAAGAGCATCCCCACCTGGTGGATGCGGATCTGGCCCGCTACCCCACTCCCCAAGCCCAGGCCCAACGGCTCATCGATACGACTTGCGAGCTGGAAGTCTTTCCTGGTGAAACCGTGCAGTGGCACCCGGTGCGCCTCAGCAAGCGCCGCTCAGCCTCTTCTGGGCCAGGCTCAACCTAAAGGCTTCGCGGGCGTGGTACAACGCAAAAAGGGTAGGTCCTATCCCAGGCTCCAAAGGAGGTCAACCATGCCGCGCAGCATGAAGAACGACAACTTCATTGACAAAACTTTCACGGTCATGGCCGACCTAATCCTAAAGTTGCTGCCAGGGGTGAGTTCGGACGAGAAGAAAGCCTTTGCCTACTACCGAGACGGCATGGCAGCCCAGAGCGAAGGGGAATACGCCGAGGCCCTAGAAAACTACCGCGCAGCTTTGGCTCTGGAGCAGGACGACCAAGACCGCAGCTACATTCTCTACAACATGGGCTTGATTTACCAAAGCACCGGTGACCTGGACAAAGCCCTGGAGTACTACCACCAGGCCTTAGAGCTAAACCCACGCCTCTGTTCAGCCCTCAACAACATTGCCGTTTTGCTACACCACAAGGGTGAGCAGAGTCTGCAAGCTGGGGATGAAGAAACGGCGGAGGCCCTGTTTGACGAGGCCGCCCGCTACTGGATCCGCGCCATTCGCATTGCCCCCAACAACTACATCGAGGCCCAAAATTGGCTGAAAACCACAGGACGCGCCAACCTAGAGCTGTATTGAGCTGCCCCCCTTGAGGTCTGGCTGCAGTAAACTCAGCGGTAGCTCACAGGGCAAAGGAAACAATGCTGACACGGGAAGAGGTACGCCACGTCGCTCATCTGGCACGGCTTGAGCTTACCGAGGAAGAGGAAATCCAGTTTACCCAGCAACTGGCAGATATTTTGGCCTACGTAGAACAGCTTCAGGAACTGGATACCGAAGGCGTAGAGCCTACCTTCCATGTCCTCGATATCGAGCTGCCCACCCGCCCCGATGAGGTGCAGCCCTACTCCAATGTCGAAGGGATCCTGGCTAACGCCCCCGACCGCGCTGACAGGTTCTTCAAGGTGCCCCGCATTTTGGAGGAGGAAGACTAAAAGCCGCATTCTTTCTAACCTCTGCCCTACGGCTAGAGGGTGAGATCCCTGCCGACTTTGGCCAACTCAGCAGCAGAAGAAGGCTTGGGCCAGTGGGTGAAGAGCCGCCTGCTCCTCCCTCAGCTACCCACCCAGCCAGCCGGGCCAGCAAACCCTTTGCACTGGCTGCCTGCGGCTAACTACCCCAGCTTCTCCCCGGCACTAAGGGGGAGGGTACCCCCAACTCCAAGGCCTACGGCCCGCTGCGGCAAGGGAGCTGCCCTCTTGCCAGCGGAGCCGCCTACCCAGAGGCCCCTTATTCACCGCAGCAGGGCAGAGCGCTTGGCAGGAATGCTGCAGCCTGCGCCGTAGCCTCGGCTCTCCTCTAGCGGGATCGCCTAGCTACTCAATCCCCTCAATCCGGTCTTCAACTTGCTGATAGAGCTCCTGCAGGCGCTCGATATTGGCTTGGGAAGTTTGCCAGTAGCCGCGCCCGTGCACCTCCAGCAGGGTGCCGACAATGCGCCGGAAGGAGTGGGGGTTGAGGTTCATCAGCCGCTGGCGCATTGCCTCGTCCTTGATGAAGGTCTCATTAGCTTCCTCGTAGATCCAGTTGTCCACCGCACCTGCCGTGGCCGACCAGCCGGAGGTGTTCACCAGCCGCTTGGCAATCTCCCGCACCCCTTCATAGCCGTGCTTGAGCATGCCCTCGTACCACTTGGGATTGAGAAGCTTAGTGCGAGCATCCAGCCGGATCGTCTCACTCAGGGTGCGGATCTGGGCATGGGGCGTGGTGGTATCGGCAATGTAGGCTGCGGGAGCCTTGCCGTCTGGGCGCAAGCTCTGCACCAACTTGGTGGGATCCGCGTCGAAGTAGTGGCTGACATCCGTCAGGCTAATCTCCGACGAATCCAGGTTTTGGAAGGTCACGTCCACCGTCTTTAGGCTGGCCTCAAAAAGCTGCCGCATCTGCTGGTTGGGCAGATTCGAGCCAAAGGCAAAGGACTTGCGGGATAGATACATCTCCCGCAGCTCGCTCTCGTCCTCCCAGGAGCTGTTTTCCACCGCCAGGCTAATGTTGGCCGAGTAGGAGCCGGAGGCGTTGGAAAAGACCCGCGTTGCCGCCTGCTCCAGCGTCAGCCCCAGCTCCTTGGCCTGCTGGAGGGCGTGCTTGCGCACAAAGTTGAGCTCCAGCGGCTCATCGGCCAGGGCCGCCAGCTTCACTGCCCGGTCGAGGAGAGCCATTTGGTTGACAAAGAGATCCCGGAACACGCCGGAGCAGTTGACCACCACGTCAATGCGGGGACGCCCCAGCTCCTCCAGGGGGATGAGCTCCACCTTGTTCACCCGCCCCAGGGCATCCGGCTTGGGACGCACCCCCAGCAAACACAGCACCTGGGCTAGCGATTCCCCATAGGTCTTGATGTTGTCCGTGCCCCAGAGCACCACCGAGATGGTTTCCGGGTACCTGCCGCCGTTGGCGCTCAACTCGCGGGCTAGCAGCCGCTCCACCACGATCTCCGCCGACTTGATGGCCGCTGCGGTGGGGATGGACTGGGGATCCAAAGCATGGATGTTGCGCCCCGTCGGCAACACATTGGGGTTGCGGATGGGATCCCCGCCGGGCCCCGGTGGGATGTACTCCCCTTCCAAGGCCCGCAGCAGCGATCCCAGCTCGTAGTCAGCCGTAATTTGCTTAAGGCACTCTTCCAAAAACTCGAACAAAGGCTTGAGTAGCTCCGCATCCACCTGGGGATAGCCCGCCTCCTTCAGGGCCACCAGCCAGGGGGCCTGCCGTCCCATGTTGAAAAAGTTGAGCTTGGCCACCCTGGAGACCCGCCCCTGGGCGTCGGTTTGCTCCTGCACCAGGGCCGCCACTGCCTTGTGGCAGGCCTTGTTGATGCGGTCCAGCAGCTCCGTATCCGCCAGGTGCCCCCGATCCCGGTTGCGGTAGATCTCGTCAATATCCCGGCCCAGGCTCTGGGCAATAATGCGAGGCAGGCCAAGGATCCCTTCTTCTGGGCGGTCAATGCTGGCGATGCTGACCAGCGTGGCAATGGCCTCCTCTGCCGTGGGGGGCGCCCCGATGACATGCAGACCACAGGGCAATAGCCGCGACTCAATCTCCATTAGCTTGGCGTAGAGCTTGCCCACCACTGTGTCCCGTTCTTCCAGACTCAGCTGGGCAGCATCCCCCTCTGGCAGCTCCACATCCTTATCCAGGTTGACCAGGCGCGCCTTGTCACAGATGGCGTTGACAATGGCAATGCCCCGTGCCCCCTCCCGCAGGGTTTGGTAAGAGCCAATCAGCTCCCGCAGCTCCTGCAGCCCCTTGTAGAGGCCGGCATTCTCTGCCGGCGGTGTCAGGTAGCTGATGGTGCAAGCGTAGCCGCGCCGCTTGGCAATGGTGGCCTCGCTGGGATTGTTGGCGGCGTAGTAGTAGAGGTTGGGCAGGGATCCAATCAAATTATCCGGGTAGCACTCGCCCGACATGCCAATTTGCTTACCGGGCATGAACTCCAAAGAGCCATGGGTGCCAAAGTGCACCACCACATCGGCTCCCCACACCTTCTCCAAATAGGTGTAGTAGGCCGCAAAACCATGGTGGGGGCTGGCCGATCTAGAAAAAAGCAGCCGCATGGGATCCCCTTCGTAGCCAAAGGTGGGCTGCACCCCAATGAACACGTTGCCAAAGTGCTTGCCGTAAATCAGCAGATTTTGCCCATCAGTGTTCAGGTGCCCTGGGGGTGGCCCCCAATATTTCTCAATGGCTTTGACATAGGGGGTCAGGGCCTCGTATTCCCGCACCGACAGCTTGGCAGCCACGTTCAACTCTGGGCTGGCGTACTGGGCCTGGGCATCGTGCAGGATGGACTCCATCAACTCCTGCGGTGTTTTGGGCAGCTCTGGCCCCAGGTCGTAGCCGTTGTTGGCCAGGGCCTGCATGACGCGGTGGATGGAGGCAAACACATCTAGGTAGGCTGCTGTCCCCACATTGCCTTTGTCTGGCGGGAAGCTGAAGACAGTGATGGCGATCTTCTTCTCCAGCTTGGGCTTGCGCCGCAGATTGGCCCACTTGAGGGCCCGCGCTGCAATCAGCTCAATCCGATCCTGCAGAGCATGGGCTTTGCCGGTGACGGCGTCTCGCCCCGAGAGGATGATTGGCTCGATGGCCCCGTCCAGCTCAGGAATGGCAACTTGCAGCGCCACCTGCACCGGGTGCAGGCCTAAGTCACTAGCAGCCCATTCCTCGGTGGATTGAAACACCAAGGGCAGGGCCACCATGTAGGGGCGATTCAACCGCTGCAGCGTCTCCACAGCCTTGGGGTGATCCTGCCGCGCCGGGCCCCCCACTAGGGCAAAGCCGGTTAGGGACACCACCACATCCACAATTGGGGCTGTCTTCTGCTCGTTCCAGAAAAACTCGTTCACCGGCTTGGAGAAGTCCAAGCCGCCGGCAAACACCGGCACCACCCGTGCCCCCCGCGACTCCAGCTCCTGCACCATCGCCACGTAGTGGGCATCGTCCCCCGTCACCAGGTGGGTGCGCTGCAGCACCAACCCCACGCAGGGAGCCAAGGGATCCTTTACGTCTTCTGGCAGATCCTCGCGGGCATTGTACCAATCCCAATACTCCGCCAGGCTGGCAAACATCTGCGGCGCTAGGGGATGCCAAATGCCCATCTCCAAATAGGTCACTGGCTCGGCAAAGGAGAGCTGTCCCCGCATCCCCGGCAGGTAGCGATCCGCCAGCATCAGCAAAAAGTTCTCCAGGTTCTCGCGGGATCCGCCCAGCCAGTACTGGAAGCTAAGCATGAAGTTGCGGGCATCCTGGGCCTTGTCAAAGGGCAGGTACTTCAGCACCTTGGGCAGGGTCTGCAGCAGCTTTAGCATCCCCTCTTGGAAGTTGGATCCCTGTTGGCGCTTGCGCATGAACTGGGCAATGGCGCTCTTGGACTGGCCCAGTTGCGCCATGGAAAAGGATCCCAGCTTATTAAGGCGCATCACCTCCGGCATGGAGGGGAACACCACCACTGCATCCAGCCGCTCCCGCAGGGGTTCTACTGCCTGTACTACCTTCTGGGCGATGTCCTCAATGAAGATCAAGGAGCCGATAAAGACATTGGCCGTCTCCAGATCCCGCTGGAAAGCCTCATACCCCGAGGGATCCCGCAGCTCCTCCACCAGATACCCAGACAGCTCCACTGCCAGCTTGGGGTTGTGGGCGTTGATGCGCTGGACTGCCGCCGTCAGGGCACTCTGATACTGCGGCTCCAACACCACGTACACCACCTTCATCAGTCGGCGTCCCCCCAGCTCAGCAGGGGCCACGTGGCGGGTGATGGGCTTAACCAGAGTAAACATGCGGTCGCTCTCCGTCCTGCAACGCCAAAAAGCAAGTAGGCCGGGAATGGGCATTCTTCCCTAGCACCTGTTTCCCGTTCTACCAGAGAACTGGATCCCTGCCGGGGGCATGACGCCAGTCTCGTAACAATTCGCAATAATTGCAAAGGGGGGCTCTCCTCTTGGCAAAAGCCCAAGGATATGGCCCCGGAAGAGCCGAGTGCGGCTCTCTTGCACCCTACGAGGTAGAATCGAGGCTTTCCTCACTCTATTTACTGTTGGAAATTGCAACCTTTTTAGGCCATCATAGCGGCCTTCTCTAAAAGCTTTAGGGAGTCCTCCTGGCCAGCGCCCAGTTTCTGCGTACCCCAATAACCTTGAAATGAGCTAGCGGTTGAGGCTTGCAGTCTGAGGCAGTCAGCAAGTTCACTAGAGAGTTATCTACTTTCAGAGGCCAGGAAAACCACTTCCCGTCCTTCTGTTGGGCAAACTTCCGCGTGAGTACAAAGGTTGGCTAACTTGTATAATTTCATCCCAGACTTAGTCCTAGAAGACTTAGTCTCCTAGTCTCGGAAACACTGCCAGCAAGGAAGCCACAGGAGCTGTGCTAGGCTAGGGGGTTAGTCATTGAAATCAGCATGCGGGCCCATTACTTACAACATGTGGCGTTTGAAGGTCTCGGCTACATAGAGTCCTGGCTCAAAGCCAAGGGATACCCTGTAACGGGCACAAAGTTCTTTGAATCGACAAGATTGCCGAGCCTGGATGAATTTGACATGCTCATCGTCATGGGTGGCCCCATGAGTGCCAATGACGAAAGCGCGTTCCCTTGGCTGGTGCAGGAGAAGGAGTTTATCCGCAATGCCATCGAGGCCGGCAAGTCCATTTTGGGCATCTGTCTGGGGGCGCAACTGATTGCCAGCGCAATGGGTAGCCGCGTGTTTCCAAATCGTGTTAAGGAAATAGGCTGGTGGCCCGTGCAAGGGATCCAACCAGCGAACGAGCTGGCCTTTCCTTTTCCGCCCTCGATTGAGGTTTTTCACTGGCACGGGGAAACCTTCGAGCTGCCCCCTGGTGCACTTCACCTTGCCAAAAGCGAAGGCTGTGAGAACCAGGCCTTTCAGCTTGGGCGTTCAGTGATTGGCCTCCAGTTTCACTTGGAAACCACGCCAGAATTGGTGCAGGGGCTTGTCTCCCACTGCCGCGACGAGTTATTGCCATCTACCTATGTGCAGTCGGAAGCAGAGATCCTCTCAGCTCCCCCTGAGAAGTACCAAGCCATAAACCGTCTCATGGGCGAGGTGCTCTCCTTTCTCTGTCGCTCCGATCCCTAGCCCCGCGCCGCGCTCTAGAGGGTGGCCAGAGCCGTAAGATGCATCTGCAAGCCAAAGTTCCAAGGGGATAGACGTGGGCCATCAGGTTTTGGGACTGGGGATCGCAGGTTGGTCGGCTGCACGGCTGCTGCGGGCCCAAGGAAAAGAGGTGTGGGTCTGGGACGAGCAGGATTCGGAGCTCTTGCGGCAACGGCAGGCAGAGCTGGAACAAGAAGGGATCCCTGTCCACTTGGGCCAGCCTTTTCAACTGCTGCCGGGAGTGGAGCAGGTGGTGGTCAGCCCGGGCATTGCCTGGGATCACCCCTTGCTGCAAGAGGCGCGTCGGCAAGGGATCGAGGTGGTGGGAGAGGCGGAGCTGGCCTGGCAGTTCCTTGAGCATCTGCCTTGGGTAGGAATCACGGGCACCAACGGCAAAAGCACCACCACGGCCCTGGTGGCGGAGATGTTCAAAGCGGCAGGGCTAGAAGGGATCCCCTGCGGCAACATTGGCTTACCTCTGTCTCAGGTGGCGCTGGAGACCTGGCAAGGGCAGCGGCGGCCGGATTGGATCGTGGCAGAGCTAAGCAGCTACCAACTGGAGGCCAGCAGCCGTCTGATGCAGAGCTCCCCTGGCAGCCCACCCCGCATTGGGGTATGGACCACCTTCACCCCCGATCACCTAGAGCGGCACGGCACCCTGGAGCGCTACGCCGGCTTTAAGGCGCGGCTGCTGGAGCGGGCCCAGTGGCGGGTGGTCAACGGCGAGGATCCCTACCTCTTTCGCCGGCGGCGAGACTGGGAAAACACCTACTGGGTTTCCCTGCAAGATCCGCAAGCGGATGTCTTCCTGCGGGGGAGCACCCTTTACATCCAGGGGGAAGCGGTGGCGGAGCTGGAGGATTTTGCCGAGCGCTGCCCTGGTCCTCACAACTTGCAGAACTTGCTCTTGGCGGCAGCAGCTGCCCATCTGGCCGGGATCCCTAACACTGCCATTCAGGGAGCCATCCGCTCTTTTGCTGGCATGCCCCATCGCTTGGAGCGGGTAGCCCAAATCCAGGTGGGATCCACCCCCATCCGCTTTGTCAACGACAGCAAGGCCACCAACTACGAGGCCGGCTGGGTGGCCCTCAACGCCCTCTCCCCGCCCATCATCCTCATTGCCGGTGGAAGGGCCAAACAGGGGGATCCCTCGGCCTGGCTGCGGCTTATTCAGGCTAAGGTGGCCCGCGTGTTGCTCATTGGGGAGGCTGCTCCTGCCCTGGCCCAGGCTCTCCGGGCAATCCGCTATACTGACGTCGAGATCCTGCCAACTCTAGAGGTAGCGGTGGAAAGGGCCTTTGCAGCCGCTTGCTCCCTAGCGCAAGCCCTGGCGGATCCCGCTCGGCCCATTACCGTTTTGCTGTCGCCCGCTTGTGCCAGCTTTGACCAGTACCCCAGCTTCGAGCACCGTGGCCACCACTTCCGCGCCTGTTGCCAAGCCCTTGTGGGATCCCTGGAATGCTGAAGCGCGCTGGCTGCGCTGGCTGACGCTGGTTTGGCTGGCGGCGGGCTTGATGATGCTGTTTTCGGCCTCCTACCCGGTGGCGCAGCAGACTACTGGCGATGGCCTCTATTTCTTTAAGCGCCAGTTGCTCTGGGCAGGGCTGGGGCTGGCCTGCTTCGCACTTCTAGTGCACATCCCTTTGCGGCGCTGGTTCCCCTGGGCCGGGATCCTCTGTCTGCTGGGCATTGGCTTAGTCTGGGCTACCCAGGTGCCGGGGCTGGGGGTTTCCCGCCTGGATGCCAGCCGCTGGCTGGATTTGAAGGTGATCCCGGTGGTCATCCAGCCTTCGGAATTGCTCAAGCCTCTGTTGGTGCTGCAGGGGGCCTGGGTGTTTGGCCGTTGGTTTTACTACCCCGCCTGGTTTCGCGGCGTCTGGGTTGGGCTCTTTGCTTTGGCGCTGCTAGGGATCCTCCTCCAGCCCAACTTGGGCACCACCGCCATCTGCGGCCTTACCCTCTGGGTCATGGCCTGGACTGCCGGGCTCCCCGTTTTTACCCTCTTGGCTACAGCAGGACTGGGGATCCTGGCGGCTGTGGTGAGCATTCTCAGCAAAGACTACCAGCGGCGGCGCATCCTTGCCTTTTTGGATCCCTGGGGGAATGCCCAAGGGGATGGCTACCAGTTGGTGCAAAGCCTTTTGGCTATTGGCTCAGGGGGCTGGTGGGGCAAAGGCTATGGCCTTTCTCTGCAAAAGCTGTTCTACTTGCCCATCCAGTACACGGATTTCATCTTTGCGGTGTATGCAGAAGAGTTTGGCCTGGTGGGATCCCTCTTCTTTCTAGGGCTATTGAGCGCCTACACCTGGGTAAGCTTGCGGGTCATGCGGCGCTGTCTCGACCTGCCCACGCGGCTGGTGGCCTGTGGCTGTTTGATGTTTTTGGTGGGGCAGGCACTGCTGAATATCGGCGTGGTCACTGGCTTGCTGCCAACTACAGGGGTGCCCTTGCCGCTGTTTAGCTACGGCGGCAGCTCAACTCTCTCTGGACTAATTATGGCGGGACTGCTGGTGCGGGCTGCCCGCGAGGTGGGCTGACCACTTTACTCGGCAGCCAGTAGATAGAGACTTTGGGGTTCAGAAGGGATCAACCGGTACGGATCCGCCTGGTTAAGCTCCCGACAGAGGCGAGCAAAAGACTGGAGACTTTCAAGGCGCTCCGTGAGCTCGCTGAGGGTGTCTAAGTATTCAGCTAAAGCCGCTTGAGAAAGGTACCAAGACTTGTCCAGCTCTTGGAAGTAGGTCATCTGAAACTCGACAGAAAGATTCTTTTCCCTAAGGAAGCGCTGCTCCGGTGTAAGCGCTCGATCAAATGGGGAAAGACGAGCAATGCGCTGGATGCGCTCGCTAGAGATGCGGCCAGCAAAGCCGGGAGCTTTGTACGTATAGGCCGTCCGGAGCTGAGGTCGATCCGCTGGCAAGAGAGCGGCACACCACCTTTCGCTTAGTTCCCGGAAACGAGGAACCTCGAAGTCCAGGGCATCGACGGCATCTTGCAGGTACCCATGCTTAAGCAGAAGCTGGGATTCCGCCGCTAGGGAAACTGCCCAACCCTTGAGGGCAATATCGCCAAGCAGTAGGCAGTGGGCCTGGCGCTCAACAGGGATCTGATGGGCTTGGTCGGAGAAAAAAATGCGGGCTTCCGCCAGCGCCTTAAGGGCATCGCGAGGAGAAGCCTCCGGGAATCGGTGCAAACTAACCAGCTCCGCCTGCAGCTTGGCAAGACTTTGGATGAAAAGGGCACGCTGCAAATTGGAGATAGCCAATAGGATTTCGGCTCTACTCTGAACGGCCAAAGCTTGCAAATAGGCCAGTTGGTCGGAAAGTGTATCTAGCTTTTGCTGGATGTCTTGGATCCCTTCCCTAACAATCTTCTCTAGGCGGGCAATAGAGTCTTGCAACTGATTCAGGCGGAAATGCATGTAGGTAAAGCCAATAGCGCTAACCCCCAGGTTTAAAACGCTAGCGCCAGCAGCTACCTGAGAAAGCCCCAAAATCTTGGTGGCAGTCTGCTGCAGAACCTCAAGCTTTCGATGAGTGGCTTGGTGACCAAGGGCATTAATCACGGATTCAGGAGATACCGGCGCATTCATCAGCAAGCTGGTCAGGCCAGGAGCTTCGGCCAAATGCTTGACGATGCGACCCGTGGCAGCTTCTCGAACAACGCCACCGTAGCGAACCAGGGATCCATCCAAAAGGCCACTGACAATCGAAGGAGAAGCAAAAAGGAGAGTTGGAATGAGCATGACTTACGCTCCCAAAGTTCCGGTCACACAAGGTAGAAACCCTTGTTGGCAAAGGAGTTCAAATGCAATGGGGGGGAAATCCAGACAATCTTTGCTTTACCGGCTAGAGCCAGAAACGCATCCCTTCGCTCAAGAGGACTCGCATCTTTGCGAAGTCCAGGAAGCTCCTCGTCAGCTTCGAGAGCCACTAGATAAAAAGCACTTTCATCATTGAGATTTTCAGCCAGAAACTTCTCGACTTCCTCTTTCAGAGCCTCAAACTCTTTCTGTGTGCCTCTCCAGATATACTTTGAGTTTTTATACAGAAGCTCACACACATTCTTCTCTGTTATTTTTTGTCCGGGAAAAAGGTGAGAAAAGTATTCGCGAAACTGGCTAGCCCTCGAGGCTAGCACGACCCAACTTTCGCGTTCGGAAGGCTTGGGTTCGGGCAAATTTTCGGGCGAGGCTAGCACGACCGAACTTTCGCGTTCGGAAGGTTTGGGTTCGGGCAAATTTTCGGGCGAACTTGCTACAAGCAAAGGCGAACTTGCTACAAGCAAAAGTAATGCTACAACAACAGCCCACCCTGGCCCCCAAACAGCACCACCGACGATAGCTACAATCATTACAGCAGCTAGCCTAAGAAGCTGTCTCTGCTCTTTGTCGTTCTCACTCATCACTTCCACTCCCTATGCGAGACAAGGTCTGAATATGGCTTTCAATTGCATTCTTCCTATTTTCCAGATCTTTGGCCATGGCTACCGCTTGGCTAAGGTTCTCATCAATCACCTTCCTTTGCCTCTCTAGCTCATCCATAGAAAGATCAAGCGCCTTTCTGACCAATTCTTGAGTAGCCTCTCTTAGTTCTTCCATGTAACCAATGATCCATTCTTTCAGAACTTGCCACAATTTTCGCTTACCAGCATCTGCTCCGCTTGACCACTCCTCAGCCATCTTATCGAAGCTGGGTACAATTAGCTGTTGATAGAACTCCGTCCCAACTTTAGCTATCTTGTACTTCTTGCCTCCAAAGCAAGATCTAGGCTCCTCGACTATTGTAGTTTTGTCCTTCTTTGTAGTCTCTATCTTTGCTCTTTTATTAAAGAGAAAGACATCTTGCGTAAGGCGCAAGGGCTCGCTTCTCAGCTTAACGCCAGTTTGAATCAATTCCTGGATCCCTAGCTTATCTTCCTCAGAGACTGTGAGGATTTCTTCAACGGCTCCAATAAGGTTTGCAATAAGCTGAGAGATCAATGAGTTCGCAAATCTCTCAAAAGTTTGAGCCTTCGCCTGTAACAGAAACTCGGCCCTATGTTCGAGAGCGTCCCTAACCGATTGGTAGAGAGCTAAAACAGCGCGCTCAGCTCTTTCTATCTTCTCATGAGGCTTTTTGGTTTTCTCCTCAACAGGTACTCTCAGAATCAGGCTGTCTCCCTGACACTCACAATCCCTCAACGTTCTGAGTGTCATGTCGCAAGATCTAGCAACGAGGTTGGCAATGTGAGCAGGGATCACTTCTTTCAGAGAATCTTCTAGCGGATAAACACCAATTTCTTGCTTGAGTGCATCTCGAACTGGAGCAATGATTTTATTAATCAAATCTTTAACTTGCTCGTCCACAAAGTCAATAAAATCGGGAAACCCCTGCCAGCCCTTCTTTCTGGCTTCCTCCTCAATCTTTGATAGGGACTCAGGAGTGCCACTAGCACTGGCAACTTGGTTGAGTAAGTCTGTAATGTCAGCGATAAACGATTGGGCAACTTGATTGATTGCTTCCTTGCATTGCTCTTGTCTCTCTTGAATATATTTTCTTTGCCTATCTACTTCCTCTAGCGTCTGAATTCGTCTTGTATTGATTATGACATCTAGGGCACTGCTAATCTCTCTAGCTGAGTTGATCACTTGTAGCACTGCCGGGAGAATAACAACTCTTGCAGTGTCTGCTTGAATCCTTTCTCGCAATGCCCTCCATAGCAAGTTGCCGCCGCTCCACTCTCGGATGTAGCCAAGCAAGAGCCTAGTGTCATTGTCAGATATTGCCTGCCCTTCCTCGACTTTGTTTTCAAGGTCTGCTATCCAAGACTTCAGCTCCCTATCACCTCTTGTAGAAGCCTTGATGAGATTAGCACAGTCTTCAAAAAGAGCGCTGAGCATCCATTGTCTAGTACTGGGATCCACATCCGATCCTTCGGAAGAGTTGGCTCCCCAGGCACATTGGGCATAGAAGAGCGCCTTAGCAGAGAGCGGAATGATAAAAGGCAGCTCTGGAAGATCCAGAATCTCCTTAATTTCCTCTCTCAGCTCCTCGACCTTTTGCTCTAGAGGGTTGTCGGTTTGATTTCGCATGTCAACCCTATTGAGCAAGAAGATCATCAAGCTGGTTTGACCTCGGAGAAACTCCACAACATCCTTTAGCTCTCTCAAGAGGGCTTCTCGTCTTTGCCAATCTGTCTGAGAGTAATCCAGTGCAACGAGGCTAAAGCACTTGCTGACATGCTCTTGGATGATCCTGAGGCTTGTTCTATCTTGGATTGAGTTCAGGCCAGGCAAGTCATAAATCTCAACCTGTAAGCCCTCAGGCAGGTTTAACAGAGAAGAAGCCCTGACAGGAAGGAGCGGACACTCAACGTCTATCTGAGGGATGACTACCTCGGCTTCATCCTCCTTCTTCCTCTTCTTTCGCCGCTCTTGGTGGTAAGCCTCCATTGTCAGCTTGAGCCTGCTGTAGATCTCTTCGTCCCTCAGGTCTTCCCAGGTGCCGCACTCCCAGGTGGCTCCTTTTGTATTGTGGATAACTAGCTTGCTCCGCTCGCCGTGCCTAATCCGTAGGATTCCGGCACTCATCTCCTGGGCCTCGATAGGCGCGATTTTCCGACCAATGAGAGCGTTGACAATGGTGGACTTGCCTGAAGAGGTGGTGCCAATGGTGGCAATCCGGAAGGAGGGCTTCCGCAGGCGGGCATCGGCCTCTTCGTAGACAACCCGAAAGGCTTCCAGCTTCTCCAGCAGCACGGAGTTGCTGACTACGTCGTGGTATTCGTTAACGATCCCAGCAATGAGGTTGCCCAGGGCAAATAGGGAGTCTTTCGCGGTTTGCAAGGCTACCGAGGGATCCGGAGAGTCAAGGCTGTAACGCGCTCCATCAAAGAGGGTTGAAGATGACATGTCGGCAGTTCTCAAGCCGCTTCGCTGGCATTATATCCATCTTGCTGATACCGTCGTTCGTTTCCTTCGCATTGTTTTCAGCGTTCTTCTTGCCAGCAATACTCATTCAGTAGCATAAAAAACAGTTCTAAAAGGCACAGAGCTGCCGGCACTTCTGGGATCAGCGAGAGCTAGTTTGGCAGATGGAGCCGCAAGCCCCTACCCTCTCGGCCAGAGCCAGCGAGCAGTTGATTGCCTAGTCACTTAACTTATAAAGATGAGACTGCTGAGTCCGAACTTCTTCTCCTGCCAATGATGGATGGGTCTTTGCAATCTTTCTTTGCCTCTGCCGCGCAGGTGGGATTGGGGGTGGCAGGCCTGCTGGCTTTGCTTACCCTGCTGGCCTGGCTCCGCAACTGGCCGTGGAAGTTTTCGCTGGTGGGCTACACGGCCTTCACCCTGGTTTTGACGGCGGGCTGTTTTGCCCTCAGTTTGGGGCCAATCTTTCGCTCCCGCATTCCCGGCGCTGCTCCCTACACCACCGTTTACGACCAGGGGGCGGAGCGGGCGGTCATTGCCGTCAGCCCGGACATTACCCCAGAGCAACTGATCCTCACGCTGAAGCAGGCGGCCAGCGATTTGGCGTCCTCCGGTCGCTTCTCCACCGGCTCGCCGGTGTTTACCCTGCAGGCCCGCACCGTCATCCATCCGGAGCCGGGCGTCTCCGAGCCCTTACTTTTGGGCACGCTGCAACAGCCGCTGGGGAAACAACAGCAGCAGCAGATCCGGCTGGAGGAAGAGGCCTTTGCCCGGCTACAAAAGCTGGCCCAGGTTCAGGCTGCGGCTTCCCCCGCTGAGGGTGGGTCGGAAGAGCCTCCCTTGGGCCAGTCTTGAGCCCTGAGCCAGCGACGCAGATCCCGTCCTACCTGTTCAGGGATCTCCCAGGGGAAAAGATGAGCGACCTCGGGATAGACAATGCAGGTGCACTGGGGTAGAAGGCGGGCGGTGGCCAGGCTGCTAGCGGCAGTGATGTGGCGATCCTGCTCGCCGGCTAGGAGCAACACGGGTAGGCGCAGGTGCTGCAGCTCCCCTTCGCGGTTGTAGCCCTGTTGCAAGGCGGCGCGTAAAGCTTGGCGGGCTTGGGGAGAGGTGTGCAGATAGGCGGGCAAAGCTGCCTGGGCCAAGTAGCGATAGGCGGTTGGGGTGTGTTGCTGGATGAGGTAGCGGTAGAGAGAGCGGCGGCCAAAGGTGTTGATGTTCCAACTCCAGCCGGGCCAAAGCCAGTTGAGCAGCGAAGCAATGCCGGTGTTGAGCTGATCCCCAACGGTGATGGGGGGATGGTTGCTACGAGGACAGGCGGCGCTGGCTACCAAAACCAAGCCCTTGACCCGCTGCGGCAGGCGCAAGGCCAACTCCAGGGCCAGGATCCCGCCCAGAGACCAGCCCAACACCAGACACTCCTGCCAACCCAGGCGATCCAGCAGCTCCTGCAAGTCCTCTAGGTGAGTTGCCATCTCAAAGGGATCCCGTACCTGCGAACGCCCGTAGCCACGCAGATCCGGCGCCACACAGGGGTGCATCCCCGCCACCGCCTCAGCAAAAACTTCCATGCAGTCAGCATTGCCCGGATGGCCGTGGAGCAATAGGATGGGTAGGGAAGGGATCCCTTCTCCCCACGCACGGTAGTAGAGCTGTAGACCCATAGCTTAAGCAGTGGCCGCCCTTTTCGGCACAGGCTGCAGCTTCACCCCGTTAGGAATGCAAATTAGATTGGGCTCCAGGATCTGCACAAACCCTTTCGAGCGCAGGGATCCCAGCAGGCGAGTGACCGTTACGCGCGTAGCCCCAATGGCGTCCCCAATTTGGGCGTGGGTCAGCGTCCAGGGAAGGTACATCCCCTGTTCACAGGGTTGCCCGTACTCCTCGATCAACAGGTTTAGGAAGCCCTTGAGGCGGTCAATGGCCCGCCGTTGGCCCAAGTTGCCTAACCAAAGCAACTTGCGTTGTAGTTGCTGGCGGAAGCTTTCTTGAACTTTCTGGTGCAAATGGGGCCACTGCTCCAGATCCTGCCAGTAAAACCACATCACCGTGGTGTGCTCGACGTGGGTACAGGCTTTCAACTCAAAGCGCTCCGGATTGCTCACCTCAAAGGGCATGCCGGCAGTGATAAACCCGACAAAAACCTCCCGCCGCTCTGGCGTTTGGCTGACCAGGCGCACCACGCCTTCTTGGGTGATGTAGACCAGGCCCGGACGGGTGGGGATGCGCACGTCCTTGGGAAAAGTGCGACAGCGGTAGTGCTCCTCCGCCCACTGACACAGCTCCGGCCATTCTGGAGCCTCTGCTGCTGACGCGATGGAAACCAGGGACATGGGATAAACTTCCTGTGAGCGACTGGGTGAACCTTACCGCCTCTTCCGCTTCATCAAGCCACAAAGAGGGGTTGAAACGCTAACGGGAGGATAAACCAAAAGGAAGAAAGCTTCAGTAGTAGCTTTACCTTAGCTTCATAATGACACTTAAGATTTACAGAGCAACACCGTTGTTCTACGGATGTCCTCTATAGACCTATGTCCAATGGTAACATGCGGAAGCCGCACTCTTCTTCTCCTGGCTCCTGGCCGGCTGGGGGCTTGGCAGCAGATAGCAGGATCTTGGAGGCGGTGAGGAGGGGCACCGATGAAGATTCTCGTGAGCAACGATGACGGCATTCAGGCGGCGGGGGTGCGGTGTTTGGTGGCAGCGCTGGCTCAGATGGGCCGGCACCAGGTGACCGTAGTCTGTCCGGATCGGGAGCGCTCGGCCACTGGCCATGCCCTAACCTTGCACAAGCCTCTAAGGCTGGATCCGGTGCGGGAGGGGTTCCCCCCTGAGGTGCAAGCCTGGGCCTGTTCGGGCACGCCTTCGGACTGTGTCAAGCTGGGTCTGGACGGGCTACTGGATCATCCTCCCGATTGGGTGATTTCCGGCATCAATCAGGGAGCCAATTTGGGCACCGATGTACTCTACTCCGGCACCGTCTCAGCGGCCATGGAAGGGTTGTTGGAAGGGATCCCCAGCCTAGCCGTGAGCCTGGCCAGCTTTACCCACCAGGATTTTCAGCCGGCGGCCCAGGTGGTGCTGATGCTGCTGGAGAAGCTGAGCCTGAAGCCTTTAGAGAAGCCGATGCTGTTGAACGTCAACGTGCCCCCGCTAGAGCTGGCTGAAATACGCGGCATGGTCTTGGCCCGCCTGGCCTGGCGCAAGTACACGGATCTCTACGAGAAACGAGTAGATCCCCGTGGCAAGGCCTACTACTGGCTGGCAGGAGAGGTGGTGGAAGAGGAGGTGGATCCCTGCTCCGATGTGCGGGCGGTTGCCGAGGGCTATGTGTCGATTACGCCCCTGCAGCCGGATTTAACGGCCTACGCCGCTTTCGAGAGCTTGCAGCGCTGGGGCCTCTCAGCCTTTGGCTTTTGAAGGTTTTGGCAAGGATAGGGAGTCCCGGCTGGCTTGCTCCAACCTGGTGGAGCTAGGGAGAAGAGGTCGCCAAGGCCAGCAGCCGCTCTGCAACGGCTGGGGGAACGGGCATCACCGATAGGCGCGTACCTCGCCGCACCACCTCCAACTCTGCAGGGGTAAAAGTGGCCCGCAACTCGGCCAAAGGGATCAAGCGCTCAAAGGCGGCGACGAATTCCACCCGCACCGTGTGCCAGCGGGGCGCTGCAGGGGTTGACTGGGGATCGTAGTAGGGGCTGGTGGGATCAAACTGGCTGGGATCCACCACCTGGGTTTCTCGGATCTCCATCAAACCAACAATACCGGGGGGGTTGGCGTTGGAGTGGTAGAAAAAGGCGCGATCCCCCACCTGCATGGCTTTTAGGTAGTTGCGGGCTTGGTAGTTGCGCACGCCGTCCCAAAGGGTTTGGCCCTCCCGCTGCAGATCCCAGATGCTGTAGACGCGGGGCTCCGATTTCATCAGCCAGTAGTTCATGGAACGCTAGGCGCCGGCAGTAGGCAAGCGACGGGCAACAAACTCGACAAAGTTTTGCAATATCTTCAAGCCTACAGGGCCGGACTTTTCGGGGTGAAATTGGGTGGCAAACAGGGCGCCGCGGGCAATGGCGGCCACACAGGTTTGGCTGCCGTGTTGGGTAGTGGCGACCACCCAGCTGGGATCCTCGGGCACGGCATGATAGGAGTGGACAAAGTAAACCCAGCTTTGGTCAGGGATCCCTGCCCAAAGAGGAGACAGGGGCTGGGTGAGGTGCAACTGGTTCCAGCCCATGTGGGGGATGCGCAGGCCTGGCTCCGGTTGAAAGCGTCGCACTTGTCCGGGTACAAGGCCCAGCCCTGGCTCCACCCCCTCTTCGCTCCCCTCAAACAAAACCTGCAGCCCAAGGCAGATGCCCAGAAAGGGCTGCTGCCGCTCGATTGCTTCTTGGATAGCCTCCACAAAGCCCCGCGCCCGCAACTGCTGCATGGCTGGGTCAAAGGCCCCATCTCCCGGCAGAACGAGGCCATCAAAAGCCGCCAGCCCAGCCGGCTCTGTGACCAGCTGCACTTCGGCTCCAGCCCGCTCTAGCCCTTTGCAAGCCGAATGCAGGTTGCCGGCCTCGTAGTCAATCACTGCCAGGCGCACAGCGTTCATGGGATCCCTTACAAGCCTACCAGTATAGTGGTTTTAGCAAGGTAGGGAGCTATGGTGGTTGCAGCCTCTGCAGAAGACTTTGCCCTCTCCACTCAGCTTGGCTGGCCAGAGGCCGCCTATCTGCACATCCCCTTCTGCCGGCAGCGCTGCCACTACTGCGATTTTGCCACCGGACTAGGCACGCGCGAGCTAATAGAAACCTATGTGCAGGTGCTCTGCCAAGAGATTGGGGGGGCCTACCGCTACCGCCATTTGGCTGGGGATCCCCAACCCTTGACCAGCATTTTCTTTGGCGGCGGCACCCCTTCCCTGCTGACGGTGGAGCAATTGGGCCGGATCTTGGCTCAACTCAGGGAGAGGATCCCCTTACATCCTGACTGCGAGATTTCGCTCGAGGCCAACCCCGGCACCCTGACGCGGGAGCAGTTAGCGGGCTACCGGGATCTGGGGGTTAACCGCATTAGCCTGGGGGTACAGGCCTTTCAAGCGGAGCTGCTGGCCGCCTGCGGTCGCCTGCATGGAGTGGAAGAAGTTTACGAAGCTGTGGCCGACTTGCGGGCAGTGGGCTTTGCGAATTTCAACCTGGACTTGATCTTTGGACTGCCCTACCAGACGTTGGCGCACTGGCAGCAATCGCTGCAGGCTGTTCTTGAGATCAACCCTACCCATGTCTCCATCTATGATTTAACCATTGAGCCGGGAACCCGCTTTGGCCGGATGTACCGACCAGGGGATGCCCCTTTGCCCCCTGAGGAAATCACAGTTGCAATGTACTTGATGGCGCGGGAGCTGCTCACCCAAGCCGGCTACATCCACTACGAGATCTCCAATTTTGCCCGCCCTGGGTATGCCTGTCGCCACAACCGGGTGTACTGGGAAAATCGCCCTTACTTTGGCTTTGGCATGGGATCGGTCGGCTACGAAGGGGGGCGGCGTATTCAACAGCCGAAAACTCTCCATAAGTATTTTGAACAGGTCAAAGCCCAAGTTCACCCTCTCCCGCCACCGGCCTCTGCAGAAGAAATCTGGATGGATACGGTGATGTTGGGGCTGCGTTTGCAGGAAGGGCTGGATTTGGCAACTTTACGGCAGCGCTTTGGCCCTGCGAGGGTGGAGCAGGCTTTGCGGCGTCTAGATCCCTATTTTGAAAAAGGTTGGGCCAGTTGCGAAGGAGGGCGACTGCGACTGATCCCGCCCGAGGGCTGGCTGTTTTCCAACGAAGTCATTGCAGAGCTTTTTCCTTAGTTTGGCGGGCAAATAGTGCGAACAACTAGGCATGCATCCGCTCCCTTTCTTACTGACCGGGGGGATGTTGTTGCAAAGCCTGCTTTAGGTAGCGCCCCGTGTGGGATCCGGGCTGCTCGGCCACTTCCTCAGGGGTGCCGACGGCAACAATCTGGCCGCCCTGGTCGCCCCCTTCCGGCCCCAGGTCAATGATCCAGTCGGCACAGCGGAGGATGTCCAGGTTGTGCTCGATCACCAGCACGGTGTTGCCCGCATCCACCAACCGCTGCAGAACATTCAAGAGCTTGTGAACGTCGTAGAAGGACAAGCCGGTGGAGGGTTCATCGAGCAGGTAGAGGGTTTTGCCGGTGGAGCGGCGGGCGAGTTCTGCCGCCAGCTTCACCCGCTGCGCTTCCCCCCCGGAAAGCGTCGGAGCGGGCTGCCCCAGCTTGATGTAATCAAGGCCCACATCGGCCAAGGTCTGTAGAATCTTGGCGGCAGGGGGTAGGGCGGCAAAAAACTCCAGCGCCTCCCCCACCGTCATGTCTAGGACTTCGGCGATGTTTTTGCCCTTGTACCTGACCTGGAGGGTCTCGCGGCTGTAGCGGCTGCCCCCACACACTTCGCAGGTAACATACACATCCGGCAGGAAGTTCATTTCAATCACGTTCACCCCCTGCCCTTTGCAGGCTTCACAGCGCCCCCCCTTGACGTTGAAGGAAAAGTGGCCAGAGTGATAGCCCCTGGCCTTGGCCTCTAGAGTCTGGGCAAAGGCCTGGCGGATGGGATCAAAGAGGCCCGTGTAGGTGGCGGGGTTGGAGCGGGGGGTGCGGCCAATGGGGGATTGGTCGATGACAATGACCTTGTCGATGTGTTCGATGCCGTGTAGCTCCCCCATTTCCGGTGGCTTAGGCACCTTCTGGCCGAGGTAGTGTTGCAGGGCAGGGTAGAGCAACTCGTTGACCAGGGTGGACTTGCCGGAGCCGGAGACGCCGGTGACGCAGACCAGCTTGCCCAGGGGGATCTCCACATCGATGTGCTTGAGGTTGTTTTTGTGGGCATCGGTGAGCTTGAGGGAGACGGCTTTGCCAGGTCGCCGCTGAGCTGGGGTTGGGATCCGCCGCCGCCCCGCCAGATAGGCGCCGGTGAGGGAGCGCTCGCAGGCTAGGATGTCGGCTAGAGATCCTTGGGCCACCACTTCTCCGCCGTGGATGCCGGCGCCAGGGCCAATGTCCACGATGTGGTCGGCGGCGCGAATGGTCTCTTCATCGTGTTCCACCACAATTAAGGTGTTGCCCAGATCCCGTAGGCGGAATAGGGTTTGCAAGAGGCGTTGGTTATCCCGCTGGTGCAGGCCAATGGAGGGTTCGTCCAGCACGTAGAGCACCCCCGTCAGGCCGGAGCCAATCTGGCTGGCCAGTCGGATCCGCTGCGCCTCGCCCCCCGAAAGGGTCATGGCCGGTCGGGCCAGGGTGAGGTAGTCAAGGCCCACGTCAATTAAAAACTGCAGGCGGGTTTTGATCTCCCGCAGCACCAGCTCGGCAATCTGCGCTTGGCGGGGGGTGAGCTGGAGCTGCTCTAGGCGCTGCAGGCAGTCGCGGATGGAGATCTCGGTGAGATCCGTGATGCGGTAGCCACCGACGCGCACGGCCAGGGCCTCTGGCCGCAGCCGGGATCCGCCACAGGCAGCACAGGGGCGGTAGGTGAGGTAGGTCTCCAGCTTTTGCCGGTAGGTTTCGGAGGTGGTTTCTTGGTAGTGCCGCTGCAACTGCGGGATCACCCCTTCAAAGCGGCGGTAGTAGCCCCGGCTCCCCTGGGGGGATTCCGCCTCAACGTAGATCTCCTGGTCGCTGCCGTAGAGGAGGAGCTGCTGCTGCTCGGGGGTAAGGTCGCACCAGCGGCTACTGAGCTCAAAGCCAAAGGCCTTAGCAGCCCCCGCCAGCAGCGCCAGATAGTAGGGGTTCTCCCGCTCCGCCCAGGGGGCAATGGCCGCATAGAGGGGGAGCTTGGGGTCCGGCACAATCCGGTCGGGGTCGAAGATGGGTTCAAAGCCCAGGCCGTGACAGACGGGACAGGCGCCGATGGGGGAGTTAAAGGAAAATAGCCGCGGCGACAGCTCGCCCAGCACGGAGCCGTGTTCGGGGCAGGCAAATTGTTCCGAAAAGATCAGCTCCGTTGGCTTGCCGTTGAGGTACTGCCCCGCCACCTCGGCTACTTTTTGCAGCAGGTGTTCCCGTTCGTCTTCACGGGGCAAGAGCTCCACCACCGCCAGTCCCCCCGACTGGCGCAGACAGGTGGTCAGGGAATCGGCCAGCCGCTCTGCGATGTTGGGGCCCTTAACCAGCCGATCCACCACCACCTCAATGGTGTGGGCCTTGTTTTTGGCCAACTCAATTTCCTCGCTGAGATCCCGCACCTGGCCGTCGATGCGCACCCGCACAAACCCCTGCTGGCGCAGGCTTTGCAAGAGCGCTGCGTGGGTGCCCTTTTTTCCCCTCACCACGGGCGCAAGCAACTGAAAGCGCGTCCGCTCCGGCAGGGCCAGGATCTGGTCCACCATTTGATCCACCGTCTGGGGGGCAATCACCCGGTCACAATGGGGGCAGTGGGGGATCCCGGCCCGCCCATACAGCAGCCGCAGGTAGTCGTAGATTTCGGTTACGGTGCCAACCGTGGAGCGGGGGTTGTGGCTGGTGGACTTTTGGTCGATGGCAATGGCCGGGCTCAAGCCCTCGATGCGGTCTACATCCGGTTTGTCCAGTTGCCCCAGAAATTGCCGCGCATAGGCGCTAAGGGACTCCACGTAGCGCCGCTGCCCCTCGGCAAAGATGGTGTCGAAGGCCAGAGAAGATTTTCCAGAGCCGGAGACGCCGGTAAACACCACCAGGCGATTGCGCGGGATCCGCAGCTCGAGGTTTTTGAGGTTGTGCTGCCGCGCCCCCACCACATGGATTTCGTTTTGGCCGGACATCTCATCCCCTCTGTGTGCAGCGTGGGTGGAGACTCTGCCCAAAATTGGCGAGTCGAAAAACAACAAAAGTTAAGGAACATTAACGATTCTAGTGCTGCGGCAGAAGTCTGTCTTCTCCCCATCGCAAGGGGTGCCGGAGAAGAGGAAAGACTTGGCTATCTTGGAAGGGCCACTTGAGGGATCCCGAAGCAACCTAGCCCATGACCTGGCCACTGCTTGCCGTCCAAAAGCTCTTCATCTACCTGCTGGTGGGGATTGCCTTTACGGCCCTCTGCCTTGGGGATCAGGCCCTGTCGCCGGCGGTTATCGCCCTCTGCTTGGCAGCGGGGGCTGCCAGTTGGTTTTGGGAGCCGCCCCGCATTAGCTTTGCCCGCTATGCGCCCCTGTGGATGCCCCTGACGGTGAGCGTGCTGGTCGGCTTGGCGGCCCTGGTGCTTGCGGGCGTGCTGCCGCTTTCGGATGGGGCCATAGGCCTGGTGCTCTACCTTACGGGGGCCAAGTTGTTTCAGCGGGAGCGGGCAGCCGACCACATTCAGTTGGCGGTGTTGTCTTTGCTTCTGATGGCCATTGCCACCCTCTTTAACGAGGACATCAGCTTTGGGTTTTTATTCCTGCTGTATGTGGGGGTGGGGCTGGTTAACCTCACCCTCTATCACCTGCGCCTGCAGGCGGAGCAGCACCCCCAGGCGGCTAGCCAAGTGCGCGGGATCGACCTCAACTTTCTGGGGTTGCTTGGATCCCTGGCTTTGCTGGCAACCCTTCTCTCGGTGGTTTTGTTTTTCCTCTTTCCGCGCCTTAGCTTGGGGCTCCTAGGCCGGCAGGCCCGCTCGCCGGTGATGACCACCGGCTTTGCCGAGGAAGTCAGCCTGGGGGAGTTCGGCACCCTCAAGACCGACAGCACTGTTGTCATGCGGGTGGAGTTCCCGGCTGGGGTGCCGCCCCAGGTGGAGTCCCTCTACTGGCGGGGGATCAGCTTTGATCGCTACGACGGGCGGGCTTGGTCGCGGACGCTGGACCACGCGATCCCGATTTTCCCCACTGCAGCAGGGGTTTTTGATCTCTCGGCTTCCCCCTTGATCCCCACCGCTAGCGACCTCCAGTTCTTCCCCCTGGAGCAGCTTATCTACCTAGAGCCGCTGGCCACCAACACCGTCTTTGGGGTGGCGCCGCTGCTGGAGGTGGAGTGGTTGGATCGGGGTGGAGTGATGACCCCTCAGCAGGCATGGCAACGGCAAACTCGCCGCCTCCTCCTGCACGAGAGCGGGGATGTCAGCCATTCTCTGCCCCCCCGGCTGCCCTATCTCTACCGCGCCGTGAGCTGGATCCCCCGCGATCTGGAGCCCCGCCTGCGCCAGCTTAGCCAGGAGGAGCTGCTGAGTGCTCTTGACCCCATCCAGCGGGCAGCCTACCTGCAGTTGCCGGCAGATCTAGATCCGCGCATTCCCGCCTTGGCAGAGGAGATCACGGCTGGGATCCCCGACGTCTTTGGCAAGGTAGCGGCTCTGCAGAACTACCTGCTGGAGAACTACGCCTACACCACAGATCTGCCGGATCCCGGGGCTGAGCCGCCTTTGGAGGCCTTTTTGTTTACCCACCGCCGCGGCCACTGCGAATACTTTGCCACCGCCCTGACGGTGCTGGCCCGCAGCCTTGGCATCCCGGCCCGCGTGGTCAATGGTTTTTTGGGCGGGCGCTGGGTGGCGCAGGAGAAGTACCTGGCGGTGCGCAACGCCGATGCCCATTCTTGGACGGAGATCCCCTTTGGCCCCTATGGATGGATCCGCTTCGACGCCACGCCGCCAGAGGCCAATGTTAGCCAGCGGCAAAGCTGGTGGGATCCCCTGCAAGATTTTTACGACAGCCTGCGCTTCCGTTGGTTTAAGTACGTCATCCAGTACGACCTATCCACCCAGCGGCAGATCTGGCGGCAGATTCAGGAGCTGGCCAGCCGCGTGACCGCTCCCCAAAAGCAGGAGGATGTCGTTGCCGCCCTCCGCCGCAGCTTGGTGGGCTGGGGGCAAAGGCTGCAACAGAACAGCCTGCCGCTGCTGGGGGTGATTTTGATCACCGGCTTCACGGCCTACTGGGGCCGCCGCCGCCGCTACCAGGCCGTGCGCTGGCAGGATGGGGGATGGATCCTCTTGGCCACGCTTGGCAATGGGGTGGTGATGGGATCCCTGTGGCAGCCGCCCCCAGAATGGCCCACCTGGATGGCGGGGATCCTGTTGCCGGGGTTAGCCTTTGCCGGCATGCGCTGGATCCCGGCAGCCCTGCCCAAGTCCCAGCAGCGCCGCCAGGCCATCTCCAGACTTTACCTCCAACTGCGGGAGCTGGCGACAGCAGTGGGGATCCCAGCCCACCTAGGTCCTGAAGCCTGCCTAGAACACTTGCGCCAGTCCAACTTGCCCCAGGCCGAGCTCGCCATCCAGTTCCTGCAGCGCTACCTGGAGGTGCGCTTTGGCGGGATCCCGCTGGCAGCCGGGGAACTGCAGCGTTGGCAACAAGGCCTCAGACAACTCAGGCAGGCCTGGCAGACCCAAAATCCCACCCCTGCCCCCGAAAGAGCCCCTTGACCCGAAGCCGGCTAGGCCCTGGAGCTCTGCAAGCAGCCTTGACGTTATGAGGTGGTTAAGAGATAGTTAACTCTTAGGTAGAGACATAAGCGGCGGGCCATTGTTGCAGGTGGGCTCTGCCGCTGGTTTTGCCTGTGACCTTGCTAAGGGATCCAAGGTTGTGTTACTTTCCTTGACGTTCAGCCTTGAACAAGCAAGGGCAGGTTTGCTATGCGTAACCATTCTCTGAGGGCAGCTCTGGCCGCAACGCTGTGCCTGCTGTCCTCTTCCCTTTTTTCTAGCCTGGCTCAGGCGGCGCCGAAGCCGACCGGCAACGGGGCGATCTTTTTCCACCCCGATGGCACTTCGGCCTCCCACTGGGACATTGCCCGCATTCTCTACTACGGCCCGGATGGCTTCTTGAACTGGGATCGCCTGCCGGTTATTACCACCTACCGGGGGCATCATCTCGACCAACTGGGTGGAACCTCCAACGGCGGGGCGGTGACCCATGCTACGGGAACCCGGGTCCACGCTAAGACCTTCGGGCTGGATCCCGAGGGCAAGGAGTATTCTTCCGCCAACGGCACCCTGAACACGATCATGGAAGATGCCGTTGCGGCAGGCCTGGGCACGGCTCTGGTGCAGTCGGGATCCATCATCGAGCCGGGGACGGCTGCTTTTGTGGCCGAAGCTCCCAAGCGCAGCGACTACGAGGAGATTGCCCTGGAAGTGGTGGAGTCGGGGGTAGATATCATCCTGGGGGCCGGTGAGGAGTGGCTGCTGCCGGAAGGCGTCCAGGGCCGCTTTGGCCAAGGGAAGCGCAAGGATGGCCGCAACCTCATCGAGGAAGCCAAGAAAAAAGGGTATGCCGTCGTCTATACCCGCGACGAGCTGCTGAAGCTGCCAGCGGATGCCGCCAAGGTTTTGGGGGTGTTCAACGTAGAGGACACCTTCTACGACAAACCTGAAGAAGAGCTGCGCAAAGAAAACTTGCCCAACTACATCGCCAGTGCGCCCACCATTGCCGAGATGACGCAGTTTGCCCTAGAGCGGATTTCCCGCAACCCCAAGGGCTTCTTTGCCGTCATCGAGGAAGAGGGCACCGACAACATGTGCAACAACCTCAATGCTTCCGGCTGCCTGGAGGCCATGAAGCGGGCTGACGATGCCATTGGGGTAATCCTTAACTTCATCGAGAAGAATCCCAAAACCTTCATGATCACCACCAGCGACAGCAACGCCGGCGGGATGCAGTTGGTGGATGTGGAGTCTGCTGATAAGCCGCTACCCCCCACCGACCCCGAAGGAAGCGGCGCTCCCCTCGACGGCGTGGACGGCACCGGCACAAAGCCCTTCCTTTCCGCTCCGGACAAAAATGGCAAGCGTTTTCCCTTTGGCATCTCCTGGGCTAGCAAGGATGATGTGGGCAGTGGAGTTATTGCCCGCGCGGCGGGTCTGAACGCTCGCGAGCTGGTGCCCACCACCGGGATCCTGAACACCGACATTTACCGCATCCTCTACTCTGTGCTTTTTGGGGAGCGCATCCCCAGCGAGCTCAAGCCATAGTCTCCGGCAAGCCGGCATGGGCTTGGAGCGTCTAGAGACGGAGGGGGTCCAGGCGATCCCCTTTTTGTTGCCGCTGCACCGCTTGGTAGCGCCGTTTGAACTCCTGCTGCTGCACCTTGTGATCCACGATGGGATCCGGGTAGCCACAGCGCCGCCGCTCCTGTAGGGCCCAGGATCCCTTGGGATCCTCCCCCACCCACAGTAAAGCCGGGGTATCTAGCCCCGCCAGCTCCGGCAGGTAGCGACGGATGTACTCCCCCTCCGGGTCGTAGCGGGCCGCCTGAGTGGCCGGGTTGAAGATGCGCAGCGGCCTGGGATCCGTACCCACACCGGCGCTCCACTGCCAGCCGCCGTTGTTGGCGGCCAGATCCCCGTCCACCAGCTTCTGCATAAAGTAGCGCTCTCCCCAGCGCCAGTCGATGAGCAGATCTTTGGTTAGAAAGCTGGCCACGATCATGCGGCAGCGGTTGTGCATCCAGCCGGTCTCGTTGAGCTGGCGCATGGCCGCATCTACGATGGGGTAGCCCGTCTCTCCGGCGCACCAGGCCTGAAACCAGTCCTGCCGGTTGTCCCACTCCAGCGCATCAAAAGCTCGCCGGTAGGCGCCCCTCTCCACGTGGGGCCAGTGGGCTAAGACATGCTTGTAAAACTCGCGCCAGCATAGCTCCTGCCGCCACGTGCGCAAGCTGCTCTCGGCCTCTTCACTGCGCACCTCTGCTTCCACCTCCCGCGTGGCCTGCCACACCTGGCGAATGCCGATGGTTCCCCAGCACAGGTGGGGGCTGAGGAGAGAGGTGCCCTGTTCAGCCGGAAAATTGCGGGCCCGCTCGTAGTCCAAAATGCGCAGGCCCTGACAAAACTCCTCCAGCAGCGCTTGGGCTGCCCTCTCGCCTGAGGTCGGGATCCGCTGGTTGCAGACAAAGCCCAGATCCGCCAAGGTGGGCAGCGGTTGGGCTTCGAGGTTTGGCAGCGGCTGGAGCTCCTTGGGAATGGGGAAGGGATCCGGCTTGGGCAAGCTGGACCAGCGGCGCCAGAAAGGGGTAAAAACCGAGTAGGGCTCCCCCGCCTGGGTCAATACTTCCCCCGGCCCGTGCAGCAGCATATCTTGGTAAGAAAAAGACGGGATCCCGGCTGCCGTCAAGCTGGCCCGCACCCGACTCTCCTGCTGCCGGGCCAAGGGATCCAGATCCTCGTTCCAAAACACGGCCTGCGCCCCCAGCTCGGTGGCCAACTGCCGCAGCTCCACTGCCGGATCCCCCCGCCGCCAGAGGAGCGGGATCCCCATCTGGGCGTAGCGTTCCTGCAGCTCCTGTAACGCCTGGAGGAGAAACGCCACCCTGGCCGGGGCCATATCCGCCCGCTGCAAAACCTGCGGGTCGAAAACGAAAACCGGCACCACCTGGGAGCTGCGCTGCGCCGCCGCGTGGAGGGCTGTGTTGTCCGCCAGCCGCAGATCGCGGCGATGCCAAATCAAAACCGGGGAAGTCATAGGCTACTGAGGGACGGGATCCCATCTTGGCCGGTTCCCACCACCCCTTTCAACTCATTCCTCCCTCCTGGACAGCCAGCAGCTAGGCTGTGAAGAACCTTAAAGGGCTCTGTCAAAGCTCTGGACGGTCGAGCAGCCGGCTGGGACAATAGCGGCAGCGTTCATCTGGCTTTTGTTGGCCATCGCTGTACCCCATTGCATACGCTGTATCCCCCAGCATCACCACCAATTGAGTTAGCTTCAGGGAGAGCAAGGGGTCAAGCGGCTCTGTGACATTCAGCATAAACTGCTCAATGGAGCGCCGCAGGGCCTCTGGCGTCTTGATCATCACGTCTCCATCCATCTATTGATGGCTTTAGGTATTCATACTCAAGGCAAGGTGGACATGGATTCAGGATAAAGGTAGAAGGGAGGGATGCTCGTAGCAGCGGCTACTGTTCTTAGGATCAAGCCGACGAGGGCCTTGCTTCACACTCGCCAGAACCGGTTTGCGGATGAGGGGTAACCTAGGTGTCCAAAAATGGCAACGGAGCGACGGGTAGCCCGAGTAGCCGAGCAGATCAAGCGGGAGGTTAGCCAGATCCTGCTCTCGGAGATCAAGGATGGCCGCGTGGGAGCAGGCATGGTTAGCGTTGTGGACGTAGAGGTTTCCAGGGATCTGCAAAACGCCCGCATCTTCGTCAGCATCTATGGCGACGAAGCAGCTCAGCAGCAAACAATGGAGGGGTTGGCTGCCGCCACTCCTTTTGTGCGGCGGGAAATTGGCCAGCGCCTCGGCCTGCGACGGGTGCCGACGGTGGTGTTTTTGCAGGATCGCTCTTTGGAGCGGGGATCCCGCGTTCTGGCTCTGCTTAACCAACTGAAACGGGACTCCGAAACCAAGCAGGGGGGATCCTCATCTAAGAACCAGGAAACGGTTGAAGAGGGCAGTGAGGGCGAAGCAGAGGAGTTGGGTAACCAATAGCTGATTTTGTAAGCAGGCACTACCCGTCTCTCAGCTCTACAGGCCACAAACGGGCGGAAGCTTTGGTTTCCTGCCTAAACGGGCAACCCCTGCTGCCCCCCGACTCTGGCCATCTGCTTTTGCAATACAAAGACTCTGCTCTTCCCCTTGCCTATGGCAGCACCCCAACGGCTCCAGAAACTTTTGGCTCAGCAGGGCTTGGCCTCCCGCCGCCAGGTGGAAGCCTGGATCCTAGCCGGACGCATTCGAGTCAATGGGAAGGTGGTCACCGAGCTGGGCTTTAAAGCCGATCCGGAACGGGATCGCGTCGAGGTGGATGGACGGGTGATCCGCTTCAGGGATCCCGTCCGCTACGTTTTGCTCCTGCACAAGCCCCTGGGAGTCTTGTCCACCTGTAGGGATCCCTGGGGACGCAAGACTGTCTTGGATCTGCTCCCACCACCCTGGAACCGGCAGATCCGTCTCTACCCGGTAGGCCGATTGGACGCCGACAGCAGTGGGGCCCTGCTTCTGACTAACGACGGCGACCTGACGCTGAAGCTGACCCATCCGCGCTACCATCTGCCCAAGACCTATCTTGTGCAGGTGCAGGGGCGGCCCAGCCAAGCCACTCTGCAACGGTGGCGGGAGGGCGTCGACTTGGATGGGTCTACCACTTTGCCGGCAGAGGTGGAGTTTTGTAATCCGCCCCCTTTTGGAAGCACCTCCCACTCCTCTTGGCTGAGGGTAGTCCTATTTGAAGGCCGCAACCGGCAAATTCGGCGGGTGGCCGAGCAGCTGGGCCATCCTGTGCTTAGCTTACACCGGGAGGCGATTGGTCCGCTGCGTCTAGGTAAGCTAAAGCCAGGTCAGTTTCGCCTGTTGCAGCCGCAGGAGGTTCAGGCTTTGCTAGCCCCGTTTGCGGTTGCTGATGGCTCAGCTCCGTCCAGAAGTGCCTCTTTTCACTCCTCCTCTCCCTCTTCATAATCTTTAGCGGGGGAACTTCTGCAGGTAGCCCAACGATGCAAGAGCCGGAACGCTCTAAGGACTCTGTCCCGCTAACGGGATTGGAAGCCCTGGGATCCCTGTTGCGGCAAACTCGGGAGGCACGGGGACTGACATTGGCAGAGGTAGCTAATGACACCCTTATTCGCTCCCAATATCTGCAGGCCCTGGAGGAAGCCGACTTAAGTAAGCTGCCGGAGCCGGTCTACGTGCAAGGCTTCATCAAGCGCTATGCCAACTACCTAGGGCTGGATGGCGAAATGCTGTCTCGGCAGGCGTTGCCGCTGCTACTATCCAAAACGCCTCCCGAGCCCTCTCCTCGTATTGCTGTGAGTGAACAGCCGGCCTTTGCTCTGCGTCCCTTCCACCTCTGGGCGGGCTATGTGGTGCTAGTCGTGCTGGCGGTAGGAGGGCTGTCGGCTCTGCTAGACGGTAGGGGCAATTCTCTCGGAAATTGGCTAGCCAGCCAGCCAGGCAGTGAGAGATCCCAGGTGCAGCCGCAGGCGGCCAACTCCTCTGAGCGCAATCCAGAAGCAAAGCCAACCCTTCGCCAGATGTTTCCCACCTTGGAGCAATGGACGCATATCAAAGGGGTTTTCCCTGACGTGTTGGAAGCCCAGCGGCGCAAGCCGGTGCGCCTCGATATTCGCGTAGTGGAACATCCTTCTTGGCTGCGGGTTATTGCTGACGGAAAAACTGTTTTTGAGGCCACCCTGCAGCCGGGGGCGGAGCTAAACTGGGAAGCCGAGCGATCGATTGTGCTGCGCACCGGCAATGCCGGTGGGGTGTTGGTGACCTTCAACGATCGCCATCTGGGGGCGATGGGGCGGTTTGGAGAGGTGAAGGAGGTGATATTTGAGCCAGGGCTGGAGATTCAGTCCTTGCAGTAGGGATCCAGCTCGAGGCCTCCTAGCCTGCAGGGGGTAGAGATTGACCAGACGCAATCTCCCAACCTTGGGATTCCAACTGCTGGAGCAGACGCCGGACTTTGCCCAAATCTTTGTCGCCCGGCTGACGCTCGACACCGCTTGAGAGATCAAGGCCGGTAGGGTGAAGATAGCTTAGGGCCAGTAGAACATTGTCAGGGTTAAGTCCACCGGCCAGCAGCCAGGGCAAGGGCAGGGAGCAGTGGGCCAGCTCTGGCCAGTTGAGGGTTTGTCCGGTGCCACCCGCCCGCTGGGGGTGATAGGCATCCAGAAGCAAGACCTCTACACAGTCGCGGTAGAGATCGGCTACCTGCAAGTCTGCCGGGCAGCGAATGCGCAGGGCCTTGATGCGGCGGATGCCAGGGAGCCACTCTCCCAGTTGCCGGCACGTTTCTGGAGATTCCTGGCCGTGGAGCTGAACAGCCGTGAGGCCAGCCACCTCCACCCAGGTGGCGATGACTTGGGGATCCTGATTCAGAAAGACCCCCACCTTTTCCACATGGCCGGGCAGGGATCTCAGCCAGCGCGCTGCCGAAAGAGGTAAGTAGCGCGGCGTGTTGGGCACAGCCACCACCCCAAGTGCGCTTACCCCCAACGCTGCAATGGCCTCCGCCTGCTCCTGCCGCGTAATGCCGCAGATTTTGACAAACAACCGGCCCATCGGGAGCCCTTCCGACACTCACCGGTACGTCAAATGGGAACAAGGGGTACTCCCCCTAACTTCCTGCTTCCAAAGAGAGAGGGGCAGAGCGCTTGGGAGGTGTCTTGATGGGAGGTAACCATTTTCTAGGAGTTTTCTGGAGGTGCTAATTGCGTTTGGTCGGCATGCATTTGCAGGGGATCCGGTTGTGCTGGATGAAGCTTGTTGATTCGACGCACCATTTGCCATAGCCGCCCAAAGCTACGCTGGTTAAAACGCATTACCAGCCTCGGTAGATGGGCAATGTCCTCCTCAGCCTCCTCCAGCAGAGCCTCCGTTTGCTCAATCCGACCCGAGTCGAGAATGTCAGCAAACTCCTCGTTTAAAATTTCTAGGGCTTGTGGCGAAAGTTTGGTGTTTAAGCGCAAAACCAGGAGCTCCCGCACGTAGCGATTGCTGTGAAAGATGCGATAGAAATCAACAATTTGCCGACAGGCTTCTCCCACATCGTCAGTTAGGGAATAAAGGTGGAGATCCTCGGGGCTAATCAAGCCGCGGCTGAGAAGGTGCTCTCGCACATACTCATCCCATTCCTTCCAGTAGCAGCCGCCTTGCTTGTCCACCAGCACCAAGGGCATGAGTTTGGTCTTCCCGGTTTGCATCAGGGTCAGGCACTCAAAAGCTTCATCCTGCGTGCCAAAGCCGCCGGGAAACAGCACCAGTGCATCCGTTTCCTTAACAAAGAAAAGTTTGCGGGAAAAGAAATACTTAAAGTTAATGACCCGGTCGCTAGCGGCAATGAAAGGATTAACCACCTGCTCAAAGGGCAGCTGGATATTCAGCCCAAACGAGTTTTCCGGCCCCGCCCCCCGATTGCCAGCTTCCATGATGCCACCGCCACCACCTGTCAGCACCATGAAGCCTAGCTGACTAATGCGGTGGGCAAATAGCTGGGCCTGCTGATACTCAGGGCTATCTGCCCCCAAGCGTGCCGAACCAAAGACGGTGACCTTGCGCCGCTGGGTGTAGTTTTGGAAGGTGGCAAAGCCCTGCTCCAGATCCTCAAGCGTAGCCGCCAAGATCTTGGCATCCAGACGGCTGAGCTTTAGGGATCCCATCCGCTGCAGCGACTGCAAAATCCGCAGCCAAGCTGTTCGGTTGGGGTGATGGTCTAACTGCCTGAGACGAGCTTCAGCACTGGAAAAAATTTCTTGCAGCAGAGCGGAAAGAGAATCAGTCAAGCTGGGATCCAGAGTTATCTACCTACTTACTGCAGCGAGTTTTCCCTCTCAAGCTTGGCTTAGAACCCAAATCTTGAGATGGCAAGGCTCTCGGTCTTGGCCAGGACCTTAGCCTTCAGCAGAGCTTCCAAGGTGCTTTTCCAGAATCGTGGTCAGAGTTGCCTTGGGAACGGCGCCAACCACCATATCCACCTTTTGGCCACCCTTGAAGAGAATCAGGGTGGGAATGCTACGAATGCCGTACTGGCTGGCGGTTTGGGGATTTTCGTCAGTATTGATTTTTACAACCTTGATCTTACCGGCATACTGCTCCGCTATCTCCTGCACCACAGGAGCCACCAGTCGGCAAGGGCCACACCAGGGTGCCCAAAAATCAACCAAAACTGGAATCTCACTGCGCAGCACCTCAGCTTCAAAGGTAGCATCAGCAATATCTATTGCCGCAGACATGCCCCGGGAACTCCTGAAACAGTGGCTACTAGCCTATTCATCCTACCACAACTCTCTGGACTCCTGTTGCCTGGCGCTGCTACAGGCGCTTGCAATTTCCTGGGGAAAGCTTGGAGTTGCCCTCAGGCTTTTCCTGAGTAGGGCAAGGTATCCTAGGAGGAACGAGAAAGTTTGCTAGGTGCCGATGGAGCTTGAGCTTGGACCCGAGGACCACAATCCAGGAACAGGCAGGGCAGTAACCGTGGATTTTGTTCGCCACGGCATAGCCGAAGAGCCCCAGCCAGGGAGGGAGGACACCCTGCGCGCCCTGACGGATGAGGGCCGAAAGCGCTGCCGCAAAATTGCCCGCCAGCTTAAGAGCATGGGCTGGAAGTGGGATCTCCTGCTCACCAGCCCTCTAGTTAGAGCACGGCAGACAGCAGAGATCTTCCTTGACGAGAACTTGGCCGAAGACCTGGAAGTGTTTGAGCCGCTAGCCCCTGGCGGCAGCTTTGCTGACTTGGTGCGCTGGCAGACGGAGCGGGGTTCCTTCACCTCCCTAGCTGTAGTCGGCCACCAGCCAGATCTAAGTCTCTGGGTACAGGCAGCCATTGGGCTGCAGCCAGCTCATCCCGAAGCCATTACCCTCAAGAAAGCAGGTCTGGCTCGCGTGCGCTTTGCTGAAGGGCGCATTGATTGCGGCCAGGGCTCCCTGACGTTGCTGCTTTCTCCCAAAGTGGTGTTGCGATAAGGTCAACTTCCCTTCCTTGGAGCTTGGCTTGCAAACGGGCCAAGGGATCTCCCTCCAACGGCTAAGCACTATCTGGGCACCCCAACCCAAAGCTCCATTGCCGCCTTACCCAAGAGGTAGCTTTCTGGTAGGTGCCTGTTGCCTAAGGGGGGAAGCGCAATTACGCAGAGAGGCAAGCCGAACCGAGCACCAATTTCGGACTCCTGCCCCAGAGGGCGGCGCTCTTGCAGTTTCCCTCTCCTGCCTAGGTGGGGCTGTGTCAGCGAGCTGGCCTAGCCTTGCTTCGTCCCTCGAGGAGCTGGGGCTCTTGGCCTTGCAGTGGCCAGATCCAAAGGTAGGATTAGGGGAGAGTCATTCCTGCAGCCAGATTTAATGAGCGACAAGACTGCCCTGGAGACCCTCTCGGTGGTGATGACCACCGTGGGCTCCGAAGCCGATGCCCATCGCCTGGCCCACACCCTAGTGGCCGAGCGCTACGTGGCCTGTGCCCAGGTGCTGCCTCCCATCACCTCCTACTACCGCTGGCAGGGATCCCTGCAGACGGATAGCGAGTTCCTGCTGTTGCTCAAGTTGCCCTCCACTGCCTATCCCCGCCTGGAACAGCGGCTGCGGCAGCTTCACCCTTACCAGGAGCCAGAGATCCTGGCTTTGCCGGCTGCTCAGGTAAGTGCTACCTACTTGGCCTGGGCCCGCGAGCAGGTAGGGTAAGGAAAAGCAGTATCCCCCTTGGACCATGATTGCCCTCTATCCCGGCAGCTTCGACCCCATCACCTTTGGGCACCTCGACATCATCGAGCGGGCCAGCCGCTTGTTTTCCAAAGTCATCGTTGCGGTTTTGAAAAACCCCAACAAAACCCCTCTGTTTACTCCTGAGCAGCGGCAGGCTCAGATTAGCCTCTCTGTTGCCCACCTAAAAAACGTTGAGGTCGATACCTTTTCCGGTCTGACGGTGGCCTACGCCCGCCAACGGGGGGCAAAAGTCATCGTGCGCGGCTTGCGGGTGCTGTCTGACTTTGATGTCGAGCTGCAGATGGCCCATACCAACAAGCTCCTGGCTCCTGAATTGGAAACCGTTTTCCTTGCCACTGCCAGTGAACACAGCTTTGTTAGCAGCAGCCTGGTCAAGGAGGTGGCCAAGTTGGGCGGCCCCATTGATCACCTGGTGCCCCCGCCGGTGGTTCAAGATCTGCGGGAGCGTTTTCCCTTAACTGGATGAAGGGATCCCTGCCTACGAAAACAGGGCCTTCAGCTCTTGCAACGTCTTCCTCACCTTGGCTTGAGCAGCTTCCACCTCTGGCTGGTCGTAGGCTTTGGCGGCAAAGTCCAGCTGTTCCAAGCTGCGGCCCATTTCTTTGGCTAGGCGCAGCACCTCCCGCTTTTGCTTGTCTGGCAGGGTGGAGGCTAGGCTGTTCAAGGTCTTACGGGTTAAGCCCATCGGCCCATGAATGTAGGAGCGGATCTCCAGCCAGTCCTCGGCGTCCACCAGGTTTTGTAGCCGCTCCACCTGTTGCTCCAGTTGTTGCAGCTCTCGGGGCAAGGCGGCAGCCGCCTGGACAGGAAGGGATCCCAGCCACAGCCCCAACGTTAGGATGACAACCAGCAGCAGACTGCGCCAACGACGCATTCTCCTCTACCTCCTGCATGCCTTGACAGGCTTGATTCTTGGCCTTGACCTTCTCAGCAATCAATAGTGTACCTGTTGACTGCCCTCCAACCCTTGGCGGTGCTGGGGAGAAAAGAGGAAATCGGTTAGCCTAGAGCTGTAAAAGTAGGTAAGTGGCGCTCCCATGCAACGTATCATCCTCATGACCGGCAAGGGAGGGGTTGGCAAGACCTCCGTGGCAGCGGCAACCGGCTGGCGTTGTGCTGAGCTAGGTCTAAAGACCCTGGTTTTGAGCACCGATCCAGCCCACTCCTTAGCCGACAGTTTCGACCAGCCCTTGGGCCACGAGCCGGTGGAGGTCAAGCCCAACCTCTGGGGAGCAGAGCTGGACGCCCTGCAGGAGCTGGAGCTGAACTGGGGATCCGTCAAGACCTACATCACGCAGGTGCTGCAGGCCCGCGGGCTGGACGGCGTGCAGGCGCAGGAGCTGGCAGTGCTGCCGGGGATGGACGAGATCTTTGCCCTGGTGCGGGTTAACCGCCACTACGACGAGGGTAAGTTTGATGTGCTAATCATTGACTCCGCTCCCACCGGCACGGCCTTGCGCCTTTTGAGCCTGCCTGATGTTTCCGGGTGGTACATGCGCAAGTTTTACAAACCTCTGCAGGGGTTGGCGCGGGTACTGCGCCCCATCGCCGAGCCCATTGTTAAAGGGCTAACAGGGATCCCCCTGCCGGATGACCAGGTGCTGGATGCCCCCTACGAGTTCTACCAAAAGATCGAGCGGCTGGAGCGCATCCTCACTGACAACCGCATCACTTCCGTGCGCCTGGTCACCAACCCAGAGAAGATGGTGATCAAGGAGTCCCTGCGGGCGCATGCCTACCTCAGCCTCTACGGCGTCGCCACCGACCTAGTGATCGCCAACCGTATTTTGCCGGAAGGGGTAGTGGATCCCTACTTTGCTGCCTGGAAAGCCGCTCAACAGAGATATCGCCGGGAGATCCACGAGAACTTTGCCCCTCTGCCTGTGGTGGAGATCCCGCTTTACCCAGAGGAGCTGGTGGGGTGGGAGGCCCTGGCCCGCCTGAAAAAAGACCTTTGGGGGGATCGCAACCCGGCGGAGGTGTTCTATGCCGAGCAGACGATACAGGTGGTTACCGACAACGGCCAGTACCGCCTGGATCTCTACCTGCCCGGGGTCCCGAAAGAGCAGGTGGAGTTAAGCAAAACCGGCGACGAGCTCAACATCCGCATTGGCAACCACCGCCGCAACCTGGTGTTGCCCCAAACCCTGGCCGCCATGAAGCCGGCGCGGGCCAAAATGGAAGAGGACTACCTGCGCATTCATTTTGCTGCTTGAGCTGGGATCCTTTTCCCTGGAGGCTGCGATGCACCACTCCCCAAACCCCTCGCTAACCCTGGCTCCCATCCATGTGGTGGGCGGAGGGCTGGCAGGGACGGAGGCCGCCTGGCAAATTGCCCAGTTGGGGGTGCCCGTCATCCTCTCGGAGATGCGCCCTGTGCGGCAAAGCCCAGCCCACCACACCGATCAACTGGGCGAGCTGGTGTGCAGCAATTCCTTTGGGGCCCTAGCCAGTGATCGGGCGGCAGGGCTGCTCAAGGAGGAGCTGCGCCAACTGGGCTCCCTGGTCATCGCCACCGCTGATCGCCACGCCGTGCCAGCCGGGGGAGCCCTGGCCGTGGATCGGGCTCGCTTTAGCCAGGCCCTGACGGAGGCCATTGCCAACCACCCCCTCATCACCCTGCGTCGGGAAGAGGTAACCGAGATCCCGGAAGGGATAGCCGTCCTCTGCACCGGCCCGCTGACCAGTGAGCCCCTAGCCAAGGCGCTGCAAGCCTTCACGGGCCTGGAATACCTAAGTTTTTTTGACGCTTCCAGCCCCATTGTTACTGGGGATTCCCTTAACCGGGCAGTGGTGTTTCAGGCCTCCCGCTACGACAGAGGGGAAGCGGCCTACCTCAACTGCCCCATGACGGAGGCGGAGTACGAGCGCTTCTGGCAGGCGCTGGTGGAGGCAGAACAGGTGCCCCTCAAGGATTTTGAAAAAGAGGAGCGCAAGTTTTTCGAAGGCTGCCTGCCCATTGAAGAAATGGCCCGCCGCGGCAAAGATACTCTCCGCTTTGGTCCCTTGAAGCCGGTGGGGCTGGTGGATCCGCGCACGGGAACCCGGCCCTATGCGGTGGTGCAGCTCCGCCAGGAGGACAAAGCAGGCAAGCTGTGGAACTTGGTGGGCTTTCAAACCAATTTGAAGTGGGGAGAACAGCAGCGGGTCTTTCGCCTCATTCCCGGCTTGGAAGCGGCGGAGTTTGTCCGCTTTGGCGTCATGCACCGCAATACCTTTTTGAACTCGCCGCGGCTTTTGCTGCCTACGTTGCAATTTCGCCGCCGGCCAACCCTGTTTGCTGCCGGCCAGTTGGTGGGCACCGAGGGCTACGCCTGCGCTGTGGCGGGAGGGTGGCTGGCCGGGCAGAACGCCGCCCGCCTGGCCCTGGGGCTGCCTTTGATCACGCTGCCCCCAGAGACAATGATGGGATCCCTATTTCAGTTCATCAGCAGCGCCGATCCCAAGTACTTCCAGCCCATGCCGGCCAATTTTGGCCTCCTGCCGGAGCTGGAGGGGCAGAAGGTTCGCAGTAAACAAGAGCGCTACGGTCGTTACCGGGATCGCGCCTTGGCTGCGCTGGCGGCAACAGGGCTAGTGCGCCAAGCGCAAACGGCCTGAGTTCCCTACCCTCCCCAAGCCAATGGCCAGCTAGCCTGAAACCTACAAGGAGGGATCCCGTGCCTATCCTGGTTCTCAACGCCGGCTCCAGCAGCCTCAAAGTCTCTCTCTTTGCAACTGTTGAAGGCAAGGTGGAGACCACCCCCCTCTGGCAGGCGCAGGTGGACTTTGCCTACCAACCTGGCAAGGCGCTCATCCAAACGCGGCGGCAGGATGGCCCCTGGGAGCCTTTTCCTACCCCTTCCCCCCCAGCCGGCATTGGTGATTTGGCTCCTCTCTTCCAAAGCCTCTGGCAAGGCGAGGGATCCCTGCTGGCAGGGGCAACGGAGATTAACGCCATCGGCCACCGGGTGGTGCATGGGGGATCCCTCTACCACCAGCCCACCGTGATCACGCCCGAGGTGGAAGAAGCCATCGAACAGCTAAGCCCCCTGGCCCCAGCCCACAACCCTGCTGCTCTTGAGGGCATTCGCCTCCTGCGCCGGCTGTTGCCCGGGATCCCGCAGGTGGCCGTTTTCGACACCGCCTTCCACCAGCAGATGCCCCCGGCAGCCGCCCTCTATCCCCTTCCCTACGCCTGGGCCGAGCAGGGGATCCGCCGCTATGGTTTTCACGGCATCAACCACGAGCACTGCGCCCGCCGTGCCGCTGAGATCTTGAACCGGCCTCTAGAGGAGTTGCGGCTCATCACCTGCCACTTGGGCAATGGCTGTTCTCTGGCAGCCATTCGCGGGGGCCGCAGTGTCGACACCACCATGGGCTATACCCCCCTAGAGGGCTTGATGATGGGATCCCGCTCCGGCTCGGTGGATCCGGGGATTTTGATCCATCAGTTGCGACGGGGCATGGACGTGGAGGAGCTTGACTGCATCTTGAACCGGGAATCCGGCTTGAAGGGCGTGTCCGGCCTCAGCAGCGACATGCGAGTTATCCTGGAAGCCATGCAGGCAGGCCATGCCCGCGCCGAGCTGGCCTTTAACCTCTTTGTCCACCGCCTGCGCAGCCAGATTGGGGCCATGCTCATGAGCTTGGATCGGCTGGATGCGTTGGTCTTCTCGGGCGGCATTGGGGAAAACGCCGCGCCAGTACGGGCAGCAGCCTGTGCCAACCTGGGCTTTTTGGGGATTCAAATCGACCCAGTTCTCAATGCTGGATCCCCGCGCAACTGCGACATCAGCACCTCTGATGCGCCAGTGCGAGTGCTGGTTATCTCCGCGCAGGAAGACTGGGCCATTGCCACCGCCTGCCAAAAACTGTTGCAAGGGGAATAGGCATTCTAGGCAGGTTTTCTCCTTGTCAACAACTGGCTCCGTAAGACCCTCCCCCGACTATGGGGCCAAGGCCGTGGGTAGGAGATCTGCTCCCCAAGAGAGGGGCTGAGGGATGCCGTGACCTCCTCTTGCACTCCTAATAATGCATGAAGGGCCGGCTTCAATCGCTTACGCCACGCTCTGCGAACGCTTCAAATCGTGTAGTCCCTTCCTCCTACCCCCGGCCCTGACTCTTACAGGGCGGGGCTTATCCACCTCCGCACCCCCAGCGGTTAAACTCGAAACCAGGCCCATTTCAAAGTCACGGGCAACTATGCAGTCTGCACAGCGCTTGCGCAGAGGGATCCCTCTGCTGTTGCTCCTAGGCGTCGGTTTGGCAGGATGTGGGGAGACGACCGGCAGCACCCCCCTGCCGACGCCGATACCGCCTCCCTCCCTCACCATCACCGATCTCTCGCCACGCACCGTCTCCGTAGGGCAAACCCCCACCTTTGTGGTCTCCTTCCGCGTCGAGGCCCCTGCCGGGATCCGCGGATCCAACGCTTTCTTGGCTGCCGTTACTACTCCGCTAGGCAATTTTGTCACCCTGGGGGTTTTCGACGCTTCCCAATTGCCCGGCTGCTTTGTCGGAGCCACCGCCTGCACAGTAACAGGGCTTACCCTGACCCAGAACCGCTTTACCGTTACCCAGACGGGATCCCATCAACTTACCATCAGCGTTTTCGATCGCCAGGAGCGGCTGGGCAGCGGCAGCTTTACCTTTAACGGCGTGCTCTAACGGGGAGCCTCCCTGAAGCCCCAATAGAACTTGCCGGTCCAGCAGAAATCTCTACCCAGAAAGGCCTTGCCAGTCAAGGGTGATCGGCGGTTTGACTTGCCACCTCAGGCTGCGGGAGGCTGCTCGGTTCCCAGGAACTTTGGCCCTCCCGTCGCCGCTGCGCGGGTGATTGCCATGCTCAGTTCCGAATTAGCTTTCTCCAAACGCCTCACCAGCGATGGCTGCGAAAGCGGCCTGCTGCACCCCGCGCTGTCAACCGCTTTGGGACACCCTCTCCCCTCGGCTATCTAGCCGGAAACCCTTGCCAACCCCATTCCTTACTGCCCAGGTCGGCGTGGCGGAGGAATCACAACCAGCCTGCGAGGAGAAGAGTAAGATATCCTAAAACAAACAAAACCAGCCAACTGTCCAGCCGTCCTCTGCCAATTGCTGCCTATGGCCGCTTCTCCTACCCTCCTATCTTTGCCAGGTTCCTCTGAGGTTAGGCAGTCCCAGGGATCGCCCCAGCCCTCCCCTCCTCGCGGTCGCCTAGTGGTTTTAACAGGGCCTAGTGGGGTAGGCAAAGGAACCCTGGTCAGCCACCTGCGCCAGCGCCACCCTGAGCTGTATTTTTCTGTCTCAGTCACCACCCGCCCCCCTCGTCCCGGCGAACAGGAAGGGGTCAACTACTACTTTCGCACCCGCGAGGAGTTTCTCAGTCTCATTGAAGCTGGCGAGTTACTGGAATGGGCGCAGTATGCAGGCAACTTCTACGGCACCCCTCGCCAGATTGTCTTTGAAAAACTCAGCCAGGGTCAGGATGTACTGCTGGAAATTGAGCTGGCTGGAGCTCGCCAAGTGAGGAAACTTTGCCCAGATGCCATTCGTATTTTCCTGTCGCCTCCTTCTCTAGAAGAGCTTGAGCGCCGCATTCGCCAGCGGGGCCAAGATTCCGAAGACAGCATTGAATGCCGCCTGCAGCAGGCTCGCAAGGAATTGGATGCCAAAGACGAATTCGATTACGTCATTGTCAACGATGACCTAGAGCGGGCTTTGCAGGAGCTAGAGGCCTTGCTTTATCCCCCGTCTTCAGGGAAGGGCCAGACGTAGCAGCTCTGCCCCTCTACCCGTCTGCTTGATTTTCCTCAGGCTGGAAGAACTCACGCTCCTGGCTCGACAGGCCAGAAGAAGGCTGCTCGGCCTTGTAATCCTCCTAAATTTGTGAGACAATGGTAAAACTGTGCTTTCTGCCTGCACGGCTTTTGTCGTCTATCTGGCCAATTAGGGGATAGTATGGTACACACACTATCTGGCCAATTAGGGGATAGGTCTCTGGCTCTAATCGGGATCCACTGCATCCTAGAGCTGTACGACTGCCCGGCCAACCTCTTGGATGATGTCTCCCTGGTGCAGCAAGCCTTGCGGGAGGCGGCTAGACGCTCCAACTCCACCCTCTTGGGCGAGCTTTGCCATCCCTTTGAGCCGCAGGGGATCACAGCACTGGCCCTCTTGGGAGAGTCCCACATCTCCATCCACACTTGGCCCGAAGTGGGTTATGCAGCGGTGGATGTGTTTACCTGCGGCCGCCATACGCGGCCGGAAGCAGCCTGCGAATATTTGATTGAGGTTTTTCAAGCACGACGGCATTCGCTGCGTAAGCTACCTCGCCGAACTACGGAGCCGGCACCCCTTGAGGAAGTGACGTCCTTGCCGGAGGCACTCAGTTGTGAGACAGCTAGACGAAGGCGCTGAGATTGCATCCCTTTTGCTGAGCTACCCATGAACCCGCCAAGGAGCTGCTTCTGGGCCCAGGAGTACTTCACCCCCTGGAGCTACACTGCCTTTGCCATTACCCGCGTTCTGGCCCACCGAAAGACCCCCTTCCAAGAAATGCTGATTGCCGAGACGGGGGCCTATGGCAAGGGCTTGATGCTGGATGGGCATTGGCAGTCCACTACGCTGGACGAGTTCCTCTACCATGAGGCACTTGTCCACCCAGCTCTTCTGCAGGTTGTCCAGGGGGGTGTGCTCCCCCGCCGCGTGCTCGTGCTGGGGGGCGCGGAAGGGGCAACGCTGCGGGAGGTGCTGCGCTGGCGCTCGGTGGAGCAGGTAGTGATGGTGGATATCGACGGAGAGGTGGTGGAGGCCTGTCGGGAACACTTGCCAGAAATGCACCAGGGATCCTTTGAGGATCCGCGGGTGCAGGTAGTCATTGCTGATGCTTTCGACTTTGTCCAGGAGACAGAGCCAGTTTGGGATGCCATCCTCTCCGACCTCTCAGATCCAGTGGAAGGGGGCCCTGCCTACCGCCTCTTTACCCAGGAGTTTTTCCGCCAGATCCGCTCCAAGTTGCAGCCTGGTGGGGCTTTTGTCCTCCAGGCTGGGCCGACAAGCCCCCTGGAGTTGTGGCAGCACACCCGCATCGTTCACACCCTGAAAACAGTGTTTGCTGCTGTGCAGACCTACACCATCTACGCCCCTACCTATGGTGAGCCTCTCGGATTTGCCCTGGCAGCTCAGGCTCCCATTCTCTCCAGGCCAGATCCGGAGCAAATTGACCAGCTCCTGGCCCAGCACTTGGATCCCAGTCGAGGGGAACTGCGCTTCCTCGATGGCATCACTCTCCTGGGCCTTTACCAAGTCCCTGCCTATGTGCGCCGCGCCATTGCCACTGAGACCATCGTCTACACCCTAGACAACCCTCCTCAGGTCGACTAAATCCCCCGATGAGATCCTGAGGTGTTTGTCTTTGGTGCCATAACTTGGTAGATTCTTGAACAGGCGAATTCCGCTTCCGCGATGAGAGTTCTAGTTATTGGTGGTGATGGATACTGCGGCTGGGCAACGGCTCTGCACCTATCCAACAGGGGCTACGAGGTGGCTATCCTCGACTCCTACATCCGCCGGCTTTGGGATCTGCAACTGGGGGTTGCTAGCCTGACACCCATTGCCTCGTTGGAGCAGCGGGTTGATCGCTGGAAGGGACTGACCGGTAAGGATATTCCCATTTTTGTATGTGACGTTACCAACTACCAGGCCTTAATTTCTTGCATGCGCCGCTTTGAGCCAGAGGCGATTGTGCACTTTGGCGAGCAGCGCTCCGCTCCCTTCTCGATGATCAGCCGCGAACATGCGGTGATGACCCAGGTTAACAACGTGGTGGGTACCCTCAACATCCTCTATGCCATCAAGGAAGAATTTCCCGACTGCCACCTGGTGAAGCTGGGCACCATGGGTGAGTACGGTACCCCCAACATTGACATCGAGGAGGGCTACATCACCATCGAGCACAACGGCCGCAAGGATACCCTGCCGTATCCCAAGCAGCCGGGATCCATGTACCACCTCTCCAAGGTGCATGACAGCCACAACATTCACTTTGCTTGCCGCGTCTGGGGCCTGCGGGCTACAGACCTTAACCAAGGGGTGGTCTATGGCGTGCTCACGGAAGAAACAGGCATGGACGAGGTCCTCATCAACCGCCTCGACTACGATGGGGTGTTCGGTACGGCTCTAAACCGCTTCTGTGTCCAGGCAGCAGTAGGCCATCCGCTGACGGTCTATGGCAAAGGAGGCCAGACGCGTGGCTTCTTGGATATTCGCGACACTGTGCGTTGTGTGGAGCTAGCCATCGCCAATCCTCCTGAGCCAGGTCAGTTTCGGGTGATGAACCAGTTTACGGAACAATTTAGTGTCGAGCAGCTAGCCGTGATGGTGCAAAAGGCGGCAGCTGCCATGGGCTTGAAGGTGGAAATCCAACACTTGGAGAACCCCCGCGTTGAGTTGGAAGAGCACTACTACAACGCCAAAAACACCAAGCTTCTTGATCTAGGCCTTCAGCCCCACTACCTGTCAGATTCGCTATTGGATTCGCTGCTTAACTTCGCCCTCAAGTACAAAGACCGGGTGGATGTGCGGCAAATCCTGCCTAAGGTGAAATGGAAAGGCTAACCCCCCAGGCAAGCTTGAGCTAGGCTCAGCCAGCCGCGGGCCAGGTTCTCCAGGTCATAGCCCCCTTCTAGGCCGAAGACGGTCTTGCGGGTCACCTCCTCCAGGCAAAGGCGGGCCATGCGGCCAAAATCTTCTGGCTCCAGCAGCATGCTGGCCAAGGGATCCCCTTTGGCACAGTCAAAGCCTGCACTCACCAGCAGCAAATCCGGTTGGAAGGCGCGCAGGAAGGGCAAAACCTTCTCATCGAGAGCCTTTTTATAGGCCGACCAATCCGACCCAGCAGGCAGAGGCACGTTGCAGAGGTTGCCGTGGAGTCCGGTTTCCTCCGCCCGTCCTGTGCCAGGGTAGAGAGGAAACTGGTGGATGGAGGCATAGGCCAGCTGGGGATGGCGCTCTACTACCGCCTGGGTGCCGTTGCCGTGGTGCACATCCCAATCGAAAATGGCTACCCGCTTAACCCCCGGCTGATCCAGGGCCCATAGAGCTGCAATGGCGGCGTTACTGAAGAGGCAAAACCCCATTGCCCGCTCTGGCTCGGCGTGATGCCCAGGAGGACGACAGAGCACCAGAGCCGGCTGTCCTGTAGCCAAGACTGAGGCCGAAGCAGCAATCCAGGCTCCCACTGCCCGCCGCGCTGCCTCAAAGCTGCCTGGAGAGACGATGGTATCGGCATCGAGGTAACCCCCACCCGCTGCAGCCAGCTCCGCCACCCGTTGAATATGCCAAGGGGGGTGGACTCGCTCCAGCTCCCAAAGCTCAGCCAAAGGGGGATCCCGCCACTCCAGTTGGCTGGCAAAAGGGGAGCCCTGCAGAGCCTTAGAAATAGCTCGCAAGCGTGCTGGCCGTTCCGGATGAAAGGGACCTGTGTTGTGGCTGAGAAAAGTCTCAGAATAGTAGACAGGCAGCATGAATAGAATAGAAGCAATAGGCTGATGCCCTGCCTTTGCAGTGTAGCTTACCCGTAGAACACTTCCGACATAGCTGCTCCTACGTAGGGATCCTCAAAAGAGTCCTGTTGCAGCTTCTGCTTGACCACCTCCCGCACCACCGAGCGGAGCAATTCCAGTTCTCGGGGATTAAGCTGATCGCGGCTAGGACATTCATCGGCAGCCAGCCACCTATAAACAGGAGGAACCCGGTTGAGAATCTGCTGCATTAGCGATTCTCGCTCTCTAGCATCATGAAACACTTGCTTATGGGGGTGCTCAGTGCAGAGGAAAGTTTCCAGTTCTGACAATGCCAGGTACTCGACAATATTCACCAACACTTTTTCCATCGGAGTTTCCCTCCTATCTTAAAACAAGCATTCAACAAAGTCTCTGCTGCAAAGGGTGCTAGCTGCCCCTTCCCCCTGCTCTTGGCAGGGGACTCGTATCTAAGCAGTAGACCCAGGTCCCCACCTGCGGGAAGTCACTGTCAATTCATTGGCTAAGATCCCCGCCGCAACTTGCTAGTATCTGTTGCCAAGAAGAAATTATTGGTATTTTGGGAAGTACAGAGGGAGGATTTTAACAAAGACTATAGAAACTCGTCTGCCCCTAGAAAGATCTTAGCCGATCACTCCTCGGTCAACATGCTAGCACGCAACCATGTAGGAAAGTGTGGAACTATTGAAAACTTTACATGTCTCACATATTTCTTGACAGCTGACTAAGGCCTTGGAAAACCGGAAAAGCCCAAGGCCCAAAAAGTCAACCTTTGAAGCTAGGTCACTACCCTGCTAAAGGCAAGTCAACTCGCTGGGCCTGGATCCAAAAAGACTCTAAGTCGTAGTACTCTCTTTCGTTTTGCATCAGTACGTGAACGATGAGATCGGCATAGTCCATCAGGATCCACGAGCTTGAGTCTTGACCTTCAATGCGGCGCGGCCTCTGTTGCCACTCCTCCCAGAGCTTTTCCTCAATTGCCCGGGCAATGGCACGCACTTGCGTCAGCGAGTAGCCACTGACCAGAAGAAAGTAGTCTGCCAGTGTGGAAACCTGGGATACGTCCAGCAGAACAATGTCACCACCTTTTTTTTCTTCCGCTGCGCGAGCTGCAGTCAGCGCCATGCGATAGATGGGATCCCTGGCACGGCTAGGCATGAGCTGTAGCAACTAAGACCCTCCTGAAACGACTGGATGAACCGGGGATGCAGGCCTCTGGAAATCCTTTTTGTGCAAAGGATGGAGCAGGAAATGATTGCGAGTCATGAGTGTGCGTGGATGAACCACCTGATTCCGGTTTAGCAAAAATCTCAGGCTCAGATCGCAAACACCTACCACAGCTTTAGATAAATCTACAAAAGCCAGACGTCGCAACTGCTCCAGCTCTGGGCTGTTGCCGCGGCTGGGTTCCAGAGCATCGGCCACAAAAACCACACAACTTAGCGGATCCATGCCGGGCCGCCCCAGGGTGTGGTTGGCAATAGCCGCTAGGATTTCCTCATCCTGCACCTGAAACTGTTCCTGTGCCAACAGGGATCCCACCTCGGCGTGGAGAATGTGGGGTTCAGCCCGTTCAATCTCGTCTAGCTCCCGCTCCCGAGCTACTCGCTGTAGCAGCTCCTCTGCTGGGAAAGACTTAGCCAAGTCGTGCAGTAGGCCTGCCCAAGCAGCTTTCTGCTCATCCAGCCCGTAGTGAGCTGCCAGTTGCCGGGCCATTGCTTCGACTCCTAGGATGTGGCGCAGGCGAGGAGGAGGCAGCCGCTCCTGCAGCCAGGCCAACACCTCCTCTCGCCGCAAGGTTAGGTTAGTCATTTTGCAACTTCAACACCGCCATAAATGCCTCTTGGGGCACATCCACTGTTCCCAGCGCCTTCATGCGCTTTTTTCCCTCCTTCTGCTTTTCCAGAAGCTTGCGCTTGCGAGTTACATCGCCCCCGTAGCACTTGGCCAAAACATTTTTGCGCAGAGCAGGAATAGTTTCGCGGGCTATCACCCGAGAGCCAACCGCCGCTTGGATGGGCACCTCAAACTGGTGGCGTGGGATCAGCTCGCGCAACTTAGCCACCAGGGATCGGCCTACCTGGAAGGCTTTGTCCCGATGCACAATCGTGGAGAGGGCATCCACCACCTCGCCATTGATGAGAATATCCAAGCGCACCAGATCGTCAGGTCGATAGCCCACCATCTGGTAGTCCATGCTGGCGTAGCCGCGGGTGCGAGATTTTAACTGGTCAAAAAAGTCCGTGATCACTTCCGCCAGAGGCAGTTCGTATACTAGCGTCGTGCGGCCCTGAGCCAGGTACCTCATATCCTTAAAGGTGCCGCGCTTGGTCTCGCACAGTTCCATCACTGGGCCAACGAATTCCTCCGGCAAAATCATTTCCACCCGGACAATGGGCTCCTCAATGCTAACGCGCTCGTTGGGAGGAGGCAGCTTGCTGGGATTGTCGACCTGGATTACCGAACCATTGTTGAGGGTAACCTGGTAGACCACCGTTGGGGCTGTAATCACCAAATCCAGGTTGTACTCCCGCTCCAGCCGTTCCTGAACCACCTCCATGTGCAGCAGACCCAAGAAACCGCAGCGGAAGCCAAAGCCCATGGCAGGGGAAACTTCCGGCTCAAAGTGGAGAGCAGCATCGTTGAGCTTGAGTTTTTCCAGGGCTTCTTTGAGTTCAGCGTACTGATCCGAGTTGCTGGGAAAGAGGCCGCAGAAAACCATGGGCTTAGCTTCTTTGTAGCCGGGCAGGGGCTCAGCAGCCCTGCGATGAACGAGAGTGATGGTATCCCCCACGCGGGCATGCTCAACGCTCTTGATGGCAGCGGCAATGTAGCCCACCTCCCCAGCATGGAGAGACTCAACCCGCTCTTGGTGGGGGCGCATCACTCCCAACTCAGTAACCTCGTACTCGCGGCCAGAGGCCATAAAACAGATCTTATCCCCCGTCTTCACCTCCCCATCCATGATGCGCACATAGACAATCACACCGCGGTAGGGATCGTAGTAGCTATCGAAAATCAGAGCCCGCAAGGGATCTGCCACCGTATCCCGCGGCGGGGGTACCCGCTGCACAATAGCCTCAAGGATCTCTGAGATTCCAAGGCCCACTTTGGCAGAGGCCAAGATAGCCCCACTGCAGTCAAGACCAATCACCTGCTCAATCTCAGCAATGACTCGCTCTGGGTCGGCGCTGGGCAAGTCAATTTTGTTAATGACGGGGATAATTTCCAAGTTGTTTTCTAGGGCCAGGTAGACATTCGCCAGAGTTTGGGCTTCCACACCTTGAGAGGCATCCACCACCAGGAGCGCTCCTTCGCAGGCAGCCAGCGAGCGGGAGACCTCGTAGGAAAAATCCACATGCCCTGGCGTATCAATGAGGTTGAGGACGTAGTCCTGGCCGTCTTGGGCCCGGTAGTTCATGCGGGCTGCCTGCAGCTTGATGGTGATGCCCCGTTCCCGCTCCAGTTCCATGTTGTCTAGAAGTTGCGGCTTCATCTCGCGGGCTGAAACGGTGCCAGTTGCCTCCAGCAGCCGGTCGGCGAGGGTGGACTTGCCGTGATCAATGTGGGCAATGATGGAAAAGTTGCGAATGCGGGAGACGGGAACGTCAGTCATAGAAACCTAGCCAGGGCAAAGATTTTTTACAATGCTAGCTTGTCTGCCCCTCTGGCTAAGCCAGGGTTGTTCGGAGGTTAACCCCACTGCGCGGCGTACTCCGCACCGCTGGCGCAAGCAAGGCGAGGAGGATCTCAACAGCACAAGGACAGGATCTAGCCCCTCCACCAGCTTGGGGAGCGGACAGGGAGACGAGCCTGCCAGCGCTACTTTTGGGGTAGGAGGTATTTCTAGCTCAGGGGGAAGCTACGCTTGTAGAAATTCCTCTGTTGGAGTTGGAACCAGCATTGTCTAGGTCTTGCAGTCCAGCACGTATACTCAACGACTACTTGTCCAACTTCTCAATATAGGGGCGAATGTCGTTGAGGTCGATGTAGCGGTCGGTAGCGTTGCGCAGCTCGCGGGCAATCATCCCTTCGGTGGAGACAACGGTAATCGTGGTGTTTTTGGAGCGCAACAGCTCAACGGCCCGCTCAAAATCACCGTCGCCGCTAAATAGGATGAGCCGGTCGTATTGCCCCACCGTGTTGAACATATCGATCACAATCTCGATATCTAGATTAGCCCTCTGGGAGTAGCGGCCCGACTCTTCATCTCGGTATTCCTTGAGGAGCTTGGTGCGCACCGTATAGCCCAAGTTGATCAGGGCATCTCGGAAAGCTCTTTGATCGTTGGGATCCTTGATGCCGGTGTACCAAAACGCATTGACCAGCTCGACATTGGGTTGTGACCTGACAAAGTAATCCAAGATGCGGCGGGGGTCAAAGAACCAGCCAATTTTTTGTTGAGCATAAAACATATTGTTTCCATCAACAAAGATGGAAACCCGTGTAACGGGATAGCGAAACATAAATTTAGTTAAGGTCGACTGGTCAGGAAAAGAGAATGAAAACGAGGGCGCTGATTAGCTTAACGCAAAGAGGGTTGCAACAGGGCAAAGGTGGCTGATGTCAGTTTTCTATCATAGCCAAAAGAGGGTCCCTTGGCTCCGGTTCCTAGCCTAGCAAAGGGGTTTCCTGGCAACTTAAGTTGGGTTCCGGCTGGGGCAGAGCAGGGCTGAACTTCAAGCGATCCACTTGGCTGAGGTAGAGCTCTGCCAATTGTCGGGCCAGGTTGCGGATGCGCCCAATGTAGAGGGTGCGCTCGGCCACGGCAATGACGCCGCGGGCATCGAGCAGGTTGAAGGTGTGGGAGCACTTGAGCACGTAGTCGTAGGCAGGCAAGAGCAGCGACACCGGTGGCTGCTTGGGAGTCACCGGTTTCTCTAGCTTCTGCTGCGTGATTTCAATCAAGCGCTTGGCTTCAGCTTCGTAGAGGCGGAACAACTCCAACAGCATCTCGGGATCCGAGTACTCAAAGTTGTAATAGGATTGCTCCACCTCATTTTGGAAATAGATTTGCCCATAGGTAATACGGCCCAGGGAAGGGTGCTCACTCCAGCAGAGATCGAAAACCGAATCCACCCCCTGCAGGTACATGGCTAGGCGCTCCAGCCCATAGGTAATTTCTACGGAAACGGGGTGGCAATCCTGCCCGCCTACTTGTTGGAAGTAGGTAAATTGGGTTATTTCCATGCCATCTAGCCAAACTTCCCAGCCTACGCCCCAGGCGCCGAGGGTAGGGGATTCCCAGTCGTCTTCCACAAAGCGAATGTCGTGCTCTGCCGGGTTGATGCCCAAAGCCCGTAGGCTGTCCAGGTACACCTCTTGGATGTCGTCGGGGGAGGGCTTGATCAGGACTTGGTACTGAAAGTAGTGCTGTAGACGGTTGGGGTTTTGGCCGTAGCGCCCATCGGTGGGGCGGCGGCAGGGCTCCACATAGGCCACTCGCCAGGGATCCGGCCCTAGAGCGCGCAAGAACGTGTGGGGGCTCATGGTGCCCGCCCCCTTTTCCAAGTCGTAGGGCTGGAGGATGAGGCAGCCTTGCTCCCCCCAAAACTGCTGCAGGCGTAGGATTAGGTCTTGAAAGGTTTGGGCTGACATAGAGATAGGGCGGAGAGCTTTCCCCATCCTACCAAGGCATCTCCCTTGCTTAGTCAATCAGCTCCTCCCAAACAGGTAGAACGGTGGAATCCCCGTCAAAGGCCTGTTGGAGGGCGCTCTCCCACAGCGTGCCCATTTTGGCCAGGCAGAGGCGGTGGGTGACTTTGAGCGAATTGGCCGGCACCCGACCAAGTCGAGGGGGGTTGGACTTCAGGGCCCATTGGGCCGCCTCCTCCAGTGCGTAGGAGAGGGTGGGTCCAAGATGGGCTTGCTGTGTCTCTTGAAGGCAATTCCCGACTGGAGATAATCAAGGCTGCGGCTCTGCCCTCCCACCAGGAAGCTGCCCTGGGCGTCGATGCCGTCTTTTTCTAGCTGCGGTTGGTCTTGCTTCTAGATGTGGCGGATCCCAGGTAGCGGGCCACGTCGTAGAGAGGGGGCAGGGTGAGGATGCCAAGACTGGAGCAAGGGGCTCTTACAGCAGCGCCAAACCAATTTTGGCGCAGATCTCTTCACGAAGCCGGGCAGTAATGGAGGCCTCGTCCAAATCGGCCAAGATCTGGGCGATGACCGTCCTGGGCCCCTCCGGTCCCCAACTGGCTCCCTGGGCCAGGTAGCGACGGGCCGCCTCGCCGAGAGCGTAGCAGGAAAAACCGGCCAAGACCGCCTGCGTCAGGGCTACCGAACCGTAGGCCCCTAGGGAGAATCCCCCGCTAAAGGGCAGGGATCCCCCCAGCAGGGTTTTCAGGGATCCCAGCCCCAGCAGCGCCACCCATTCTCCTGCTCCCAGGCTGAGCATGCTGAGGACAATCTTTTGCAGCAGTTGTGTGGCTCCGGCGGTGCTCATGGGCCAGCCGTAGAGGCGGGCCAGGCGCAGGATGAGGGCAATATCCAAAGCCAGCCCCCCCAGGGTATCGAGGAGAGTGATGGGGTTGAGGGCGACGGCCAGAGCCTTGGTGCGGGCGGCGGCGGCAATGAGATCTTGGGCTTGGTGGGCGCGGCTTTGCAGCTTGCGCTCGATGACTTTCTGGTTGACGCGGTCGGCAAAGAGGAGGGCATTGAGAGCTAGCAGGGAGCGCCCTTCCCGATGCAAGACCTCTAGGATTTTCAGGCGTAGGGCATCGACTTGGGGGGGACCGATCTCCATCTCCACGCCAAAGCTGCCATCTGGCTTCTGCACCAGGCGTGGCACGCGCGGCGAGGCTGCCACCAGGACAATCTCGTCAGGGGAAAGAAGCTGCCGCACCCGTTCGTTGCGGATCTTGTCGTAGATGGCCTGGCGATCCGCCTCTGGGTACTGGTCAATTTTGTTGAACACCAGCAGCAGGGGCTTGCCTGCCTCCCGCAGAGTCGCTAGGGCCTCAAACTCCACCCGCGTCAGATCCCCGCAGACCACAAAGAGGATGAGATCCGCCCGCTGGGCCACCTCCTGGGCCAGCTGCGCCCGCTCTTGGCCGTCTACTTCATCCAGACCGGGGGTGTCGATCAGCTCCAGACGCGATCCCTGCCAGTGGCTAACCTGAACTGACTGCACTGAGGCCGGCGGCAGGTGGGATCCCTGCAGGGCCTTGCCAGAGGAGGAGTGGGGACGAGTTTCCCAACTGATGTTCCAAGCTGCCGTTTGCTGGGTGCGGGTGGTGCCATGGGTAGGCCCTGTCTGGAAGACCGGCTCCCCTAGGAGAGCATTGAGCAGAGAGGACTTGCCTCGCCCCACCAGGCCGAAGGCAGCGATGTGGATCACCTCAGTTTCCAACTTGTCCAAGAGCGCTTGCAAGTTCTCCAGCTCCCTTTCTAGGCCCGCGATCTCTTGGGGGCGCAGATCCAGTTGGGCCACCCACTGGCGCAGGCTGCGCTTGGCTTGTTGGTAATGGAGATCGTCTTGCAGAGTGTTGCGGCGAGCCATAGCCGTAGCGCCCAGTGGTAGCGGAGAACAACCCAAAAGAGGCAGATTCAACAATCAACAATACCAACGATGCAGAAAAGCCGAGCTCAAGGCAACTAAACGGCGCGGCCCCAGAAATCCTGGCTGCAGCCCAGCTCTCCTCCCACACCTGCTCAACGGTAAGGGTACCCGCTTCCAAACCGGCTGCAGCCAACCTCCACTGCTGGGGGGTTCTGAACCAACCTTAGCCTGGCCGGAATTGGTCAACCAGGTATGATGGAAAAAAGGGGTTGGGAAAGCGATACTATGCTGACCAAGGGCTGGATTGGGTTCAGCCGAGCCAGGGGGTTGGAAAGGGTAGGCCTGGTCAGCTTGGGCTTAGTGCTGTTGGGCTGTAGCCCCCCAGGCTTTCGTACCCCACCTCCTAGCTTGAGCAACAGCGGGCTCAACAGCATTTTCCCCGATGGGGAGCCTGCTTTGAGTGGGGATGGTCGCTACCTAGTGTTTTCCTCAGCCCGCAGCGGCAGTCAGGATATTTTTCTCTACGACATGGTGGAGCGGCGGCTGGTGGACTTGCCCGGGCTTAATTCCAGCGACGTGGCTGCCAGCTCGCCCGACATCAGTGCCGATGGCCGCTACATCGTTTACGTGTCCAATGCGCTGGGCAAATCGGAGATCTTTCTCTACGACCGCGAAACCCGTCGGGTTGAGAACATCAGCAGCCGGGTGCCAGGGGATGTGCGCAACCCCACCATTAGCGGCGATGGCCGCTTTATTGCCTTTGAGAGTAACGGTCGAGGACAGTGGCACATCGAGATCTTTGACCGCGGCCCGGCAGCGGCCACGCGGCCCTCTGCCCCCAGCTCCTCCCCTGCCGGCAACAATCCCAGTAATCCCTGAAGAGAGCCCGCTGCTTGGATTGCCGCCCTAGCCCCTCTGGATTTGTCGCATGCTCGCTACCTTTGCCCAACGCCTTGAGCCGCTGCGCTCCAATGTCTTCGACCAGCTAGACCAGGCCAAGTGGGAGGCGCGGCGCCGGGGCGTAGATGTTATCGACCTGTCTCTGGGATCCTCGGATCTGCCCCCGCCTCCGGAAGCGCTGGCAGCCATTCAGAGGGCCCTGGCAGATCCCTCCACCTATGGCTACACCCTGTTTCACGATACCGCTGAGTTCCGCGCTGCCTGTGCCCAGTGGTACCAGAGGAAGTTCGGCCTAGCCATTGACCCCGAAACGGAGGTGCTGCCCTTGATTGGATCCCAGCAGGGCACAGCCCTTCTACCGCTGGCCCTGCTCAACCCCGGGGATATTGCCTTGGTTACCGACCCTGGCTACCCCTCCCATGTGGGTGGGATCCATCTAGCGGGCGGGATCCCTTACTACTTGCCTCTACGGGTGGAAAACCGTTTCCTGCCCCAGTGGGACGAGATCCCAGCAGAGATCTGTCGCCGGGCCCGCCTCTTGGTGCTGAGCTACCCCCACAACCCCACCACCGCCACCGTCACCCCGGAGTTTTGGCAGGAGACGCTGCAGTTTTGTCAGCAGCACGACATCCTCCTGGCCCATGACTTCCCCTACGTGGACTGGCGTTTTGACGGCCAGGTGGCCCCTTCGGCGCTGCAGGCGGATCCCGACAAGACCCGCACCATCGAGTTCTTTTCCCTCTCCAAGTCCTACCACATGGGTGGGTTCCGGGTGGCCTATGCCATCGGCAGCCGCGAGCTGATCCAAGCTTTGCGCCTGGTGAAGTCCACCATTGACTTCCATCAGTACCAGGGCATTCTGCGGGGGGCAGCGGCGGCCTTGGCGGCTCCCGATAGCTTCTTGGATCACTGGCGGCAGGTGTACCGCGAGCGGCGAGATCTGGCGGTGGCCGCTCTGCACCGCATCGGCTGGCCCGTGCCCCTACCGGAGGCCACCATGTACCTGTGGGCGCCTTTGCCCGAGTTTTATCGGGGATCCTCGGCCCAGTTTTGTCTGGACTTGGTGAGGACTACCGGCGTTGCCCTGTCGCCGGGCTCTGGCTTTGGTTCCAGGGGCGAAGGCTATGTGCGCTTTGCACTGGTGGTGGACGGATCCCGGCTGGAGGAGGCGATAGGACGGATTGGGGAGTTTTTGTCCCAGTGCTCTCTAGGAGAGGGGAGCTAGAGCTGCAGGTTCGCAACAGCGTTAGCTAGCAACAGCTGTGGTTTCCTTGCCGCAGCTTTTTCCAGTTTCATCAGGTTTTTGCAGACGAGGGGGTCGCTGCGTCAGAGTGCCGGAAAGCCCTGTACTGGGCAAGGATTGGCAAAGACAGGAGTCATGGGCTGTAGCCAGCCGGTGTCGGGTAATCTGAGCCAGGATAGGAGTTGTGTTGGCCGAGTTGGCTCCTGAGGGGCATGGAGAAGGAAACGCTCGAGAGTTTTTTGTCCATCCGGGGGGTGATGGGGGTGGCGCTCCTGAGTCGGACAGGCCGCCCTTTTTTCTATCGCTCTTTTCAAAACTTGGACAGCCGGCAGCAGCAAGCCCTTGTCGAAGGGCTGTTTCAGGTTTTGGAAACCATGCCCCCAGGCCTTGACTACTTTGACTTTCAGTTTGCCGAGCAACGGGTCTTTGTCTACCCCTTAGGGCCGGAGTGGGTGTTGCTGGTGGCGGTCAATGACGAGCTGGTGATGCCGGTTTACACCTTGGCCGTTAACCGCCTGCGAGCCGAGCTGCAACAGGATACGCCGAAGGGCCTGGCCACCTTGCGCCTGTTGACCAGCCAGGCGGAGGCCGTCCGGAACCCTACCCAACCCAGCTCCACCCTGGCAGAAGGCAAGCCCACAGCAAAGGAGGAGGCAACCCAGCCAGCAGCGACAGGCAGCCGCCTGCAGATGGATGTCTTCGTGCAATCTCTCAATCGCCTCTGCCAGATCACGAGCGGCTATTTGGGCAAGGCAGTGATCGTCAACTACTGGAAGGCAGCGCGGCAGGAAGTGGTAGAACGCCAGGGATCCCTAGCCGAGTGGCTCAACCAGTTCGAGATCGAGCGCAGCGGCCAAATCCACTACCGGGGCACCCTCAAGGAGCTGGACGAATCTCAGCAAAAGGTGCTGCAGGACTGGGTACTGGCTTTTTTTCGCCGCTGCGAAGCAGTGATCCACGACTTTCGCAACGTGATCAAGTCCGCCAACTGGCGCCTGTAAACTCCCCCACAGGGCTTCCGCGCCGCCTTTTTCGGTGATATGATTAGTTACTGCCTTTTAGGCACTAGGGCTGTTAACTCAGAGGTAGAGTACCACCTTGACACGGTGGGAGCCGCTGGTTCGATTCCAGCACAGCCCAGCACCAGCCAGCTAGTAAAGGCCGCAGGGATGGGATCCGGAGGTGCCGCGGGCTCTCAAGGGCCCGCTACTCCCCAGAGGCAGAGTTCTCTCTGGCTTAGGGATCCCTATACTGGAGTAGAGACCCTGGAAGGCACCGGAGTGGCAAGGGTAGCATTAGGTCAAACTGCAACAGGGGGAAACGACCAATGGGATTGTTCGAGCGGGTCAGCCGAATCATTAGAGCCAACCTCAACGCGTTGATCAACGCCGCCGAAGATCCAGAGAAGATCCTGAACCAAACCATTCAGGACATGGCCGAGGATCACTACCAAATGCGGCAGGCAGTTGCCCAGGCCATTGCTGCCCAGAAGCGCCTGGAGCGGCAGTATGAGCAGGCGCAGCAAAGCGTGGAGGAGTGGCACAGGCGCGCCGAGTTGGCTTTGCGCAACAACAACGAGGCGCTGGCCCGGGAAGCGCTAGTGCGCAAGAAAACCTTTGCCGAAACCGCCCAAAGTCTAAAACGGCAGTTGGATGAGCAAACCAGGCAGGTAGAGCTCCTGAAAACCAACATGACCAAGCTAGAGAGCAAGATTGCCGAGGCCAAGACCAAGAAGGATATGCTCATTGCGCGGGCCCGGGCGGCCAAGGCTTCCCAGCAAATTAACCAGGTCATTGGACGGGTGGACGCCACTAGCGCCTTTGCTGCCTTCGAGCGGATGGAAGAGAAGGTAAACGCCCTGGAAGCCCAATCAGCGGCAGTGGCGGAGCTGGCAGTAGACAACTTGGAACAGCAGTTTGCTGCCCTAGAAGCAGGTGGAGCGGATGTGGATCACGAGCTGAGGATGCTGAAGGCAGCAATACAGGGCCAATTGACCGCCGGAGAGCAGAAGGCTCTGCCTCGAGAGCCATCTGCTGCCACTAGCGAGAGCAAGGTAGATGCAGAGCTAGAAAGTCTGCGCCGCGAAATTGATCAGCTTTGAAGACTCCTCCTCTGAGGGGGGTTGGGCTTTCCCAAGCCAGGAGATGTAGTAAGCTAGGCCAAGGGTCCATTGGTCTGCCTCTAGCGGGGCTAGCATAGCCGTCCTACGTTTTTGCAAGAGACCAAGCAGCAATGACAACAGCGAGTATCAAGCCTCTCCTGGATGCCAAGCAACTGTTGCAGGCTTATGCCTCTGGCCAGCGGGATTTTTCTAGAACCAACCTGAGCGGGGCTCAGTTGAGTGGTGTCAGCTTGAGGGGGATCATCCTGCGGGAGGCAGACTTAAGTGGGGCGGACCTGCGCGAGGCAGATTTGTCAGGGGCGGATCTCTCAGGGGCTGACCTGCGCGGAGCCAAGCTGCGGCGGGTGAACCTCATCGGGGCCAAGCTGGTCAAGGCCGATCTGCGGGGGGCCAACCTCTACCGAGCCAAGTTGCTCAGAGCCGATCTCAGCGAGGCCGATCTCAGTCGGGCCGATCTGCGCCTTGGCGCCGATCTGCGCGGAGCCGTCATCACCAACACCCGCTTTCGCGGCGCCCTCTACGACGAGTACACCAAGTTTCCGGAGGGGTTCAACCCTGTTGAAATGGGGATGTAGCTACCGTTTGCCTCAGGGGAGCAGGTCTTGCCACAGGTAGGCTGCGCCCGCAGCTGCCACCATGAAGGGTGGGTTGTGCAAGTCCGGCTTGTTGTAGCGCAAGGGCTCCCCCTTCAGATCTGTGACACTTCCCCCGGCCTGCTCGACAAGGCAGTGGGCAGCAGCCGTATCCCACTCCAGGGTTGGGCCAAAGCGGGGGTAGAGGTGGGCGGATCCCTCGGCCACCAGGCAAAACTTGAGGGCGCTGCCCACGGACTTGACTTCGAGAGAACCGTAGCGCCGTTGCAGCCGCTCCAGAAACCGCTCTGTTTCCGCGTCTCTGTGGGAGCGGCTAGCCACCACCCGCAAAGGCGGCTGGGCGGGCGGGTGGGCGCGGATGGGTTCATCGCCTTTGTAGGCCCCCAGCCCTCGCGCAGTCCTGTAGGTAAGACCCAGCGCTGGGGCATGGACGACGCCTAAGATGGGGATCCCTGCCTCGACAAGGGCAATGTTGACAGTAAACTGGCCGCTGCCTTCGAGAAACTCGCGCGTGCCATCTAGGGGATCCACCAACCAGAACCGTTGCCACTGGTGGCGCTCTCCGTAGGGAATGCCGCCGGATTCTTCCGACAGCACGGGGATCGCAGGGGTCAGATCTTGCAGGCCCTGCAAGATTAGGCGGTGGGCAGCCAGATCCGCCTCAGTTAGGGGGGAGGCATCTGCTTTGCGTTCGACCTGCAGCGATCCTTGCCGATAAAAGAGCAAGATGGCCTGCCCTGCTGCTTCTGCCAGGCGGCACACCTTGGGTAGGAGAGCGGCCAGCTCTGGAGTCTGCACAGATCCCTCCCAAAGCTAGCGACGCACCGGAATACCGTGGGCAGCCAAGTCAGCTTTGATCTGCTCAATCGTCAGCTGGCCGTAGTGGAGCAGCGAAGCCAACAGGGCTGCTTCTGCCCCCCCCTCTTGGAGAGCTTGGCGGATGTGGGCACACCCTCCTGCTCCTCCTGAGGCAATCACTGGCACCGGCACTGCCTCGACCACCCGCCGCGTCAGCTCCAGGTCGTAGCCAGCTTGGGTGCCGTCGGTGTCCATGCTGGTGAGCAAGATCTCCCCTGCCCCGCGCTCGGCAACTGTCTTGGCCCACTCCACCGCGTCCAGCCCTGTTGGCTCCCGCCCACCGCGCACATACACCTCCCATCCCCCCCCTTGGGGTTTAGCACGGGCGTCAATGGCCACCACGATGCACTGGGAGCCAAAGCGGCGGCTGGCTTGGGTAACGAGATCTGGATCCCGAACCGCCGCCGAGTTGAGGCTCACCTTGTCGGCCCCGGCCCGCAACAGTTGCCGGATACCTTCCACATCCCGGATCCCGCCTCCCACCGTGAGGGGGATAAACACCTGCTCTGCTGTGCGCTGCACTACCTCCAGCAAGATCCCCCGCTCCTCGTGAGTGGCAGTAATGTCCAAGAAGACCAATTCATCGGCTCCTGCCCGGTCGTAGGCCTGGGCCAGTTCCACCGGATCGCCGGCATCGCGCAGCTGCGCAAACTGGATCCCTTTGACCACCCGCCCCGCCGCCACATCCAAACAGGGAATGATCCGCTTGGCCAACATGCCCCCTCTCTAGAACTCTGCCCCGCGGCTGCCACTAGCAATCGGGATCTCTAGGCAAAGCTGATGATCAAGAAGGGCTCCTGAAACTTGGCTCCGCTTACCTGCCGGCCTGCCAGGGTGGGGGGCAAGCACAAGTTGCGCCGCTGATCCCCGGCAGTGATGGTCAGTTCTGGCCCAGATTGGCTCAGCTCGATTTGGGCCTTGCTAAAGCCGGGAAGAAACAGCTTCACAGTGCCGGATCCCTCGTCGATGGCTACTGGCGGCGGCACTTCGGGCACGGCAAAGATCCCACTTACCGCTTCCTCCAACGCTGACCAGTCAGATCCCTGGCGCCGCGGCAGGGTGCGCACCGGCAGAGGAGAAAACTCAGCCGCCGACACCTCTCCAGGAACCAGCGGCATGACCCAGAGGCCAGCCACTGTCAGTCCCACCATTTGGGCACTGCCCCAGAGGTAGCGAGCAGTCTGCACGGCCATCGGATCCGGGGTGGTTACCAAGTGGGCCAACACGCGGCGCGGATTGGCAAGAGCACGGCGCCCCTCTTCGAAGAGGTTAGTCATCCCCCCCAGGCGAGTTAGCAAATCCTCTAAGGACGAGAACTCCAGTGTTGTTACAGAGCGTAGCAGCGGCTCGACGAAGGGAAGGAGAGTTTTGGCCAAATCGGATTGGAGGAAAGCCTGGGAAGCTCGCCGCCAGTACCAACTGGCCACCTCCGGGATGCCAAAAGCCCGCAAGGTGGTCAGATCCCCTGGGCCATCGTAGAGGATGCAGTCGTATTGACCGCTGGCCTCGTAGCGGCGCAGGGCTTCCAGAGCCAGAGCCTGATCCATCCCTGGCAACACCCCCAGCTCTTGCCCGTAGATCTCTTGGAAAAGGGGAGTGCGCAGGTATTGAGCTCCCAGCTCTTTGGCCGCCGTCCAGTACCGCTCCAGAAGCTGGGTTGTGCGCAGCTGCACTACGTCCAAATTGGCAGCAATGGTTACCGGCTCGCCAGAAAGTGGGATCCCACCTAGAAGCATCTCCAACCCCGGCCCCGCCTGATGGCCCACTAGCAGCACCCGCCGCCCCTGCTGGGCTGCTGCCCGCGCCACGGCCACAGCTAGAGTGCTTCGGCCTGTACCCCCCTTCCCCAAGAAGGTCAGGATCTGGCTCATTCTCGCTCTCCTGACTCGCCGTAGATGTCGATGTACAGCGATTGCCCTGCCAACTGGGCTGCCGCTGTCATCACCTGCCGAATGGCCTGCAAGGTACGCCCACCTCGCCCCAACACCCGACCGCGATCTTTGGGATCAAAGGCTAGCCGCAACCAGACCTTGCGTCCTCCACAGGTGGTTTCCACATCTGTCTGCAGGGGGCCGCTGCTAAGGAGCGGCTCAATCAAAAGATGGGCAAGGGTCTCGTAATCTGGCATGGGAGGCAAAACTCAACCTAACCGCCAGCGTAGCTGAACCTAGACCTCAGTGGCCTCCTCAGGCTGAGGTGTTTCCTCTGCCTGCTCTGCCCTCTCGCCAGATTCCTCGGGAGGGAGCCCGGCTTCAGACTTGGCAATGGCTGGAATACGAATCGAGGCCACCACCCCACCCTCACCGGCCTTCAACATCTCATAGATGCCAGCCTTTCTAAGGAGGCTGTCTACCGTATCCGTGGGCTTGGCACCGCGCCGCAGCCACTTGAGTAGGCCCGCTGTCTCCAGAACCGTCTCCTTGGTACGTGGGTTATAGTAGCCCAACTCCTCCAGCGGGCGACCTTCTCGGCGAGACCTACTGTCAATAGCAATGATGCGATAGCTGGGTTGGTGCTTTTTTCCAAAACGCTTGAGCCGCAACTTAACCATGGGGTATCTGCTCCTTGGAGATGCTCCGCAAGCCGTGTGGAGTTGTCTAGGAAACAGAAATCGACCACCTCGCCACTGCTGCAGGTCTCTTCCTAGAGGCTGAGTCGGCTGGTCGATCAACACAGGTTTTCTATTTTAGTCAATTTCTCCCCTACCAGCAAAAGTGCCGACTCAAGCCCAGAGAAGGATCTTCATGGCAAAGTTGAAGAGGAAACCCAAGGCTAACCACAGTTCCATGATTACCTACAGCGACTTGACCGAAGAGCAGCGCCAGCTCTACCTCAAAGCCCTGATTGCAGTAGCCCGCGCGGACGGCCATCTAGATGAAGAGGAAACCCACTTCTTTCTACGGATTGCTGAAGGAATGGGCATTGACAAAGAGGTCGCTCAGGGCTACCTGGCGGAGGAGACGGGCCCAATCCTCGACATTGGCCAGATTCCCCCTCTACACAATGCAGCCGGAGCTTTAATCCTCCGCGATCTGGCAGCGATGGCGGTGGTCAACAATGAGCTGGGAGAAAAGGAAGAGGACCTGATTTTTGCAATCGGCAAGGCCATGCAGTTTAGCCAGGAGGAGATCAATGAGTTCCTCGACTGGGCCTTCATGGGCCTGCAGTGGCAACTGAAAAGTGCCGCTCTGCTGCAGCGGTATGCCCAGACTCCTGCCAGCAACACCGCCGCCATGCCCTAGCTGAGGTAGTGATCCAGAGCCCGCTGCAACTCTTCCAGCTCCACCTCAAGGTTACCGCTCTCAACGGCATGGCGGATGCAGTGGCGGATGTGATCGTTGAGGATAAGCCGCGCCAGCCGATCCAGGGCTCCCTTGACGGCGGCAATTTGTAGCAGCACATCCGGGCAGGGTTGATCCTCCTCAATCATGGCGCGGATCCCGCGCACATGCCCCTCAATGCGAGCCAGGCGGTGAATGAGCTTGCGCCGTGATTGGGGAGTGTGGCGGTGAGGCTGGGCCCGCCCCGAGAGGGGGGGGCGCTCCAGCGCTAGTTCCCACTCCTCCTCCCAATCGGGTTCTCCAGGGGGCGGAGGAGTAGAGCCAGTCTGAAGCGGGGGGATAGGATCGGTCATAAAAGAGGTAGAGAACTGTCTGCATGATACCGCTTGCTTTCCCCAAGCAGGTGGAGGTGCTCTACAATAAGGGGAGATATGAAATTTTGTAAATCCTCTCATTGCTTGGCTTCATGACCTCTGTACTCTCCCCCTTTGGCCCCGTAGAAGCGGATCTAGAGCGTTTGCGCCAGAACTTGGCGCGGCTAGTTAGCGCCAAACACCCCATTCTGGCCATGGCTGCTGAACATCTGTTTTCAGTGGGGGGGAAAGGGATCCGACCGGCAATTGTGCTCCTGATTGCGCGGGCCACTACGCCCGATGGGGAGATCACCCCCCAGCATTGGCGCCTGGCGGAAATTACCGAGATGATCCACACCGCCAGCCTGGTGCACGACGACGTCATTGACACTGCTACGGTGCGGCGCGGCGTCAACACAGTCAACACCCTTTTCGATAACCGGGTGGCGGTGCTGGCAGGGGATTACCTGTTTGGGCAGGCAGCCTGGTACTTGGCCAACCTGGACAATCTGGAGGTAGTGAAGCTCCTGTCCAAGGTCATCATGGACCTGCCAGAGGGAGAGGTGCGCCAGAGCCTCTCTCGCTTTGATCCCGACGTATCCCTGGAAGAGTACCTGGCCAAAACCTTCTACAAAACCGCTTCCCTGATTTCTGGCAGTGCTAAGGCAGCGGGTCTCCTGAGCGGGGTTAGTCCCGAGGTGGCCGATCGCCTCTTTGACTTCGGCCGCGACCTGGGCATTGCCTTCCAAATCGTAGACGATCTGCTGGATTTCACCGCCTCGGCAGAGAGGCTCGGCAAGCCAGTGGGATCCGACCTTATCCAAGGCAACCTGACAGCACCCGTTTTGTTTGCTCTAGAGGAGTTCCCGCAGATGCGGGAGCTCATCCTCCGAGAGCTGGCCGAGCCCCAGGATCTCCAGCAGGTCTTGGAGTGGGTCTACCAAAGTGAGGGGATCCCGCGCTCCCGCCAGTTGGCGCGCGACTATGCCCAACGGGCGGCCGAGGCCCTGGAGGTTCTGCCGGACTCTGAAGCACGCCAGGCTTTGTTTCAGATGGTAGAGTATGTCCTTGAGCGGCCTTGCTAGGAGGTTGCTACGGGGATAGGCTTGAGGCTTGAGCTGCCGCTGCAGAGAGCTCAGGATAGGTGGGCGGGGTGAAAAAGCGCAGGCGGTGAGGTGGCCAAAAGCGAAAGATGGTGTTGCCGATAATGTTTTCTTTCGGCAAAAAGCCCCAGATGTGTGAGTCCTGGCTATCGTTGCGGTTGTCCCCCATGACAAAGTAAGAGTTAGGAGGGACAACAAATTCAGATCCCTGGTTGGGCACACCAGGGCAGCGCTCGCCGGGGCAGGAGTAGTCGGGGGGAGCGTAGATGTAGTTCTCCTGGAGCGGAATGCCGTTGACGATCACCTTGCCCTCGGCAATGCGAATGCGATCCCCTGGCAGGCCAATCACCCGCTTGATGTAGGCCCCGTCGAAGTTCAGCTTGGCAGGTGGGTAGAAGACAATGATATCGCCGCGTCTGGGGGCGCTGAAGCGGTAGCTGACCTTCTCCACCACCAGCCGATCCCCTTCTTCCAAGGTGGGCAGCATGGAATCCGAGGGGATCCAGCGCGCCTCCGCCACAAAGGTGCGAATGCCAAAGGCCAACAGGAGCGCCAGCACTACTGTCAGCAGGTTCTCCCGCTGGGTCTGCCACCAGGTGCGGGATTCCAAGGTGGCAGGGGTTTTCCTCGCTGACGACTCGGCCTTGGGCGGAGAAGTTGGATCTTTGGACGGCATGGCGGCTAGTGCACAAGACTGCCCGCTCTCAAGATTATCGCACCCAGCTCAACAGAATGGGAGGCCGTCCCCTTCAGCTTGTACTGGATAGCGGAGGGTAGCATAGAATTGGTGCCTTGCTGTGAGCCCCCATGACGATTTCAACAGAAGAGCGCCTGGAGCGGCTCGAGCGCTTGGCTGAGACCAACAGCCAGGCAATAGCTCGCCTCAGCCAACAACAAGGGGAGATTCTGGATCGGATCGATCGGCTTGCAGGAGATACCCAAAAGCTCTCGGAGCGCGTCGAGAAACTGTCAGGCGACCTGGAAAAACTGACTTTTAAATTCGACACCGCTCAGAGCATCGGAGAACGGCTAGAACGTCTAGCCACCAGCCTCATTGCTGGGGCCACCATCAGCATTATTGCCGGAGTCATTTTGGTGTTGTTGCGGGAGGGATCCCGCTAGAAAAAGAAAGGGGGAGCCAGCAAAACCCAGCAGAGTACCTTGGTAACCCTCCGTCCCGCTACCCCGGACAGTGCCGAAAGCCAGTCAGTAAGCGGAACTAGCAACCGTCTAGGGGCGTCTTGACAGCGCCTTTACGAGTCCAACGGTGGACCAATCTCGGCGGGGGCGACAGGTTTCGTCAGATGCGGATCCTGGCAAGTCGGGCACCGGGTCGTAGCCCCCCGGATGCCAAGGGTGACAGCGGCAGAGGCGGCGGATCCCTAGCCAACTGCCTCGGATGGCACCGTAGCGCCGCACCGCTTCCAGGGTGTATTGGGAGCAGGTGGGGTAGTAGCGACAGGCAGGTGGTAGCAGAGGGGAGATGGCCACCTGGTAACCTCGGATTAGGACAATCAGGCCACGGGTCAAGAGATGTTCCAACATGAGCAAGCCCCTGCCTGGGTGGAGGCGTCAAGCAAGCAATCCCACTCTGGTCTACAAAGCTGCCAAGGAAGCTGATGCCGACCGCTGGAGCTCTGACAACAACAAGGCTGGGTACTCTTTGTAAGGCCAGGCAAAAGCGTGGCGAAAAGCCGCCTCCTGACAACGCTTGAGCTGCTCAAAATCAATGATGTCGTGGGTCAGTAGGTTCTCGTACTCAAACGGCAGGCGCACATTGTGCAGGCCAGCGTTGTCAGTGCAGATAGCAATATCCACCCCTGCCGCAAAGCAGCGGTCGAAGACAATCTTGAGAGGCTCCAAACTGGGCAGCGTCCCTGTCTTCAAGTAAGTGGTAGGGCAAACTTCCAGACATTGGCCCCGCCGTGCTAGCTCTGGCAGGAGCTCTGGGTAGTGGAGAGGGATCTGAATACCATGGCCAATCCGCAGAACGTAGGGCAGCAGCTCTGGATAGCAGCCATCCAGCGTCTCATAGAGGTGGGCAGTAGTTTTGAGGCCGCGGGCCAGGGCATACTTGAAGAGCTCAATCCACTCGTCCAGCCGCTCTCTGTAGGCCTTATCTCCGCCGGCCAGGTCAATGCCACTCACATACTCCGACTCAGCGGCTGCCTCAACCATGGCACGGTTGATGTGGCTAGGCAGGCGGGAGTGCAAACACACAATCTGCGTGGTGATGATGGGATATTCTCGCTGCTGGCAGGCCTGCCCCACTATCTCAATGACTTGCCGCATTTGCTTGAGGCGATCTGCCTCGTCGAGGCTGGGGTCCGTGCGCAGGTAGGGGGTGTAGCGAATTTCTAGATAGGCCAAGTCTTCAAAGACATAGGCCCCTCGAATGAGGCGGTAGATGAAATAGGGTAAGCTTTCTAGGGTCTGCACCTGCTCCACCAGCGTGTGCAGCTCTAGGTACTCCTCCAGGGTGTTGCGGGGGCGGGTGTAAAATTCCTCAAATTCGGCGTAGTCGGGAAAGCGCTCCGCCAAGGGAGAGCCATGGCGGTGCAAATAGCGCCATAGGATCCTAGGAACAACTGAGCCGCCCAGGTGGCGGTGCAACTCCGCATGCAGTGCCATCTTTGAGCCTCTCCTAGCTGTCTGCAGGAGACAGATCTGGCTTGAATTGTTAAGAACTACTTCTACTCTAGCGGCGGTAGCCTTGTCCAGGGACGAGCGCGCATGGCCAGGGAGGTTATCCCTCCCCGGGGATGCAGTTTTCTGGAGCAGCGATCCCGGCTAGAAGCAAAGGGGGGCAACTGGGAAAGCGCCTTAAGATAGTCCTGGGGGTTGTTGAGTGAAGAGACTCAGGGGCCTCCCAAGAGAGGGAGGTCTGCTGCAGCTGACGTCCCTTCCCCAATATGAACTTGGCGTAACCGAGGTTCCCTTCATGGCGCTGCCTAGCTTGTACGAGTTTCCTTGGCTAACCACGGTCATCGTCTACCCGGTGGTAGCTGCTCTCTTTATCCCGTTGATCCCGGCGCCGGCCGGGGATCCCAGCACCCGCGCCTATGCCCAAAAGTTGGCAGAGCGGATCCGCTGGTTTGCCCTGTTTGTTGCGGTCACTGACCTGCTGATTCTGCTAGCGGGTTTCTATGTCGGCTACGACCCCGCTCAGGCCGGGCTGCAATTGCTGGAGCGTTACCCCTGGGTGCCGCAGGTGGGCTTGAGCTGGTCGGTGGGGGCAGATGGCCTTTCCATGCCGCTCATTTTGCTCACAGCTTTTGTAACCACGCTTGCCATCTTGGCCGCTTGGCCGGTTACCCTCAAGCCGCGCCTATTTTACTTTCTCATGTTGGCCATGTACGGCGGGCAGATTGGGGTGTTCGCCGTGCAGGACATGTTGCTGTTCTTCCTAATGTGGGAGCTGGAGCTGATCCCGGTGTATTTGCTCCTCTCTATTTGGGGGGGGTATAACCGCCTCTATGCGGCTACCAAGTTCATTCTCTACACTGCCCTCAGCTCGCTGTTTATCCTGGTGGCGGGCCTGGCCATGGCCTTCTACGGGGATCCCATCAGCTTTGACATGACGGATCTGGCCCATAAGGCCTATCCGCTAAACTTGCAGGTGCTGCTGTACGGGGCCTTCCTGATTGCCTACGGAGTAAAGCTGCCCATTTTCCCCCTGCACACCTGGCTGCCCGATGCCCACGGCGAAGCCACGGCGCCAGTTCACATGTTGCTGGCCGGGATCCTGCTCAAGATGGGGGGCTATGCCCTAATGCGCATGAACGCCGGCATGCTGCCGGATGCCCATCTCTACTTTGCGCCGGTCTTAATCGTGCTGGGGGTGGTGAACATTATCTTTGCCGCCCTCACCTCCTTTGCCCAGCGCAACCTCAAGCGCAAGATTGCCTACTCCTCCATTAGCCACATGGGCTTTGTCCTCATCGGGATTGGATCCCTGACGGAGACCGGCATGAGCGGCGCCATGCTGCAGATGATCTCCCACGGGCTAATTGGGGCCAGCCTATTCTTCTTGGTGGGGGCCACCTACGACCGCACCCATACGCTGGAGCTGGAGGAAATGGGCGGCGTTGGCCTGAAGATGCCCAAGATTTTCTCCATGTTCACCGCCTGCTCGCTGGCCTCTCTGGCCCTGCCTGGCATGAGCGGCTTTGTGGCTGAGCTGATGGTCTTTATCGGCATGGCCACCAGCGATGCCTACTCCCTTCCCTTCCGGCTGGTGGTGGTTTTCTTAGCAGCTGTCGGGGTGATCCTGACTCCCATCTACCTGCTGTCAATGCTGCGCCAGATTTTCTTTGGGCCAGAAAACAAAGAGCTCACCGCCCACGAAGAACTGGTGGATGCCGAGCCGCGGGAGGTGTTCATCATTGCCTGTTTGCTTATCCCTGTCATTGGCATTGGGCTGTATCCCAAGCTGGTGACCAGCCTCTACGACCAGTCCACCAATGCCCTGGTGGCTCTACTGCGGCAGGAACTGGCCTCCGCTGGTCCAGCAGTTGCCCAAGCCCCTGCCCTTTACACCCCTGAGCCAAATTGAGGAGAAGGAAGCTGGGGCAGCTCGTCGGCAGGACACGCCGCTGGCGTAGCTAGCCTTGGCTTTTTTCTCCACTGGCTTGAACTCGCATCCAGCCAAACAACGTTCCAACCGTCAGTTGGATCGTTTGGGCAAAAGCGGGAACGGGGATAATCTCTTGCGGATCCTCATGCACTGTTGGCTGCTGTCCGGCAGGATAGGCGAAAACGACCCTTTCTTCGGGAGCTACGATCCACCCCATCTGGCAGCCGTGGGCCAAGCCAATCAAGATTTTTTTGACCAGCTTCGTTTGATTTTGATCGGGAGAGAGAATCTCGATCACCCAATCTGGGCAAAAGGGTATGAGGTTTTGAATGGTGCCATCCTCATCCACAGGGATCCGATCCCAGGCAATGACAGAGATATCGGGCACAATTGCATAGCCGGCAAAGGTGGAGCGCAATTCTGGAAATGCCCATCCGAGGCGTTTGGGTTTGAGGTTTGCGTTGATAAAAGAAGTTAGCTCCCCCTGCAGTAGGCTGTGCTTTCCCTGTGGCATGGGCTTCTGGATAATCTCTCCCTCAATGAATTCGCTGGCGGGCTGAGTTTCTGGCTGCCGCAGAAACTCTTCCAGAGTTAGGGGCTTGGCAGACAGACTGACCATAATTTGCTCCTATCAAGCTGGCCTCTGAATGATCTAATCTCTGTCGCGCTGTCGCAGAGTGGCTTGGTAGTCGTAGGGGCTCTTGCCGGAAAACAAACCCATCAGCGGCCCTAAGATGGCCCCAAACACAAAGCCGCCTGCATGGGCCCAGTAGGCGATCCCTCCACCCTCCATGCCAATATTGATAGGAGTCTGCAAGCTGGCAATACCATAAAACGCCTGTTGCACAAACCAAAAACCTAGGAATACCCAGGCAGGAATGTAGACGGTTGTGGTAAAAATGCCCAGGGGTACCAGAGTTAGGATCTCCGCCTGCGGGAAACGCAAGATATAAGCTCCCAACACCCCTGCGATGGCCCCACTTGCTCCTAGAGAGGGAATGGTGGACTCCATATCGAAAAACCACTGGGCTAGGGCGGCCAAGGCTCCACAAGTTAGGTAAAAAATGAGGTAGCGCACGTGGCCCAGGCAATCCTCAACATTGTTGCCAAAGACCCACAAAAAGAGCATGTTGCCGCCGAGATGCAGAAAGCCCCCATGCAAAAATTGTGAGGTAAATAGAGTTATCCATTCGGGGCGCAGCGAAGAGATAGCCTCCCCCCGAAAGCTGGCCGTCAGTTCTGCTGGCACCACTGCCCACTCTCGGAAAAAAACTACCAGTTCTCGCGGCGATAGGGTAAGCTCATACACAAAAACCAGGATATTGATAAGCACTAGGGTGTAGGTGACGTAGGCGGTGCGGGTGGTTGGGTTGCGATCCTGCAGGGGTACCACGGTTAGGGGTCGGTCGACATCACTCTCTAGCCTAGCTGGATATGCCTTTCCCAGCCAAACTTAAGGCTACACTGGGGTAGCTTGCTGGTAGGATCCCTAGACTGCAAGGTGTAGCAGGGGAGCTGAAGGAAGGAATCGATGTCTGAAGTTGAGAGTCGAACTGCCCCGCTCAAGTTTTTGGTGGTCGAGGATCATCCTGAGGTTGCTCAAAACAATTGCGAGTGGCTACAGCGGATTGCAGCCGAGGCCCAGTGTATTGCCGTTTCCAATCCGATGGACGCCATCCGGCGGTTGCAGCGGGAGCAGCCAGACTTGGTGGTGGCCGACTTGCTCTATGGTCAAAGCAGCGGCGAGCAGTCTGCTGAGCCAGGTCTAGAGTTGTTGCGCCATATTTTCGAGAACTACCCCACCCTTAACGTGATGGTTTACTCCAGCGAGCCCTTGCTGCTAACCCCCCTGGTGGACCTAATTAGCAAGCACCAGGGTGGATTTGCCGCCGTCAACAAAATGGAGCGGCGCAGCGTCTTTTTGGAAGGAGCCAAAAGTGCTCTCAACGGGGAATTGCGCATGCCGCGAGAGTTGCGGGGCCTAACGAGGCTAACGGAGCGGGAAATCGAGGTCTTGAACCTGCTCTGCAAGGAGGCCCTCACCGACCAGGCTATTGCTGACCGCATCCACACCAGCAAAAAGACTGTACAAAACTGTATTCAAAGGCTCAAAGAAAAGCTCGATATTTTTGGATCTGAGGATGAAATCAACGCTCGCGTTGCCCTGTGTATGGCAGCCGTTCAGAAAAAGCTTATCCAGTGGTAAACCTAGAGGACTTCCAAGCGCTCTAAGATCCTGGCGTGCCTGTCCCCAACTTCCCTGCTGCTGGAGCAAAGAGCCTAGGGCTCAAGACAAGCTAGATACGCCCCCTTCCCATTTCCCAAAAGGGCCCCTTATCTCTGGGTCAAGGCTGACAAGGAGGGCAAAACATCTTCTCGAAAGGGAACCTCGTTTTGATTTACCCTCTCCAGCTCAGCCAACATGAGAGGGTTGACGCGGTTCAGATAGGGAATCAGAACCTGTTTTAGCCTGGGGCGGTAGAAACGGTGGTAGCTATACACGGGGGTGGCTGGAAATCCCCGCCGAATCTTGTGGGATCCCCCAGCCCCGGGGTCGAAGTTGCGGATCCCTTCCCGGATGGCCAGGGCAATGGGCTCGTAATAGCAAACATTAAAGTGCAAAAACTTCACCTCTTCCCGGCAGCCCCAGTAGCGCCCAAAGAGGCGATCCCCTTTGCGAACACAGAAAGACATTCCTATCACTTGCGAGTCTCGCTCCCCGGCTACTAGCACCAGTCGCTGGCAGTAGTTAGGATAGAGGGATTCAAAAAAACGGCGGTTAAGGTATTTGCTCCAGTTCCAAAATTGAGCGCAGGTATTGCTATAGAAGTCGTACATGAGAGAGAGGAGGCGTGGCGTAATTTCCTCACCGGTGTAGATCTTGAGTTCTATGCCACTTTTTTCCATTGCGGCTCGCTCTCGTTTGATATTGCGCCGCTGGTTAGCATTGAACTGGCTTAAAAAATCTTCGTAAGAGCGATAGCCAGGATTGTGCCACTGGTAATTGTGGGTAATTCGGGGAGTAAACCCATCAGCTTCTAGTTGGGATCGCCACTCCAAATCCACATAGAGCAGGCTAAACACAGAAATGTCGTTATCTTGGCAGAAGCGATCGATGGCAGCCAACATCAAGGGCCACACTTCTGCTTCCGAGTAGTCTGGATGGACGAGAATGCGATAGCCGGTGGCCGGCGTAAAAGGAGCCATGCCAATGAGCTTAGGGTAGTAGCGTTCTCCCAGTTGGGCGGCAACCGCAGCCCACTCCTGGTCGAAGACAAATTCGCCTTGGCTATGACTTTTCAAATACAAGGGGGCCGCCGCAATCGGTTGCCCCCCTGCCTCCACCAGGAGGTGACAAGGCAGCCAACCCGTCTTGGGGCTGGCACAGCCGGAAGCCTCTAAGCTGTACAGCCACTCGTATTCCAAAAAGGGAGAGGTGCGCTCCGTCTGCAGGGCGTGCCAGGCAGAAGCGGGGATCTGGCGGATATCGTGGCACCAGCGCACTTGCAAGCCCGTCGACATTTACCTGCTCCGCTTTTTGGCAACCTCAACTCTCCGAGGCTAGCTCAAGAACTCTTGGAAAAGAGGTCCTTAAGGGCAGTGCGAGCAGCTAGGTGCTTGCGGGTCGCTTCCAGGATCTCGACTTCCCGCCACAGCCGAGCTTCTGTGCTAACCATTTCCAGCAGCGCTTGCTGCTCGCGAGGGGCTCCATGGAAGTGACTGGCAACCCAGTAGGATAGCTCTGTAGGGTTAGTGGGCAACGGGTCCGGCAGCGCTGCCTCCCGTTCCATCAGTTTGCTGGAGAGGCGTACCACATCTTGAAGCAGGGTAGAAACCTGATTGACCAAGTCTTGGAGATCGCCCTGAGGGGGCTCGTCCTCTATCCACTCCACCAATCCAATCCGGAAAGGCTTTTCTCGCCTGTAGTTCAGCACGCGGAAGCGCTGCCGTCCCACGGTCAAAATATCCATGCGGTCGTCTGGCAGCCTTTGCACCTGGACGACCTCCGCACAACAGCCCACTTGGACAGGGGATCCCTTCTGGGGATCGAACATCAGCACCCCAAAGCACCGATCCGTCTCCAGGATGGTGTTGAGCATCATGCGGTAGCGGTACTCAAAAATGTGCAGCGGCAGGGGACGGCCCGGAAACAGCACCACCTCTGGCAAGGGAAATAGGGGCAGCTCGCGAACGTCCACAGAAGAGAAAGGCATAGGGCTTTTGCAGGTTGCGCTCCTAATCTAGTCTAGCGATCCCAAAAGAGCCCTAGGCAAAGCGGTGGTGCCAGAGGGTGAGGGCAATAGCTAGGGCATCGGCAGCATCGTCGGGGCGGGGCAGGCTGGGCAAGTTGAGCTCGCGGGCCACGGCAGCCTGGATGGCCTGTTTGTCAGCGCGTCCGTAGCCTGTGAGGCTTTGCTTCACTTGGGCAGGGGTAAACTCCACCGGCGCCAGGTGATGCTGGGCCAAGACGAGCAGGATTACCCCCCGCGCCTGGGCAATGGGAATGGTGTTGCCCATTTTGTAGAAAAAGAGTTTTTCCAGGGCCACCTGCTGAGGCTGCAGCTGCCGCAGGAGCTCCCTTAAATCCTCGTAGAGAGTCTGCAGCCTTTCGTGGAGGGGCTGATCCCCAGGAGTGCTGATTACGCCATAGTCCAAGGACTGGAGGCCGTCGGAGCTTGCCAGGATACAGCCAAAACCCACCCTCCCTAAGCCTGGGTCAAGGCCAAGGATGCGCTGCTCGGGGAGGTTGTCAGGCCAGAGGGTCTTTTGTAGAGGAGGGAGTTGCGGCGGCATGGTTGCTGCGCAGGTAGATCAGCCCCGAAACTAAGGTAAGGGCCACCGCTACCCAAAAACAGGGGATCCCAGCCGGCCAATTTAGAATTAGCAGGGAAATGGCCAGAATTTGGACAGCTGTCTTGGCTTTGCCCCAGAGATTGGCGCCGCGAACCTGACCTTGGTTGGCTCGCCACCCAGCAATGGCCAGCTCTCGCCCCACCACCAAGAAGACCCCCCAGGCAGGGATCCGTCCCAGCTCCACTAGGCCCAATAGCGGCGCCAGCACCAGCAGCTTATCCACCAAGGGATCCAAGACCTTGCCCAAGTCGGTAACTAGGCCATAGCGACGGGCCAGCTGGCCGTCTAGCCAATCGGTTACCGCCGCTAGCAAAAACGCCCAGAAGGCTAGTCTTTCCCCCTGGGGGGATCCGAGGTGCAGCCCCAACAGGATAAAGGGGATCCCTGCCAGCCGCAGTAGAGTAATGGCAGTGGGCAAGTTCAACCACGCCGGTTTGCCAAAGAGAGCTAGGGGAGTCTGGCTCATCTTTTCCTCTTTCACCTAGCGGTAGCGGCCCAGGCGCTCGGTGAGCAGGCGGTAGAATCCTTCTGCATCCACCCCAAAGGCCACCTGCACGTTGGCCGGGCGGCCGCTAAGGCCCCAGCGATCCACCACTGTCCGGCCCAGGTTGAGCGGGCTGACGGTGTCCACCTCTACGTAGCAGGGTTTGAGCTCAAACAACTGCGGCTGCAACAGGTAAGCGATGACACAGGGATCGTGCAGGGGCCCTCCTGGCAGGCCGTAGCGCTGGACATCAAACTTGCCGTAGAAGGTAAGCATGTTGGCTACCGTTTGCCCAACACGGGTGCCTAGGGCGCGGATGCGCTCAATCCGCTCTGGGGTGCTGAGGACCTGTTGGGTGACGTTGAGGCCGAGCATGACCACTTCGGGGATCCCGGCACTGAGGACAATCTGGGCAGCGTGGGGATCAGTGAGGATGTTGAACTCGGCAGCAGGAGTAACGTTGCCTTCAAAAGCGGATCCTCCCATGAACACCAGCCGTCCGATGCGCTCCACAATCTGGGGCTGCTGCACTAGGGCCACCGCCAGGTTGGTCATCGGGCCCAGAAGCGCCACCGTAACCGGCTGCTGCGCCCCCCTCAGCGTCTCAACGAGAAATTGCACGGCGTGCCGGGATCCCAGCGGCATCTGCGGCTCTGGCAAATTCGCCCCGTCGATCCCGCTCTTGCCGTGCACCTCCTCAGCCGTTTTCAACGGGCGCAACAACGGGCGGGGACAGCCGGCGTAGACCCCCATCTGCGGACAACCGGCCAACTCGCAGATCTGCCGGGCATTGCGGCTGGTCTTCTCCAGAGAGACATTGCCAGCTACCGTGGTAATGCCCAGTACCTCTAGCTCAGGCGAGGCCAGCGCCAGCAGCAGGGCTACAGCATCGTCTTGGCCAGGGTCACAATCGATAATCAAAGGCAGCATGAGGTCCTAGAAGCTATCCACCCCCCAGTGTAGGCCTCTTGAGTGGCTAGCGCTGGGGGTCGAGGTAGATTTCAGGCAGGTTTAGAAAGATTTAAGATCTCAGAGACGGTTCTTAATCGTTATATCCTGTTGAAGCCCAGCGCCCATCCGCTGCACATTCGCTTCTTACTTGCATGGGAGCCAGCCGAGGAAAAGCAGCTGGCGCTAGAGGCTTTGCTGTCGCCAGACCGGTTTGTCATTGAGGTCTTCCCCGATCCGCAGTCTCTCCTAGAAGCCCTGCAACGGGAGGAGAGCCATCCAGACTGCCTAGTGTTCTTGGTAGCGCTGGAGCGGCTACCCCTGCTGGAGGAGCTAGGCCACCAGCTCTGCAGGCAGGGGTTGCTGTTGCCAACAGTGGTGGCTATAGTTGCGGAGACACCAGAGAGCCAACTCGAAAACGCGGCCAACCCCTCTGCAGAGCCCCTTTCCCCCGAGGCTAGAGCTTGGCTAAAGCGAGAGCAATTTTTCTACCATAACGCCACCCTAGTTCGCCTAGTCTCCCCCCAAGAGCTGCTTTGCCCCCCGACTGCGGCTTCCCCTTCCACCTTGGAGCTGCTCATCAGTCGGGCCATTGCCTTCTTTCTCCAGGTTTCTCCCCTCTGCAGCTTACCGCCAGCCCAGCCTCACCCTGAGGATCAGTCCTACCTAGCCCACAGCCACCGGCAGCAGCAGCGGCTGGCAGAAAAGCTGAGAGAACGGCTGGGCTATGCTGGGGTGTACTACCATCGGGATCCCGCCCTGTTTTATCGCCACCTGCCCCCTGCAGAGCAACAGGCCCTCCTGCGGCGGCTGCGCAATCTTTACCAGGCCATTGTCTTGGAGTATTTTCAGTCTCCTGAGACGGTCAACGCCCGCATTGACGAGCTGGTGGCGCTTGCTTTTTTTGCCGACATCGGTGCTGCCCAACTGCTGGAGTTGCACATGAACCTAATGGAGGATTTTGCTAAGCAACTAAGGTTGGAAGGTCGCAGCGAAGAGATCCTGCTGGATTACCGCCTTACCCTTATCGACGTGATGGCTCACCTAAGCGAAATGTACCGCCGCTCCCTTCCCAAGCCTGCTCCCAGGGATCCCTAACTATGTCCAGTCCCAAAGCCTATGTCCTAAAGCTTTATGTGGCGGGCAACACCCCCACTTCTCTGCGCGCCCTCAACACCTTGCAAGACATCCTGGAAAAGGAGTTCCGCGGTGTGTACAGCCTGAAGGTGATCGATGTTTTGAAGAACCCGCAGCTGGCAGAGGAGGATAAGATCTTGGCAACACCGACCTTGGCCAAAATTCTGCCGCCGCCGGTGCGCAAGATTATTGGCGATTTGTCCAACCGCGAGAAGGTGCTCATCGGCCTAGATCTGCTCTGCCAAGAAGCAGACGAAGAGGATTAAGACAAATTACGGGAGAGAGTGGGATGAGCCAGCCATTGGGACCCTCTGAGCCGGAAAACCTGCAGAACCCTGCTGCCGAGGGGATCCTACCCAGCTGCCGCAACGGCAGCCCCGAGCTGCGCGGGATCCCCAAAAAGCAAACGGGCATTGAAGGTTTTGAAGACATCAGCCATGGCGGGCTGCCCCTGGGGCGCACCACCTTGGTTAGCGGCACCTCGGGCACTGGCAAGACGCTGTTTGCTTTGCAGTTTCTCTACAACGGCATTGTCAAGTACCAAGAGCCAGGGATCTTCGTTACCTTTGAGGAAACCCCTGCTGACATTATCCGCAACGCCTCCAGCTTTGGCTGGGATCTGCAGGCCCTCATTGACAAAGGCCAGCTCTTCATTCTGGATGCCTCCCCGGATCCAGAGGGCTACGAAGTAAGCGGCAACTTCGATTTATCAGCCCTCATCGAGCGCATTCAATATGCCATCCGCAAATACAAGGCCAAGCGGGTTGCCATCGACTCGGTAACAGCCATCTTTCAGCAATACGAGCCTGCCGGCGTGGTGCGGCGGGAGCTTTTCCGCCTAACAGCCCGCCTCAAGCAGGCCAACGTCACCACTGTCATGACTACCGAGCGCACCGAAGAGTACGGCCCCATTGCCCGCTACGGGGTGGAGGAATTTGTCTCCGACAACGTGGTGATCCTGCGCAACATCCTGGAGGGCGAGAAGCGGCGGCGCACCATTGAGATCTTGAAGCTGCGTGGCACCACCCACATGAAGGGGGAATATCCCTTTACCATCACCAACGAGGGGATCAGCATCTTCCCCCTGGGGGCGATGCAACTCACGCAGCGCTCCTCCAATGTGCGCATCTCTTCTGGGATTGAGAAGCTAGACGAGATGTGCGGCGGCGGCTTCTTCAAGGACTCAATTATCCTGGCCACCGGTGCCACGGGAACCGGCAAGACTTCGCTGGTGAGCAAGTTTCTCGAGCGGGGCTGCCTGAACGGAGAGCGCTGCCTCCTCTTTGCCTATGAAGAGTCGCGGGCGCAGCTTTCCCGCAATGCCTCCTCCTGGGGCATTGACCTGGAGGGGTTTGAACGGCAGGGCCTCCTCAAGATCATTTGCACCTACCCGGAGTCGGCCGGTCTGGAAGACCACCTGCAGCGGATCAAAGCGGAGATGATGGCTTTCAAGCCTTCCCGCATGGCCATCGACTCCCTCTCAGCGCTGGCGCGGGGCGTGAGCCAAGACGCTTTTCGGCAGTTTGTAATTGGTGTAACTAGCCTAGCCAAGCAGGAGGAGATTACTGGCTTTTTCACCAATACTACTGACCAATTCATGGGATCCCATTCCATCACCGAGTCCCACATCTCCACCATTACCGACACGATTATTCTGCTGCAGTATGTGGAGATTCGGGGCGAGATGGCGCGGGCCCTCAACGTCTTCAAGATGCGGGGATCCTGGCACGACAAGGGCATCCGCGAGTACGTCATCTCCAATTCGGGTATTGAAATTCGCGATTCCTTCCGCGGCTACGAGCGGATTATCAGTGGCTCCCCGACTCGAATCAGTGTGGATGAGAGAAGTGAGCTTTCTCGAATTGTGCAAAATGTGCAATCGCTCGACTAAAGGAGCAGCTATTCTACCGTAACTGACTTAGCCAGATTACGCGGCTGATCCACGTCAGCCCCCCGGCGGAGGGCCATGGCGTAGGCAAACAACTGCAGGGGGATGACATTCAAAACTGAGGCCAGCAGAGGGGTGGTGCTGGGCACCTCGATGACGTGGTCGGCTTTTTCCCGGACCTGGGTATCTTCCGGATTGATCAGGGCAATGACTCGCCCGCCCCGCGCCCGCACCTGCTCGATGTTGGAGAGCATTTTTTCGTAGACGGGATCGCGGGTGGCAATACACACCACCGGCATGCGCTCGTCGATGAGGGCAATGGGGCCATGCTTCATCTCCCCTGCTGGGTAGCCCTCGGCGTGGATGTAGCTGACTTCTTTCATCTTTAGCGCCCCCTCCAGGGCAATGGGGGCATTGACCCAGCGGCCCAGATAAAGCATGTCGGTGACGTGGTGGTACTGCTCGGCCAACTGCTCGTAGAGGGCGGCGTCTTTTAGCAGGAGGCTAATCTTGCTCGGCAGCTCGATGAGAGCTTGCAGGTGGGATCGGATCTGGGCGGGGCTGAGGATCCCTTTGGCCTGGGCCAGTTGCAGGGCCAGCAGGTACCCTGCCACCAGCATGCCGGTAAACACCTTGGTGGAGGCAACGGCAATCTCCGGCCCGGCGTGGAGGTAGATGACCCCCGCATCCGCCAGGCGCGTGGCCTGGGAGCCAATGGCGTTGACAATGGCCAGGGTGGGGATCCCTTGGGTGCGGGCCTCGCTCATGGCTGCTAGCGTATCCACCGTCTCACCGGACTGGGTGAGGGCTACAAGCAGGTCGTGGGGACGCAGCACTGGCTGGCGGTAGCGAAATTCGGAAGCATAGTCTACCTGCACCGGGATGCGAGCCAGGCTCTCAATGAAGTACTTGAGCACCAGACAAGCATGCCAGGCAGTGCCGCAGGCCACGGCATGAATCTGCTCCACCTGGGCCAGCTGCGCCTCCGTCAGGGCCAGTCCCTCCAGGTTCACCCGCCCCCTTTCCAGATCCGTCCGCCCCCGCAGCGTCTCAGTGATGGTGCGCGGCTGCTCATGGATCTCTTTTTGCATGAAGTGCTTGTAGCCCCCCTTGGCCGCCGAGACGGGATCCCAGGCCACGGTGAGGGGGGGTTTGCGCAGCTCTTCGCCGGTAATGCGTAGGTAGCGCACGCTGGAGGCAGTGAGGATGGCCATCTCCCCATCTTCCAGAAACACCACCCTGCGGGTGTGGCGGATGATGGCGGGCAGATCCGAGGCAACAAAATTTTCCCCTTCTCCTTCGCCAATCACTACAGCCCCCGCATTACCCAAGCGGGCGGCGATTAGCCGATCCGGCACCTCCCGATCCAAAGCCACCACAGCATTTCCCCCCCGCAGTCGTTCCATCACCTTGGCAAAGGCCACCTCAAAAGATCCCAGCTCCTCAGTGTAGAAGCCGAGGAGTTGGGCGATGACTTCGGTATCGGTCTGGGAGCGAAAGGCAACCCCTCGCTGCAGAAGCTCCTCCTTCAGCTCCAGGTAGTTCTCCACAATGCCGTTTTGGATAACCACAATGCGGCCGCGGGCATCACAGTGGGGGTGGGCATTTTCCTCACTGACACCGCCGTGGGTGGCCCAGCGGGTGTGGCCGATCCCTACCTTGGCTGTGGGCATGTTGGTAGTGAGTTTCACCAGCAAGTTGTGCAGCTTGCCAGTGGCCCGCACAATCCTCAAGCCCTCTTCTGGATCCACTGTGGCAATACCGGCGGAGTCATAGCCGCGATACTCCAAGGTGCGCAAGCCCTCCACCAGAATGGGGGCAGCCCACTGAAAGCCCACATAGCCGACAATGCCACACATTCCTCACACCTCAACCCTGCTCGCGTCAGCGGTGGGGAGCACCCCATTGGCAAAGCCTACCCCAGCTTCGGGAACCCATCAATGGTTTCTGCGGCCGCCGGCGGGTGGCCAGCGTGGAAGCGGCGGACTGGTTGTTAAGCTCCTGCCAGAGGGGGAGGCCAGGCAGGCTGCTATTGCCCTTCTGGGGAGCTAGAGGCAGCCCCCTCGGCAAAAGGAAACAGGCGCAAAACGGAAGCGATACCCTTGGGCTGCTGCAGGCTGGATCCCGTCTTCTGCGGGGGCCTTGGAGACCAAGTTGTTCAGCCCCAGCACCAGCTCCCGGAGAGCGCGGCGAAACTGGGGATCCCCCGTCAGCTCGTCAATGTCAGCAGTGATCTTTTGCACATTTTGAAAGGAGATGCGGGCCGAGTCTAGGGTTTGGCGCAGGGTGGCCAGGGTGCCCGGATCGTTGAGGGCAGCCGTAATCTGCCGCAGATCCTCAGTGGCCTTGGCCGCGTTCTCCGCCGCTACTCGCGCCCCTGCCAGGAGCTGGCGCACATTCTCTTGCAGTTGGGGATCGGTAAGCAGGGGGCGAACCGCGCTTGACATGGCTTGTAGATCGGCACTGACCTGCTGGATATTGGCCAGGGCAGCATAGAGGGAGGGGCGGTTCTGGGCCACCAGCAGGGCAAACTGGTCAGCAGCTGCTTGCAAACTTTGAGCTGTTCCCTTCGCCGCCACAGCCGTCTCCCGGATAGCCGCGGCGGCAGCGCTAAATTGCGATAAATCCAGCTCCTCCACCCGCTTTTCCACGCTTTCCGAGAGACTGGACAGGCTGTTGGCAACGCGGGTGACTTCCTCCAAGGTAGCGTTGAGGGTATCGAAGAGCTCGTCACTGTTGATGCGCCGCACCAGTTGATCCAGCTGGATCAACAACTGGCCAAAATCTACCCCCGCTGTGCCCTCCACCACATCGCCATTGCAGATGATTTGGCTGCGGTCGCAGTCGGGCGCCAAGGGAGATCCTGCTACCTGAACAGCCGTCCGCGGCAGGATGTCCATCACCGTCTCCCCCACTAGCCCTGTCTGGGTGGTAACAAACAGGGCATCGCGGGGGATGGCCAGCGGCTGGTCGATGGCCACCTGCACCTCCACCTGGGCCGCCTGGGGCAGGATGCGCTCCACCCGGCCCACGGCTACCCCCCGCAGCCGCACGCTGGAGCCTTCCGCCAGGCCAGATACGTTGGGATAGGTGACGGTAAACTGGAAGCCGCGGCTGCCAAAGCGCAAGTTGTAGATCCACAAAAACAGCCCAGCAAAGCCCAGTGCCCCTGCCAGGATCAACAGGCCCACGGCCCCTTCTCGGATTGCTCGCGAACGCATCACACCTGCCCTGCCACTTGAATTGGCCCTTCTACGCTACCGCTGAAAAATTGCCGCACAAAGGGGTTGTCGCTTGTCTCAATCTCTTGCACGGATCCCTCCCACTGCACCCGCCCCTGGGCCAAGAGCACGATGCGGTCGGTAGCGCGGTAGATGGTGCTGTGCTGGTGGGTCACCACGATGTAGCTCTCGCAAGCTTTTTTCACCCGCTGCAGATCCCGGATGAGATCTTCGATCACCGTGGAAGCAATCGGATCCAGGCCCGCTGTGGGCTCGTCGTAGAGTAGGAGTTGGGGCTCGTTTTGGGGCAGCGAAGGATCTTCCATGATGGCGCGGGCAAAGCTAACCCGCTTGCGCATCCCCCCCGAGAGCTCCTCCGGCAGGCTGTCCTCCTTACCCGCCAGCCCCACTGCTTCCAGCTTGGCTGCCACCAGCTCTCGAATGCGTGCCCTTGGCAGCCGCGAGTGCTCATAGAGCAAAAACCCGACGTTTTCCTCCACCGTCAGGGAGTCGAAGAGGGCCGCTTGCTGGAATACCATGCCTACCCGCAAGGGGGGAGTGCGGTGGTGGAGCTGAATCTCCGGCAGGGGGATGCCGCACCAGAACACCTCGCCAGCGTCCGGCTCTGTCAGGCCAGCGATGATGCGCAACAGAGTTGATTTGCCGGTGCCAGAAGGCCCCACTAGCCCCAGAGCATCGCCCCGATGCACCTTCAGATCGACTTGGTCAAGCACCAGCGTGGTTCCAAAGCGCTTGGAAACCTGCCGTAGCTCCACCAAGGGTACGGGATCTCCCTTCCCCGCTCCAGACTGGGGTTGGGGACTCTCCGCTGGCGGCGGCTGTTGGCCGTTCAGGCTGGTGCCAATGTCCTTTCTGAAGCACTTCGCCCAACACTTCCAGCAGAACTGCAAGGTCAGGGTGCCTCCCTCCCGTGGCTTGCGTTCCATTGCTAGTTTAAGAGCCGTCGCACTACGCGAACAACTTGCTGCTGTTGCCTCCAGCAGCTAAGGCTACGGAGCACCTGCCAGCCTTTGTCTCTTAGCCACCAGACCTCCCAGGTCCAGGGATCCGGAACAAGCTGTCCGTGAGGCTCCTTAGTCCGGCTGTAGCTCGGGAGCAGGCTCGGCCTCAGGCAGGGGGGCTAGGCTGGCAGGGATCCCTTCGGTTCGGTGGAACTCCTTGAGATCGGCCAGGGCCAGGGGCTGTTCCTCGGCTGCCGCGCAGGAGCTGGTACGCTGCGAAAAGCCCCAGATAAACAAAGGCAGCACAGCCACCACCATCCCCCATTCCGGAATCTCAATTTGGGGGAAGAACACCTCCAGCAGCATGAGGATCCCTACCAGCGCGATGATGGCAAAGGCAGCATCCTCCAGACGGGAAAACTCATCCAGCCAGCGCAAAAACAAAGAGGCCATGTAGCGCATTAGGGTAATGCCGAGGATGCCCCCCAGGATAATCACCCAGGCCTTGCGGGAGACAGCTACAGAAGCAGCAATACTGTCAAACGAGAACACGAGATCGGTGAGCTCCACCATGACCAGGGTTTGCCAAAAATTGGCCTGGCGGGTGAGGTCCTGCGCCGGGCCTTCCTCCTGCCCGCGAAAATGTTGCCAGGCCAGCCAGAGCAGGTAGCAGGCCCCCAAAAATCGAGCAGGGGGGTACTCGACCAACCAAACCGCTGCAAACACAATGGCGATGCGAAAACTGTAGGCACCTACGATGCCCCAGCGTAGGGCCCGGTGTTGTTGCTGAGGGGTGGGCAAATGCTTGACCAAAGCCGCGAGGGCGACAGCATTGTCTGCAGAGAGGGCCGCTTCCAAAAACACCAAGACCACCACCAAAAAGAGGTCCGTCCAAGTGAAGGACTGAATTATCCCTTGAACAACAGTGGTACCTATTGCCTCGATTGACATAGCAGCAAGCTTCACGTACCCCAGTCAAAAAAATTGTTGTTCGGTGCAGCCAACTCCAGACCGCTATCCCAGATCTCTCGACAACCCCTTCCAGGAGATTTTTATGGTCGTTGAGGAAGCGCCCCAAAGACACCTAACAAAAGATACCTGGAGAAGGGATCCCTCCCTCAATTTTTGGCCACAACCTCCCCTCCAAAGCCCTAGCATGGCCTGAGTATAGCCTGTCCGGCTTGGGATCGTTTTACATTTCTTAACCTTCTCTGCTCTCTCCAGGAGGTGCAGGGGAGGGCAACCGCGATGCCAGGCGGTGGCCACAGCGCAGGATCTGGGCAGCTAGGATGGCCGCCCCAAAGCCGTTGTCGATGTTCACCACTCCCACGCCGGCAGCGCAGGAGTTGAGCATGGTCAGCAGCGCGGCCAAGCCCTGGAAGCTGGCCCCGTAGCCAATGCTAGTGGGCACAGCAATCACCGGACAGTCCGCCAGGCCGGCCACTACGCTAGCCAAGGCTCCCTCCATGCCCGCCACCACGATCAGCACATCGGCCTCTAGGGCAGCGCGGTGGTGCAGCAGGCGATGGATCCCGGCTACCCCCACATCCCAAAGGCGCTTGACCGTAAACCCGCAAAGCTCGGCGGTAAGCGCGGCCTCTTCAGCTACCGGCACATCGGCGGTGCCAGCGGAAATGACACTAATCTGACCGGGATAGCGGGGTGCCTGCTGGGCCGGGAGCCAACACAGACGGGCCACTGGAGAATACTGCGCCTGGGGCAGCCAGCGGCGGATCTGGTCATAGGTAGAAGCCTCCACGCGGGTGGCCAAAGCCAGGGATCCCTGCCAGTGGAGCCGTTCTAGGATCTGGGCAATTTGCTCAGGGGTTTTGCCCGGCCCCCACACTGCTTCGGGAAAGCCCGTGCGCCAAGGACGGTGGTGATCCAGGCGGGCGAAGTCTCCCACGGTCTCGAAGGGCAGAAAGCGACAGGCTTGCAGGGCTTGTTCGGGAGAGAGCCTCCCTTGAGCCACTGCCTGCAACAGTTCTCGCAAGCTTTGGGTTGGGTCGGCCATAGCTAGGGGATTGAGCAGCTCTACTGGGCCAAAGACCGGCGTGGGAAAAACAACACCGGATGCCAACTTTGCCGCAGGATCTCGCCAGTGAGGCTGCGAACCGACCACTCCCAAAAGCTGCCCACCCGCGGAGAGGCGGTGGCAATGGCGGTCACGTCCTCAGCAGCGGCAGTGGCCAGGATCTCCTGCAGCGGCGATCCCACCCGTACCAGGGCCCGCACCTGCAGCGGCTGCACCTGCTCGTTCAACGGCCCGATTACCTGAGCCAAGTCGGCCTCAGCCTTGCGTTTGAGCACCTCCACCGCCATGCCCTGGTTGCGGCGGGCGCTGGGATCCACTACATAGAGCAGGGTAACTGACTGGCACTGGGAAGTTCCCGGCAGCAGTTGACCAAGACGCTCAAGCAGTTGCCGGCGCGGCTCTTCAAAGTCAAAGGGTACCAGGAGGCTGCGAAGGAGGTGGCGGCTGCGCAGACGCAACTCCTCTAGGGTAAAGACGGCCAGCAGTTGCGGTCGCATCACCAGCAAGGGGATGGTTAACTTAGGCAGCAGCTCCACAGTGGTGCTGCCAAACAGTTTTTCCGTGAGCAGGTTGTGGATCCCCATGCCGGTGATTAGCAAGTCGGAGCTGTAGGTTTGGATCCCCTTTAAAATCAGATCCACCGCCTTGCCCGCCTGTACCAAGACCTTGACTTCCAGCCCCCCAGGAATGGCGCTCAACACCTCCTGCAGGCGAGCCTGTTGCGCCTGCACGGCGGGGGTGATGTCTTCGGGAAGGCCTATGTCGTCGTCCTGCCAGGCAATGCTGTGCACGAAGGCAACGCGTTCAATCCCATTCAGGTGAAGCTCTTCCAGGCATTTGCCAAAACGCTGCAGTCCATCTCGGCAGTCAGTGGCAATCAGCAGGCTTTTGAACATATGGCTTTGGGCAGAGGGGGGTAGGCAGCAACGGCGCCCTGCTCCAGCAGGGGCAATCTCAGGCTAACACCTCGCAGGCTTAGACCTGCCCTTGAAAGGGAGTCCGGATCCACCTCTGCCGCAGCTTTTGCTTATCGATAGGGGTCTGCCAAGTTCCGAAACTGGGTGTACTGGCTTTCAAACAAAAGGCGCACGGTGCCGGTGGGGCCGTTGCGGTGCTTGGCGATGATCACTTCGGCAATGCCGCGATCGCTGGTGTTGGGATCGTAGTACTCTGGGCGGTAGATCATCATCACCACGTCGGCATCCTGTTCAATGCTGTTGTGCACCAGCAGACCGTTGGCCACAAAATTGTGGTGGCGGGGCATTTCAATGTCGTAAACCGGCTGCGGCTCCCCCGGCTCGCTGATGAAGACGACTGGATCCCAGATCAATCCCTCCTGCACCACCACCGCCACCTCCTCTTCCAGTTGCAGCTCGTCGAGGGTTTTCCAGCCTTCCCGAGTCAGGAAGGGGTGGTTGCCAGTGGCGCGAATGGAGAAGTTGAGGCGGGTTCTCAGAAGACAAGTGGGCTGTCGCCCACTGCAAAATACCTTCACCGGCTGTTGGGGCACCAAGCGCCCGCGCCCGTTGAGGCTAAGCAGGCGCGGTAGTTCCGCTGAAGGCGGCAGGGCTGCCAGCTGATCTAGCCGCCAGATCTTGCCGCGATCTACGTCCCTCACGCGGGTGTCGCCGGCCAGGCAACCCGACTCTCGCAAATCTGCTAGCTGCGGCCGCTTGTCCGAGCGCGACTCCACCGCCCGGCTAAGCTGAGACAGCACCAGCACCGGCACCCTCAGCTCTTTGGCTAGCGCCTTGAGGCCGCGGGTAATGCGCGACAACTCCTGCACCCGGTTGTCGGACTCTGATCCCTGGATTAACTGCAAGTAGTCGATCAACACCAGTCCCAATGTCCCCCCTTGCTCCACCTGCAGACGCCGCGCCTTGGAGCGAATTTCTGTAACAGTGCAATTGGGTGTGTCGTCGATAAACAAAGGCAGTTGTGACAAAAAGCCAATGGCTTGACCCAGGCGCTGCCACTCGTTTTCACTGATGCGCCCTGAGCGCAGACGACTGCTCTCAATGCGGGCTTCGCTGGCTAGAAGCCTCTGCACCAGCTGCTCCCGCGACATCTCTAGGCTGAAGATGGCTACCGGTTGCTTGACGTAGGCAGCCACATTTTGGGCAATATTAAGGGCCAGGCTGGTTTTTCCCATCGAGGGACGGCCGGCTAGGATGACCAGATCCGACCGCTGCAAGCCCTGGGTTAGGTTGTCGAGGTCAATGAATTTGGTCGGGATCCCGGGGAACTGGGCCCCACTTTGGAATTTCTCCTCCAAATCGGAGAAGAGGCTCACCAAAACTTCCGAGGCCGGAACAAGGCTGCGCTGCACTCGCTCCTGGGTGAGGCTGAACACCTCTTGCTCAGCCCGATCCAGGAGCTGAGAGAGGGGCTGGCTAGTGTCGTAGGCCAGACGCGCCAAGTTGCTGCTGACTTGAATCAGCCGGCGGCGCATGTACTTGTCCACCACCAGGCGGGCGTACTGGTCAATGTTGACACTGCTAACTGTCTGCTCCACCAGGCGACGAATTGCCGCCGTCCCGCCCACTCGCTCGAGGAGGTGGTGATCTGCCAACCAGGCAGAAACCGTCATTAGATCGGTGGGTTGGCCTTGGCTGTGCAGGTGCAGGGCGGCTCGATAAATCTCCTGGTGGGCCGAGAGGTAAAACATCTCGGGACGCAGGAACTCCGCTACCCGCGCCATTGCCTCGGGATCGAGGAGAATGCCCCCCAGGATCTCCTCCTCAGCTTCTACGTTCTGCGGCGGAAGTCGATCCCCACCTGTCAGGTCGTAATCGCCAATCACCACCAGCCAGGATAGAAAAACCAACCCAGCTCCACACTCGCCAGCTGCTTGGCCGAGCACCTTAAGCGGCCAGGCCAAGCTTTACTTGCTATCTCCCATTGCCCCCTGGGATTTCTCTCTCACTCAGGCGTGACCTGAATGCGTAGCGTGGCTGTTACTTCTGGGTGCAGCTTCACTTGCACCAGGTAAACCCCGGTTTTCTTGATCTCCTCGTTGAGCAGAATGTTGCGGCGATCGATATCCAGGCCGCTGGTGGCCAGCACCACCTCGGCAATGTCGGTGGTGGTCACTTGCCCGAAGAGCAAATCCTTTTCGCCTACCTTCTTGCGGATGACAAAGCGACCGATGGTCTCCAAAGCCTTTTTGTAGTTTTCCGCCTGTTGCTTCTCCGCCAATTTGCGGGCAGCCTCCTGCTCCCGACGCATCTGCTGCTCCTTGAGAAGCCCAGGCGTAAGCCGCACCGCCATCTGCCGCGGGAAAAGGTAGTTGCGGGCATAGCCAGGCTTGACACTCACCACCTCCCCTGGGCTGCCCAAGCCCGGGACCGCCTGGCGCAGCATAACCTGCACGTTACGTTTAGCCATGGAGGAAAGCACTGAATTTTCTCGCCAGTCTTCCATTCTAAGCATTTGCCAAGCTGATGTCAGCCTAAAGAGCTCGGAAAACTCAGCCGGTCCCAGAGCCCAGCCGTAGGCCCTTGAATCCGGGGGTCTTCACGCTGCGTTTCCTCGATCGAGGGTATTCTCCCCTGCAAGGGATCCCTGGAAAGAGCGACAAGGGAGACTAGCTACAGACAGAAATAACCTGATTTTAACCTCACGTTAACCAAAAAGGATAAACGTTATATTACATTAACGACAAGAACCAGAGTGGCAAGGGTCTTTAACGGGATCCCTTGTTTTTTTGAGATCAGCCCGGCTTGAGCAGGTTCTGAGGTTAGAGCACTCAGAGTTGGATCGAGACACCATCTTCATCTGGGAGATTTCTGTATGTTGATGCTGCGCTCCTTGGGACGTCGTTCTTTCCTGAAGTCCGTCTCTGCCACGGTTGCTGGGTTTGTGGCCAGCCAGGCAAATTGGCAGCGGGTATTTGCTCAGAAGACCGTAACCATCAACGGCGCTGGAGCTACTTTCCCGGCTCCCATCTACCAAACTTGGGCTCAAGAATTTGGCAAGAAAAACCCCAACATCCAAGTCAACTATCAGTCGGTGGGGAGCGGTGCCGGGCGGCGGTAATTTGTGGCTCGCACTGTCGATTTCGGCGCCAGCGACAGTGTGCCGCGTCCCGAAGAGATCAGCCAGATCGAGAGTGAAGCCAACCCTCCCAAGGGCATGGTGGCCGTGCCGATGGTGGGGGGGGCAGTGGTGGCAGCCTACAACATCCCCGGCGTGGGCCCCGAAATTCGCCTCTCTCGCCTAGCGCTGGTAAATATCTTCTTGGGCAAAATTAAGAACTGGAACGATCCGCTGCTGGCTGGCCTTAATCCAGGGGTGACTTTCCCGGATTTGCCGATTACCGTTGTGCACCGCTCCGACGGCAGCGGCACCACCGACATCTTTACCACCCACCTCAACGCCATTAGCCCGGAATGGCGGCAAAAAGTGGGTCGTGGCTCTTCCGTGAACTGGCCAACCGGGGTAGGAGCTCGCGGTAACGAAGGTGTTTCCGAGCAGATTAAGCAGATCCCTGGCGCGATTGGCTATGTGGAGTTCGGCTTCGCCAAGCTCAACAACCTGAACATCGCTCGCCTGGAAAACCGGTCGGGCAAGTTCGTCACCCCCAAAGTTGAGACGGAGCAGGCGGCACTGGCCAGAATCAAGCTTGACGAGCGGCTGTTGGGGGTTGACCCGGATCCCGCCGGGGAAGACTCCTACCCCATTGTGGGCTACACGTGGATCTTGGCCTACAAAGTCTACCCCAAAGCTGAAACCTCCAAAGCTGTCAAGGAGTTTCTCCGCTACGGCCTCACGGAAGGGCAATCCTTCGCGGAGCCGCTGGGCTATGTGCCCTTGCCGGAAGAAACGCGGCAGAAAGCTCTGGCTGCTCTGGAAAACATCACGCCGTAAAAGTTGGTACCTCCTACTCGGCAGATGACCACTACTTTTTCTTCAGAGAGCAGTTCTCTATTTCGGCCCCGGCCCGTCTTCCAGCGCCGGCGCGACTGGTTGTTCATCTGGGCAACGCGGATTGCCGTCTTTTTCTCGGCTTTGCTGCTGTTGTGGATTGCCCTGGAGATTGGGATCCAGTCGCTACCTGCCATTCAGAAGTTCGGGCTGGGCTTTTTCTGGGGCACCACCTGGGATCCTGTTGAGAACAACTACGGCGCTTGGCCCCAGATCTACGGCACCCTGGTGACTTCTCTGATTGCCCTGATCGTGGGCGTTCCTTTTAGCTTCGGCATCTCCATCTTTTTGAGTGAGGACTTTCTGCCCAAGTCTTTGCGCACAGTCTTGATCATCGTGGTGGAGCTGCTGGCAGCCATTCCCAGCGTGGTCTACGGCATTTGGGGGTTGTTTATCTTCATTCCCTTCTTTCGCCCGATTCAGATGTTCCTGTTCCAGAACTTCAGGTGGTTGCCCATTTTCAGTACGCCACCGGTGGGGCCGGGGATGCTGACGGCAGGGGTTGTCTTGGGGATCATGATCATCCCCATCATCACTGCCATTGCCAGGGAAGTGCTGGTGGCCGTTCCGCCGGAGTTGCGGGCGGCTGCCTATGCGATGGGGGCCACTCGCTGGGAAGCCATCTTTGGGGTTGTGCTGCCGGCGGCCATTGGCGGCATGCTAGGGGCGGTGGTTTTGGGTTTGGGACGTGCCTTGGGGGAGACGATGGCAGTGGCAATGCTAATTGGTAATGCCCGCGGTATTAGCGTCTCGCTCCTGGCTCCTGCCAGCAACATCCCGGCCCTGTTGGCCAACGAGTTCGCAGAAGCAGGCCCTGAGCAGGTGGCAGCGCTCATGTATGTGGCCTTGATTTTGTTGGCCATCACTCTGGTAGTTAACATTGCGGCGGAGCTGATGATACGCCGTGTCAAGTTCGCGTTGACAGCTTCGCGGGAGTAGAGGAACATGACGACGCAAGTTCAGGCGGTAGAGCAAGGCAATTTGTTCAAGCGCAGAGCAAAGTCCTGGCGGCGCGTCTTCTTGGATGTAGGAATGACAGCGCTGACAGTTTTCTCCAGCCTCTTTGCCATTTTCGTGCTGGTTCTTATCCTCTACTACGTTTTCACCAGAGGCATCGAGCGCTTGAACTGGCAAGCGCTGACCCAACTTCCCCCTCCTCCCGGCGATCAGGTGGGCGGATTTGGCAACGCGGTGCTGGGGACAATTATTGTGGTGTCGATTGCTATCGCCATCACCTTCCCCATCGGACTGTTTGCTGCCATCTATCTCTCGGAGTTTGGCCAAAACAGACCTATAGCTTCCTTTCTGCGCTTCATCATCAAGGTGTTGACAGGGGTTCCCTCTATCATTGCCGGGGTGTTTGCCTACGGGGTGTTGGTGCTCTCCACCAAGACCTTCTCGGCCCTCGCCGGCGGGGTGGCTCTATCGGTGTTGACCCTGCCCATCATTATTTTGTCTTGTGAAGAGGCGCTGCGCCTGGTGCCGGCAGATACGCGGGCTGCTGCCTATGCGCTGGGGGCTTCGCGAGTGCAGACGGTGTTTCGCGTGGTGTTGCCGGCAGCTCTGCCGGTGATCCTGACGGGGGTGACGTTGGCCATTGCCCGCGCTGCGGGTGAGACGGCGCCCCTGATCTTCACTGCTTTGTTTAGCTTCCTCTGGCCCAGCGGTCTGTTGAAACCGGTAGCTTCACTGGCTGTGTTGATCTACAACTTTGCCCTCGTTCCTTTTGAAAACCAGCAGAAGATTGCCTGGGGAGGGGCTTTGGCTCTGGTGATTTTGGTGTTGATCACCACGGTCAGTTTTCGGCTCATCGTCAGTCGTCGGCAGGAAACCATCACCATCTAATCCCTCTCACGTGTTGCTTTAACTCAATCTAGGCTTTGCAGTGACGTTATCTCCTTCGGTACTCCTATGCGCTCTCCACTCTCTGGCAAATCCGACTCTCCTGAGAAATCCACCCGTTTGGAGGTTGAACTAGAGACGCGGGATTTGAGCGTCTACTACGGCTCCCACCTAGCGGTTAAGCAGGTTTCCCTGAAGATCCCGAAAAATCACATCACCGCCTTTATTGGCCCCTCAGGCTGCGGCAAGAGCACCATCTTGCGCTGCTTTAATCGTATGAACGATCTCATCCCGGGAGCAAGGGTAGAAGGCTCGGTCATTTTTCACGGGAAAAATATCTACGACCCAGATGTGGATCCCTCTGAGGTGCGGCGGCGGGTTGGCTTGGTATTTCAGAAGCCCAACCCCTTCCCCAAGTCTATCTACGACAACATTGCCTTTGGGCCACGGATCAATGGCTACCAGGGGGATCTAGACGAGCTGGTGGAGCGCACGCTGCGCCAGGCTGTTCTCTGGGATGAGGTGAAAGATAAGTTGAGGATGAGCGCCCTTTCCCTCTCCGGCGGACAACAGCAGCGCCTCTGCATTGCCCGCACCTTGGCCATTCAGCCGGAAGTGATCCTGATGGACGAGCCCTGTGCCTCGCTAGATCCCATTTCAACGCTGCGCATTGAGGAGCTGATGAAGGAATTGGGGCGTCGCTACACAATTATCATCGTCACCCACAACATGCAGCAGGCGGCACGTGTGTCCGACTTCACGGCTTTCTTCAACACCGAAGTTGACGAGGAAGGGTTCCGTTATGGGCGGCTAGTAGAGTTTGACCGCACCGAGAAGATCTTCAACTCTCCCGCCAATCGCGAGACGGAAGAATACGTGAGCGGACGGTTTGGCTAATCCCCCGCCCATTTCTGCTGGCGCCAAGCCAGATCTGGTCGAGAGGGATCCCGCTCTCCTATCCTGAGAAATTGGAAAATCGGGTAGGAGCTGTTAACAGCAGCAAGATGGCCGAGCGGGTGCGCCTGGATAGCTGGTTGGTGGAGCGGGGATATTTCTCTTCCCGCCAGCAGGCCCAGCGCGCCATCCTCGCAGGGGAAGTTTTCCTCAATGGGGTGCGGGCGGAGAAGGCTGGAGCCTGGGTGAGCGGGGATCCCATGGTCCACATCCAGTCCAAGCCTGCTTTTGTCTCGCGGGGGGGAGAAAAGCTGCAGGGGGCGCTGCAGACCTTTCCTGTTCAGGTGCAGGGCCGTGTTTGTTTGGATGCGGGCATCTCTACGGGGGGCTTTACCGATTGCCTACTCAAACAGGGGGCGCAGCGGGTCTATGGGGTGGATGTGGGCTATGGGCAGTTGGCTTGGTCTTTGCGAAGCGACCCGCGGGTGATTGTCAAGGAAAGAACCAACTTGCGCTATCTGCAGCCAGCCGATCTCTACGGAACTGAGGTGCCCACCCCCAGCTGGGCGGATCTGGCCGTGGTGGATCTCTCTTTTATTTCCCTAACCAAGGTGTTGGATCCCTTGTGGAAGCTGTTGCGGTCGCCGCGGGAGGCTCTGCTGCTGGTCAAGCCCCAGTTTGAGGCCGGCCGAGGCCAGGTGGGCAAAAGGGGAGTCGTGCGGGATCCGGCCATCCATGCCCGCGTGCTGCAGACGGTAATGCAGGCGGCGGTGGCCCGCGGCTGGCGGGTGCAGGGCTATACCTGGTCGCCCATCAGTGGTCCCGCTGGCAACATCGAGTACTGGCTCTGGCTGGCGGAAGGAGAAGGGATCCCGCTTCCCACCTTCAGCGCCTTACAGCAGCTGAGCGAGCAGGCAAAAGCAGCTCTTTGCTCCCCTAGCCGCCAGCTCAGCCCTGGGTTAACGTAAGGTGCGGAATTCCCCACGGTCTATACGGTGGGGATGGATAGCACCCTCTGACTGATTCTGGTTCTAGGGAGCAAATCATGCCAAAGCCTAGCCCTTCCCAA